>JADJXG010000001.1:2002956-2338109 GCA_016715965.1 Saprospiraceae bacterium | reverse complement strand
AAAGTATTGGATACAATGCATCTATTTATTTATCAGGAAGGAATTCCTGACTTTAAACCAGGCTGGTCCACCAAACTGTTTGATCAGGTGGACAGCATCAGAAATTTGTTTTACCAAACCTATGATTTGAAAAAAAACCTGACCGCCAACTGGTCCACCCATGAATGGCTTCACTTTATTCGCGGGATGGATCTTTCAAAATCTGAAGAGTTTATATCTGCTTTGGAAAAACAATACCAACTGTCAGAATCCAAAAATTCAGAACTGGCTTTTGCATGGTTTATATATCTCATTCAATCCGGAAACTCCATGAAATTTAAAGACCCAATCAATCGGTTTTTGGAAAAAACAGGCAGACGCAAATTTGTACTTCCACTTTATGAAGCGTTGGCAGAACACGGTCAAATGGAATGGGCAAATGGCTCATTTTCAAATTTTAGAAGGCACTACCACCCCGTGACCATCCAATCCATTGAAAGAGTCCTAATTCATTAAAAATAAAGCGATTCTTTAATACGTTCCTGTATCTTTGCATTCTTCAATTTCAAAAATTATGAATAAAATTTCAAAAAAACTATCTAACTTACTAATTTTAAGCATCTTAGTAAATTTTGTGGCTTTCGGTCAGGACCCAATGGCTACACCCAAAAGATTTGATTTTGGGAAAATGTGGACCTTTGAAAATCCACCCAAAGCCTGGTTTAAAGAAGCCTACAATTTTACACCAGAGGATAAATGGTACGATGATGTCCGGAAATCTTCACTTCGGTTTGCCAGTTGGTGTTCTGCATCTTTTGTGTCTCCCAATGGATTGATCATGACCAACCACCATTGCTCAAGGGATGTAGTGACCGCTCTACAGAAAGAAGGTGAAAATTTTGATAAAGATGGGTTTTACGCTGCTACACTCGCTGATGAACGCAAATCAGACGGTCTTTTTGTTGAGCAATTGATCATGGTGGCAGATGTGTCCGAGCGGATCTTAAAAGAAATGAACAAAGCAAAGGATGACAATGAGCGAAAAATTTTTCAGGATAGCGCGCTTGCTCAGGCCAAAAGAGATTACGAACAAATGGATGCATGGAAAGGCCTCAGAATTCAAACCGTGACATATTATAGCGGCGGGAGATTCAGTCTTTACGGCTATAAAAAGTTTGGTGACATCCGCCTTGTGATGATACCGGAGACAGATCTGGGATTTTTTGGAGGTGATCCGGATAATTTTACCTACCCGCGCTATACCCTGGATTATACTTTCTGGAGGGCTTACGATGAGAATGGAAATCCACTCAATACCAGTGCGCATTATTTTAAATTTAATCCCAACGGAATTTCAGAAAATGAACCCGTTTTTGTGATTGGAAATCCGGGCAATACAGAGAGATACAGAACCCACAGCCAGTTGGAATATGACAGAGACTACAGATTTCCTCTACAGGTAGATATGTTGACCAACAGAATCAATATTCTCCAGAAAGAATATGATGCCAATCCCAATGTGGATCTTCAAAATGACATTTTTGGACTGGCCAACAGCCAAAAAGCTTTCGGCGGAATTTTAGGTGGATTGAGAAATCCAAGTCTGATTGCGCGCAAAAAAGCAATGGAAGACGATATTCGCAAAAATACCAAGATCAAGGGTGAGGATCCATGGCTCGAATTATCCAAAGCGGTAGATGCCCTTAAAAAACATGCTTCCCTGGTGACCCTGGGCGGACCCGGAGGCATCAAAGGAGCCATGGTCAATCTAATCCATGCATTGGGACGTTATGAAAAAACAATGGACACTCCGGACAATGCTGCTGCTCTGGACAAAATCAAAGGTCAAATCAGAAATCTGTCCAAAGAAATTGGCTCTGAGAAAGAAAAACAATACTTTATCACCTACCTAGAAGAACTCAAAAAATACGAGCATCCTGAAAACAAGTTTATGGATCAGATACTCGATGGAAAATCTGCAGAAGATCGTGTGAGCAAAATTCTTAAAAAAACTGATTTTACAGATGCGGATAAATTGGAGAAATTACTTTCCTCAGACTCAAAAAAATTCAAAAAAACAGATGATCCAATTTTAGAAATAGCACGCATCATCGTACCAAAATACAATGCCGGAGTGGAAGCTTTTCAAAACAGCACTCCACGCAGAAGAGCACTTGAAGCCAAAATTGCCAATAATGTTTTTGCAGTAAAAGGCAGCAACCTTCCTCCCGATGCTACCTTCACCCTCAGACTGGCGGATGGCAAGGTAATGGGATACAACTACAACGGCACCAAAGCCCCGTATATGACCACTTATTATGGTTTATACGATCGTCATTTTTCCAATTCAGCCAAATTCCCATGGGGTTTACCAGCCAGATGGCAAAATCCTCCACAGGAATTACTGAAAGCTCCACTCAATTTTGTTGCAACCAATGACATCATTGGAGGCAATTCAGGCAGCCCGATCATCAACCGAAACAAAGAGGCAGTGGGCTTGATTTTTGATGGTAACATTGAATCTCTACCCGGAAATTTCATCTATGATGAAACCGCCAACAGATCCGTCTGTGTTCACGCAGGAGGAATCATGGCAGCATTAAAATACATTTATCGCGCGGACAGGCTCTACGACGAGTTGACCGGCAAATAATTTCAACAGACATGAAACATATCATTGCAATCCTCTCCTTCTCCTTATGCTTGATTTCTTGCGGCACTGGAGGCTCTACCATCAAAGGTATTACTGCTCTGGCTTCCAGAACCGATTGCAAAGGCCCCTGTGGCAAAACCATGCCCTGTGAAGGAAAACCACTGTCCATTGAAATCGAACTGAGAAATCGGAACGTGCTACAAGGAGGGAGAACTCTTTTCGTCAGAGATCCTGACAATTATGACTATACTGTTAAAATTGAATTTGCAGAAACAGTAGCGGACAGCAATTTTGTCGGTATCATGGATTCGAAATACAAAAGAATTCGACTGAAAGGTATTGTTTCAGGTTATGATGTGTACGTGCATGAGACCTGCACCAGATCCTATATTTTTTCTGTAAAGGACGCCAAGGATTGGAAAATGCTGACAGAATAAATCAACATTTGTTGATCAATAAAAAAGTCCGATTGAAAACCAATCGGACTTTTTTTTGGCATTTTTATGATTCCCTAAAACTTAGAGCAATGTTTTAAATAAAAAGCACTTACCGGTTTAATATTTTGATTTAAATTTTATATATTTTTAAAAATCAAATACTTAAACATTAACATTAATAATTATTTGTAAAATAACAACAAATGGTTATTGTTTTGTCAATTTCTAAATTTTATCTTTATGAGTTATGAAATCGCTTTGAAGTGGTCCAAGAAAATGGTACACAAATCTAACTTAAATTTGTGTTATGGATCAATCAAAGACAAACAATCGGAGGAGGAGGTACGATACCGAGTTTAAGCTTAATGCCATTCATTTGCTCGAATCCGGGAGGAACGCTAGCGAATTAGCTGATTCTCTTGGCGTTAGTAAGCAAATGCTTTACAATTGGCGTAGTCAAATCAGGATTACCAGGAATGCTTCCGTCCAGCCAGGAACAAATAATCCTTATACTGAACTTGAACAGCTCCGTAAGAAATTAAGGGATGTTGAAATGGAAAGGGATATTTTAAAAAAAGCCTTGAACATTTTCAGCCGGCAGACATGAAACCAAAAGCTGAATTTATCCAGAGTCTAAGCGGTGTGTATCCTACTAACAAGCTTTGCAAGATGATGAATATTCCAAGGAATACTTTGTATCATTTTATCCACAGGAGGGATTCTCCCACTAAACATTTGGGATTAAGAGACCGAATAAAATCCGTATTTGACTCTCATATGAATAGGTATGGAAGTCGTAGAATTAAAATGGAATTAGCCGTAAAATATTCAAAAAATGTTAGCCGCCATTTGATTCGCAAATGTATGAAGGAACAAAATTTGAAAGCAATCCAGCCAAAGAGTTTTGTTCCAAAAACAACTGATTCCACCGGGACCAAATTTCCTGCACCCAATTTACTTCTTGATTTTGGAAAGGCGCAAAAACCAAATGAAGTATGGGTTGGTGACATTACCTACATTCCTTTAAAGAATGGCCAATGGGCCTATCTTTCAACTTGGATTGATACTTATTTGCATAAAGTAGTGGGCTGGGATGTTCAGACTCATATGAGAAGCGAACTGGTTATTTCAGCCTTCAATAAAGCAAAACTGAAATGCATCCAAAATAAATTAAGTGTGATTGTCCATTCTGACCGAGGAACGCAGTACTCTAGTAAAGATTTCAAAAATGCCATTAAAGGAAATAGACAAAGTATGACTCGCAAAAACGAAGTTTATGACAACGCAATTGCCGAATCATTTTTCTCAAGGCTCAAATGCGAATGCATTAGAGGTACTGTATTTGATGATTTGGATCAATTAAGATTCACTCTGTTTGAATACATAGATGGCTATTACAACACAATCAGAAGGCATTCATCCATTCAATACTATACACCCTTAGAATTTGAAAATATTTATTATTCGAAAAATCAATTCACTCATTGCAACTAATATGGAAACAAAACATGACTTTGCATTTTTACCCTTAGACGAGGACCAAGCTTATTGCGGACAAAATGTCAAGAGTTCCGCCGACCTCTTTATTCTGTATTCTTCCGGCGGAACTCGACTTGCTCTTGACATTTTGGGAGCAATGCTTATCTTTGTCGCAGGGGTAAAATGTGTACTAATTTTATTTTTTAACTAAATTAGATCAGTGTCCCATTTATTGGTACCATGTCACTTTATAACTAACTAATCATCATTTACACTTGGATAGCAGAAATTAAGTAATACAATATTTTTTAAAATAAATTAGATCTTAAATTATGTGCCAGTCAACCAGTCAACCAGTCAACCAGTCTAGTTTAAAACTAAGACAAAAAAATGAATCATTTTTAAACTTAAAGTCTTACCCTACTTTTTTTTCATTCATTCTTCTCTTTTTCGGATGGGGAGAAATGGGAAATCATGAACGAAACAACTTGAATGCACCAATTTCATTAACAAATGGCTTAATCGAACAGGCGAACCTAGCCTGTCCCAGAAATGATGTTGACCCGTGTTCTTATTCAAACAATGGAGATTTTGCAAATGCTTTGGTTGCAGAGTTAAATTCTATAATCATGGGATGCCCACCCCCATCGGAATGTTCACCGCAATGCTGCCTAAGCAGTTCGGTTTTTGGACTGGCGACTCCAATAGTTATCAATAGTCAGAATATTAATCCTTGGCAATATTGCTGCTCTCGTGAAGATTGTGATACTTACGAATGTGGTACAATAGGGTATCTTTGTAATTATGCGGATCAAGTATTGCAAGATTCAATGCTGGCTAGGGCGAGAAAGAGAGCAATCCAAGGTATGCCTACGTGTGCCACATCAATAAAAGATATAGATTTTTTTCTCAACACTATTACTGAAGAATGCACGCTTGCCTCTGGTTGTTATAGTTGTGAAATTTACATTCAAGTTTACTATTACGCATGTAATTGTGAATAAAATTAAATCTTATGCGTTATCTCTTAATAATTTTTGCAGTCTGCTTTTCTTTTCCTTTTCTAAATGCACAGCTGGAATGGAAACCTACCCTGACAGAACCCTATTACGAAGTGGATGACATTGCCATTCTTCCCGACAACCGATATTATATAAGTCTTAGGAAAACACATGAAATATTCGAATCAAGGGATAGCGGGGCAAACTGGAATTTAATTGCGCCATTTGACATTAAATTTAACAATTTAGCATTAAAAAATCTTGAAGTAGTTCGTGAAAAACTATACATCGGTTTGTTTCCTTTGATACAACCTACCGCATTTTACGAATTAACTAAAAATGGAGTTTTAACTAAAATTAGGGAGGGAAATCATCTATTTAGCGATGCTACGAAAATGGATCAGGAAGGCAATTTGTTTGCTGTAGAGGGGGATAACGTATATTCTATAGATTCTAATTTAAGGTTTGACAGGAACAAGCTTATTTTTTCAGCTTACAATACAATCCAAAGCTTTTTTTATACTGAGGAAAACAATTTCCTCGTAGCAATCCATGCCAATACCCGACCTGACACCGTTCGGATTTATAAATTTAATTCCAGAACGGGTGATTACTTATTGCATTCCAAATACCACGGATATTTGACTTTAAATAACATACTCGTTTCAGAGAATGGATCTGTACTTTATCGTAATCATGGCTCAGAAAAAATCTTTGCTGCATCCTATCAGGATCCACTCAAGTATAATGAACTAATCATAGACCCAAGTGGACAACTCACCAGGATTTATAATTTCTCGCTTACTGCCAATGGTGAAGTATTCATTGTGGCAAATTCTGGAGTGTATATGTGTGATGGAATTCATCTGGATCAATGGTACCGATGTGAGCAGATGAGTCAGAATTTATCATTACCAAACGAAGATGAGGTGAACAATTACTATAGTTTTAAGGATTCACTTTCTGCTCTTATATCTTACGGCACTATTTGCGGAGCATCAAGAGTGTATTGTTTCTCACCTAAATATAAAAATTGGAAAGAAGTCATTCTGGATATTAAACTTGAGAATCTGATAGATCTTAAAACAGATTTTGAGGGAAGACTTTACGGAATGCGTCCTTGTGATGGATATGGTTGGACCAAAACAAGATATTTAGTGAGTAATGATGAGGGAAAAACCTGGGACTATCTGAAGGTTTTTGGTTATGAGGTCAATGGACTAGCCATCAATAAAGAGGGAAACGCGGTGGCGATTACACTCAACAAAGAGGTTAACCTGTACAATCCGCTAACAAAAAGCTGGGACAATATTATTACCAGCCATCTTATCAAACCAAGGGTAAAGCTTTATCATTGTTATTCAATCGGTCAGGATTTGATTTTGGAAGGAATTGACGAAGGGGTATCCTTAGATAAACCGGTATTTTATTATTCTGAAGACGGCGGAAGGAATTGGAAAACGACTAGTATCCCCTTAACTTTTATCAACAAATTCCTGCCGAGTATCGAGACCAACGTTGATCAAGGTAATAATTGGATGATATCAAAATCACAGTATAATTCTGGAGGAATAAGAAATGTGATTTATTCACCAGATAAGGGAATGATCTGGCAAGAGGATGATCAATTCAAGGACTTTATAAAAGTCTATGAATTGGTCCCATTAAAAGATGATCAATTTTTGGTTTCAGCAACTAGCAAAGATCCGAAATACAATAAATTAATTCAATTGTTTCTTGTAGATAGTTCAGGTGCCTATACACTTTTCCACCCTGATTTTGAAAGGTCGAGTTGGTCTATCAAAGTAGTAGATCAAGATTTTATGTTGGCTTATCCAAGAAAGGACGATTATCCAGTTGCGATTATCGAAGCGAAAGACAATACATTATTACATCGATTTAGTAGTTCCGGTCTTGGCCATAGTGAGTATGATTCCTGGGCGATTAAATCTGGGGTAGTGACGAGTGATAAGCAAGTTTTTCTGAGTCTAGCCATGGATGGTATCTATACGAACACCAAAGAAATATTCACCAGCGTATATAATTCAAAATCAGGCAACAGTTTGAGTCTTCATACAAGTCTATCCAATAATTTTTTACAACTAAGTCAATCTGAGGAGGGTCTAGTAGAAATTGAAGAATACTCCATCTTCTCGATTCTGGGATCTGTTGTTGAAAAGAACCAGTGGCAAGGAAACGATGAACTAATTTCGATTAACAAACTTACACCCGGTGTTTATTTTTTGCTAATTACTGACAAGCAAAAAAATTTTCATTCTTTTAAATTTGTGAAATACTAGTAGTACAATTTGAGATTCTTAAATTATTCCTTTGATGTAAGATTATATTTTTTAGATTAGCGAAAAGTATCCACTTGTCACGCGTATCTGCGTAATTCGCGCGTTGCACGACAAGACAGTAACTAGAAAGCACAAAACTTCAATTTAACACTGTCGCCACACTTCCGGCCAACCAATGTTAATTGATTGCGCTTCTTGCCATTCGTGTCTGATTACTGTTTCACAGCATAACCCATATATCCTACTTTCAGGTCATTGTTCTCAATCATTTTCACCTTTTTGCCAAACTCTGAAAAGCTCAGTTTGCCCTTTGCTCGTTGGAGAAGTAAGCCAATCAGTTTAATCGGGTTTACGTTTGGCGACATACCTTTTAGTTGCTTTACCTCCATTCCGTAAGCATAGGAAATTTCTTTTATTTCATTAGGCTTGATAAACATTTCGTAAACGTGCAATCCCGGTTGCACCAAAGCGGTTGATTTCCATTCTTGCCACAATTTTATGATGATAAGTTTGCTTAATGGCGTCCGGTTGATGGTGTCATTTTTACAAGCAGTTCAAGCGAACGCGAAGCACCCATTACCGACTTCATTTCAAAGTAATGCCCAATGAGCATAATGTCTATCAGGGTCGCCATTTCCCAATAAAAGTCCATACCCTGTAAACCAAAAGTGATAGCAACACTGTAAGCCCATGCAACAGTAATAGCAACACCAATAAGTGTCATCATGCCGATGGCGTTGTCTTTTACTTCGTCATATAATCCTTTTAGGAAAGGATAACCACCATAAATAAAAATGAAAGTGGAAAGAACAGCTAACACATATTGGTCGCCTGCAAAAGCAAATTCAAACCCCAACCACTGCTGTATCATGTGCGACAGGGCAAGCACAGGAATAGAAACTATGGAACATACAATAAACCGTTTCCAAAAATCAGAAACATTGTGTCCGGCATGTTTGTCGTGTCCGCTTTCACCACGATGAGCTTGGTGGCCGTGGTGATTCTCTACGTGATGATTTGTATGTGCCATATAAATTTTATTGCCCTAATATTTATATTTATTTACTTTAAAAAACTGATAGTTGTCAAAACAATCTATGATTGTGGTCAAGTTAAATAACTCGTCTCTTGAACAGAGCGTGGAAGATTGCACTCTTTTGGCTTTGCCTTCGGGTTGGCTGGTGCGCTGACAGGCAAAGACAAATGTGTGCAATGTGCGGCTGGCTAAAATTGAATTAAAAAAATGTGCGGTGGGAAAAATAAAAAACACAGAAGGGTCGGCAAAGAGTGTCGGCTTACTCGTTGTCCGTTTGTTGTATCGTTTCTATGTCTGTGTTCACCTGTCAAAATGGTTTACTTTTTCTGTTTTTCTGTCCGTTATTTTCTGTCGGGTCGTTGTCTTTTACGCTTGCTGGTAACGGTTTGCGTGTTGCCGCAGTTGGCGATTTCGGAGCACTTCACTGTCAACCTGCACAAAAGTTTGATAGGAGCACTCAGCTTCAATTTTGCACGTCACCGCCAATTGAGGCAACACGCTGTTACCAGCTGGCGTTCTTGTCCACCGTGTCTGTAAACCATTGTCGTTGTTGAGTTTTACCATCTTTGCCTGTGTAGTGTTGGTCTACGCGGTTGCGTATTTTTTATTTTCAGAAGGGAAGGGTATTTTTTTAATTCAATTTTGTCTAGGCGGATAAGGTGAAAGCTCTTTTGCAAGCTTTGGGCTGTGCTTGGGCTTGTGTGGCTTGCAAATGTGCTAACACCTGTGCGATGGTTATCAATGCTCATGCCTTTGTCCTGCTCCGCTTTTAAGAATAAACTCACTGCTGATTAAGTATGCACCTTCTGTAACTATTGTTTCACCTTCTTTCAAACCCGATACAATTTCAATCCAAAATTTATTTTCTGCGCCTGTTTTAACCATGCGTTGTTCAAAGGTGTTGTCGTGTGCCAATACCCAAACAGTTTTCATTTTCTCTAACAGCACGGCAGATTTCGGAACGGCTAAAACAGGTTTTGAATTTTGTTTAGGACTTACATACACCATCATGCCCGGAATGAGATTGTTTTTAGCGTTGTCAATTCTAAGGCGCAACAGTTGCACTTTGCGATTATCTTCCACACCTGGATTGCTGAACACAAGACGACCCATGTAAACTTCATCGGGGTAGGTTTCGGAAAAAACCTGAAAGGAATTGCTACCGCTTATTTTTTCAATTTCATTGGAGTAAACCTGAGCATCAATCCAAACCTGATTTAAAGTGGTAAGTTTAACTATAGATGTTCCGACTTCAACATATTCTCCTTCTTTTACAAGCACTTCGGTAACATAACCCTCTGTCTGTGCATAAAAGATTATTTGAGGCGAAGCGGATTTATTTTTTCCTAATTCAGCAATTTGTTTTTCTGAAAGTCCCCAAAGCAGCAATTTATTTTTGGACGCAGAGAGCATATCGTCTAACAATTTATTTTCAGTGGTGTTGTTCGTTCTCTTTTCCGACAGGGCAAGAAATTCTTTTTCATCAGCAAAAAGTTGTTCGCTGTAAATGGCGTAAACGGGATTTCCTTTTCGGATGTATTCGCCTGATGTTTTGATGTAGAGTTTGTCTATTCTTCCTTTCACGCGGCTGCTGATAGTTGTTACCTGTTCTTCATCAATGGCGACTGTTCCCAAAATGGTTGAAGCGGGAATAATGGCTTGAAATTTTACCGTGTCGGTTTTTATTCCTGCTAATTGCTGTTGTTGTTTTTCAATGGTGATAAAATTGCCATCTTGCTGTGTGTGTTCGTTGTTTTGTTTTTCAAATTTAATTAAAGACATATTGCACACAGGGCAAGAACCGGGGCTGTTGCTTTTTACGCTTGGGTGCATGGGACAGGTGTAGTATGTTCCGCTATCATGCCCTGCATGATTTTCATTTTTGCTTTTGCAACCTGCCAAGGCAAAAAGAATTGTGATTGAAAGAAATATTATTTTCTGCTTCATATCAGTTTCCGTTTAAAAATGTTTCGCTGTCGGTTAATGCTCCAGCGTGTAAAGCAATTTCTTCATCAGGCGCAAGACCGTTTATGATGGTAACTGTTCCGTTGTTCGTTGCACCTGTGATAACTTTTCGTATTTCAAAAATTCCCGTTCCGTTTTTGGTTGTTCCTGATTTTACCCAAACAAAAACATTCATGCCCGTGCGGTAAACTGCCGATGAGGGAACTTGACCCAGATAGCCATCGGGGTTCTTTTCAAGCGGAAATTCAGCCGTAACGAGTGAATTGATTTTTAAAGCAGCTTTAGGATTGGGCAATTCAACCCTTACCCTGATGAAGCGTTGTTGTTTTTCCTCAAAAGTTTTTTCCGTCAGTAAAATTTTTCCTGTGAGAATTTGAGCGGGAAACAATTCCGATACGATATTGATTTGCTTGTTTGACTTAACGGATGAATGATATTCAGAGGGAATTGAAATGATTGCCCAAACGGTTTGCAAATCGTTTAAACTGAAAAGCGTTTCGCCTTTGTTGATATACATACCCTCACGAATTTGCACACCTGCCGAACCTGATGTTTGGGTAACGGAAGTATTAGCGGACATGCTCATGCTATTCATTGAAGATTGCTGCGTTGCTTCTGAACCTGTATTGGTTTGCGTTTCGGAATTGAAAAGTATGTAGCCGCTTACGGGACTGTAAACAGAAATGGATTGTGCGAATGTTCCTTTGTTTTCCAACTGTGAAATTTGCTGTTTGGTAATTCCTAACAGTTTTAATTTTTCGCGTGATTGTTCAATAAGTGTTTTTCCGGTTTCTGTTTTCAGCAGAAATAAATGTTGCTCCTGAATGGTGTTTAGTTCGGGGCTGTAGAGTTCCAAAATTTTGTCGCCTTTATTGACGAACTGCAAATTGTATTTCACGAAAAGTTTTTCAATTCTCCCGCCAAAGCGTGCCGATACATTTTGATTTCGGTTGCGGTCGTAATCAATGAAGCCCTGCCCTTTTATAGATTGCGCCTCGTTTGCAGTTTGCAGTTTAACGGTTGCCTGACGCGATAAAACCTGTTTATTGGGCGAAACCGATTGCACTAATTCTTCTTCCACTAATTGCAGTTTCATTTTGCAAACAGGACAGTTGCCGGGTTGCGGATAGGTTTTTTCGCCTTCGCAACGCATGGGGCAGATGTAATTACCTTCGTTCTGAACGTGATTTTCATGCCCTTGTTTATTGTTTTCGTTTTTGCACGATGAAAACACCGACACCAAAAGCAAAAAGAGGATGATGCTTATTTGATTATTTAATTTCCATCTCGTATTCATATTCGGCTTCTAATTTTAAGATGTTAAACAACTTGTCATACGCTTCCAATTTTTTCATCAGCAACATTTCCCACGCATCCAACAGCACAAAAAAATCGCCTGTGTTTTGCTTGAAGGCAAGTAAATTGGCTTGCAGGTTATTTTCATAAGCGGGAATAATGTTTTTTGTGTAACTCTGATATTGGGCATTTTCGTAATTGATCATGGTGAGTTTTTCGGCTGACATTCTTGTTGCCATCAGTTGCATGGTTTGCTTTTCCTGTTCCATTGATTGAATTTGAAAGCCGATGGATTTTGTTTCGGAACGATACATTTTTGAAGCCCAAGGCACTATGGGAAGTGTCATCATGCCCATAACTGACCATTGGCTTGGCATACCGAGCATTTGTGCGTGATCAGCACGAATACCAAAATCAGGACGCACACCAATTTTCATTACTTTTTGCTCCAACTTCATGGATTGAATGTATTTGGTGAGTGCGGTAATGTCGCTACGGTTTGAAATGTTTGTTGTGTTAGCAATGCTGAACGAATAATTAACTGGCGCAATGAGCGTATCAATCTGAAAACTTGTGTTTACATCGCGCACCATGAGAATGTTTAAGCCGATGTTGCTTTCTGCAATTGCTCCGCCAAGCATCAGCAGCATATTATTGAGTTCGGCTAAACGGGCTTTGGCTTTATAAATGGTTTGCAGTTGCGACTGGTTGCTGCTGAATTTGGCTTCGGCTGTTGTGATGAGCAATTGGAGTATTTCTTCGCTTTCATTCAGAATGATTTGTTTTTTCTCGGTTACATAGCGGTTGTAATACAGGATTTTCGCTTCGCGCCTCAGTTCATTTTTTGTCCATTCGCTCTTTGATTTTTCAATTTCAGCAAGGGAACTTATGTAACTTTTCTTTGCGTTCAACTTGCTTGTGTTGGGTATCATTTGTTCAAGAGAAAAAACGATACCAGCTTGGTTCATTGGATTGTTCTTTTCTTTGAGCATGGAAAAGTTGTAAGGGAAACTCATAATGCCTGTTGAAAATGTGGGCGGCATCCATGCTTTAGCACCGTCTGCTTTTGCCTGAATAGACTGAATGTTGTATTGATATTGAATGATGGACGGGTAATTGGTTTCTACCTGCTGCAACAGTTTTTTCAGTGATATATAAGACGTATCCTGTGCCTGTAAATGTATCGTATGCAGACACATCAGGAACATAATGGTTATTGATTTTTTCATTTACCTAATTTTAATTAGAAAAATTTCACTTTTCTTCATTGAACACTGATTTGAATAATCCACTTATATCAATTCCATTACTCTCATGTGAAATGGTGTTCGTTGTAACTACCATTTCAGCCCCGGCATTTAATAAATCCTGATAGGCGTTGCCTGCAAATACAGCATGAATACCTATGCAAATAGGTGGGTTCATTCCTGCATTTTTAAGATGACCAACCGTTTCAATCATAGTTCGGGCAGTGGAAATAATATCATCCACCAAAACAGGTTTATGATTTTTATATCGGTCTATTTGAGGAATTGAAACTTTTACGTTTCTGTCACCATGCCTAACTTTTTCTAATATGATAAAAGGGGCATGTGCGTTATTGGCTACCTCGGAAACCCATTGCTCACTTTCACTGTCAGGGCCAATCAGTACCGGATTTTGAATATTGTTCTTTATCCATTCTGATATATGATTTGCTGCCTGAACCACAGTCGCAGGAACCGAATATATTTCGGACAAAGTATTATACCTGTGCAAGTGCGGGTCAACGGTGGTAATAGTTTCTGCAAAGTTTGAAATGAACGATGCAAAGTATTTTGAAGTAATTCCCTCTCCTGAATGAAATTGCTTATCCTGTCGCATATATGCCAGATAGGGAGCAATAAGACAAATGCATTTAGCCCCAAGTTCCATAGCAGTTTTGGATAGAAAGTATAAGGGCAAGAGCTTTGTATCAGGGCGGTCTAAAGAACAAACCATGACAACCTTTTTTCCTTTCACATCTGAATGAATACGGATATACGTTTCTCCATCCGGGAAATTGCGTATAGTGGCTTCGCCTTTACTGACATTATATCGCTTTGCTATCGTGTCAACCGTGGGTTCATTTCCAGGCAATGCAAATAGTATTGTTTCGTGTTCTTTCATTTTATTCGTATTATGTTGTTTTGAATTTTGTAATAACCTAAGGCATAGTTTAATTCTCCTTGTGCTTCTGCATAAATGGTGAACAAAACATCTCCATTACTAACTTGCTTACCTAAATGTGAGTGAAGCAAAACACCTGCTTTTGGTGATTTTGGAGCACCAGACAGTTTAGCCACTTTTGCTAATTTTCTGCAATCAATTTCATTGATAATCCCGCTTTGTTCTGCTAAAATATCCAGACTGAAGGCAGCAAATTCAGGCTCGGTAAAACGCCCTTGTGCTTCACAAATGGAAATAAATTTTGTATAGGCGATGCCTCCTTCCAGTATTTTTATTGCTTTGCTTATGCCTTTACCTTTTTCAACATTTTCGGAAAATTCTAATAATTCACCTGCAAGTAGTAAAGCTCTTTGTTTTAAATCTTCGGGTGCATTGTTTTCATTCCGCAGAACGCTTAACACATCCATTGCCTCTAATGCAGGGCCAATTCCCCTGCCAACCGGTTGTGAACCATCAGTGACCAGGCATTTTATTTGAAGGCCAACGGCATCAGCCACCTCTTCAAAATGTGATATTAATTTATTTGCGTTCTCTTTTGTTCGGACTTTTGCTGTTGAACCCACAGGAATGTCAATAACCACATGCGTTGCACCTGCGGCTTTTTTCTTTGAAAGAACCGAAGCAATCATCTGTCCTTCGCTGTCAATATCCAGTGCTTTTTCAACAGAAATAAGGACATCGTCAGCCGGGCTTAGACTAACTGAACCGCCCCAAACCAAACATCCATTTTCCCTGCTTACTACTTCTTTCATTTGTTCCATTGTAAGTTCTACGTTGGTCATCACTTCCATTGTATCTGCCGTTCCTGCCGGGGATGTAATGGCACGGGAAGAAGTTTTAGGGATAGTCAAACCTGCTGCTGCCACAATGCTTATTACAATAGGAGTTGTCCGGTTACCCGGCAAACCGCCAATACAATGCTTATCAAAAATGGATTGATTATCCCATTCTAAATTTTTACCGGAACGAACCATTGCTCTGGTAAGACCTTTTATTTCATTTATGGAAAGATGATTGCCCGACGTAGCAGTAATAAATGCTGCGAGTTCTATATTGGAATATTGTCCTGTTGAAATATCATAAATAATTTGGTTCAGTTCAGCCTCTTTTAATTCGTTGCCATACATTTTTGACCTTATCAATCCAATGGATGCAATAGGTTGCAAGTGAGATACAATAATTGCATCCCCATCACGTACGCCTAATCTTTGTGCAGCCACTATTGAAAGCCCGGCTTCACCATGTTTCAACAGTTCGTTGTAAACAACGTTAAGTGTAGCAATGATACTTTCATTGTCAAAATGCACTACTACCCGTGTTTGGGCAGTAAATCCTTCCGAAAGACATACATCGCAGTCCGAACGCATATAGATGATGTTTTCTCTGTAGGTGTCTATACCAAGATTTTTTATCTTCAGTGTTTTATGATTATGCATAATTTCAACCGTTTAGATTTGTATGGTTTCGTTCAATTGAGGAATATGAGCAATCCACCCAAAGGTTTCTCTTATTTTTTCCTGCAATCCCTTTGCACCTTCTTCCTCGCTGTGGACGATGAATATTTTTTCGGGCATGGATGTTAATTTATTCATCCAGTCAATCAATCCATTTTGGTCTGCATGACCAGACAACCCTTCTATATTTTCCATGTGGGCTTTTACTGCATAGAATTTACCTCTCATTTTGATTTCGGTTGCGCCTTCCAGCAATGCCCTTCCTCTTGTTCCTTCAGCCTGAAAACCCACCAACAGGATGGTTGCATTTTCGTCCCCTAAATATTTTTCAAAATAAGTAAGCACTCTGCCGCCCGCAGCCATACCACTTCCTGCAATAATTATCTTAGGTGTATTGTCTTCTGCAAGTGCATAAGTTTCATCTACTCCTTTAATCCGCTTGATGGTATTGCACATTTCAGAGCATTCATCGGTGGAGAGTTTATGCCACTCTGTGTTACGATGAAAAACTTCCAAAACATTTCTTCCCATCGGACTATCCATATAAATAGGTATATCGGGAATTTTATTGGTCTTTTTTAACTGCCAAAACAGATACATGAGCAATTGTGTCCGCTCTACAGAAAAACTCGGTATGATAATCGTGCCGTTTCTCGCTATGCACTTATTAATAAGTTTTTCCAAGCTGTTGATGGCAGGTTCGGCAGGATGCAGCCGGTTGCCATAAGTAGCTTCAATAAATAAAACATCCGCTTTCTCCGGTTTTTCAGGGGGATATAACAAGGGGTCTATTTCTCTGCCAATATCACCGGAAAAGACTACTGTTTTATCGCCAACCTGCAATTCAATAAACGTAGCTCCAATGATATGTCCGTTGTAGCGGAAACGGTATCGGATATGCTCGTTAATGTTTATCCATTCATTAAGCGGTTGTTGTTGAAAGAGTGGTAAAGTATTTTCCACTTCCGGCAAACCGTAAAGCGGCAAAGCGGGTTTGTGTTTCGAGTAGCGATATTTGTTTGCTCTCACGGCATCTTCTTCCTGAATTTTTGCGCTATCCTTTAACATTATTTCTGCAATCTGCAAGGTTGGCGATGTGCCATTAATTGTTCCGGTAAAACCATGCTTCACTAATAAAGGAAGGTAGCCCGTGTGGTCTAAATGGGCATGTGTTAGTAATACAATGTCAATAGCTTTTGCTGAAACGGCTAATGGTTGCCAATTTAGTTGCCGGAGTTCTTTTAGCCCCTGGAACAAACCGCAGTCTATCAGTATTTTTTTACCGAAAGCGGTAATGAGGAATTTGGAGCCGGTAACTGTTCCGGCAGCACCTAAGAATTGAATTTTGATGTTGCTCATAAATTTTTGGGTTAATTGTCTCTTTATTTTTATTTTTTTTCTACGGCTTTATCGTTTTGCGATAGAGCATTTTGTTTTGGAAATTTTAAGTTCATGGCTTTCAATTTTTCTTTTATTACAGATGCCACAATGAAATCTCTATACCACTTTTCGTCAGAGGGGACTATTATCCAAGGAACCTGATTGCACCGATTTATAATGTTTTCATATACCACCATATAATCATTCCATTTTTCTGATGACTTTTTATCCTCTTTTGAGTATTTCCACTTTTTAAGAGGGTTTTTTAACCGTTGCTCTATCCTGCTTTTTTGTTCTTCCGGGCTGATGTGCAGATAAAATTTGATTATATCTGTGTCGTTTTCTACAAGATGTTTTTCAAAAGCATTAATAAAGTTGTATCGTTTATCTATCATGCTTTTTGACAACGATTTCTGGATGGTTGGGACAATAATATCTTCATAGTATGACCTGTTGAAAATTTGTATCATTCCTTTTTCGGGTAGTTTTTGGTAGATACGCCACATATAATCATGTTCACGCTCCATGTCACAGGGTGCTTTAAATGAAGTAGCGTGAACACCCAAGGGATTAACGCAATTAAAAACCTTGCGTATTACACCATCTTTTCCTGACGTATCAATGCCTTGAAATATGATTAACAGACTTTTAGAATGAGCTGCATAAAGCAAATGTTGCAAGGAATAAATATCCTGTTGCAAATTTAGAAGTTCACTTTTTGCTTTTTGCTTTTGCACCTCTTTGGGTGATGTGGTTTTGATTTCGTTTATTTTCAAGTATTTCATGTTGTTTGATTTATGTAAATAAAAAGAATGCTTATGCCCGCAATAACGATGGATAGTATTAAGCCAATGACGACCTGCCTGAACAATTCACGTGTTCCTTTTATGTAGCACTCTCCAATTTTAAAAAGTGTATTACTGATTACTGCAAACAGTATAACCATTGCAGCCATTGTCGGTGAGATTTGGATTAAACTCAACTTAGATGCACTAATGTTGATAGCATCAACATCAGCAAACCCTGAAATTATGCCTGATATGAAAAGTCCTTTAGCTCCAAAATATATGTTGGCAAAATAGACGGCTAACGTTATTGCAATATACTGAAGTCCGAAGAAAGCAGCATTCATCAAGTCAAGAGGATTTCCTAACTGAATACTTTCATTTATCATGTCAGCCTTAGGTGTCTTTGTTTTTATTATGTAATATGCATAGCCCCCAGCACTGACTGCCATCAACAAACACGGAATGAGTAGCCACATCAACACCTGCACATTAAATAAAGCAGCTACAACTGAGACCCTGATAAACATCACTGCACAGGCAACAAGGATCCCTGACGCATAATTCATTGAGAGACTTTCAGTTTCTTTGCTTTTTGTGCTAAATATCCAGGTTACTGCTGTGCTCGAAAATGTTCCACCGAAAAATGCGGTGAAAAGAATGCCTTTTTCTGCGCCAAAGAATTTGATAATGAAGTAACCTACAAAGCTTAATGAAGATACAATGACTATCACTAAACCTATGTTTTGCGGATTTATCAGTTGTTCCGGGCCAAAATTTTCATTAGGTAAATAAGGCAGAATTAGAAATGATATGATTGCAAACCGGATGAAAGCATACAATTCATCTTGTGTAATCTGCTTTACTGTGGATTTGAGTTTAGTTTTAAAAGTCAATAATGCGGAGGCGATGACTGCAACGGTGAGCGTTTCCTTAATTAAATGTAAAGCGGAAAACACTCCCAAAAAGAACACTAAGACAAGTGAAAATTCCGTTACAAGACCGAAATGCTCTTTTTTGACTTTGGAAAAGTGAAAAACACTAATAAAGAAGAAAACGGAGGGAATGGCAACCAAAAGAATATTAAAATTAAACTCGGTTGCCAAATAAGTTACAACGCAACCAAGAATTGCCGCTAAAACAAAAGTTCTTAACCCTGCAAAATGTTCGTTGCCAGACAAAGTATCAAACTCGCGTTCAAGCCCTATTATTACGCCCACGCCTACGGATACCAATAAACTAAGTAAAAAGGGAGAAAGTAAGTTGTTGAGTATATCGTGCATCTTATTCCTTTTTTAGTGATTAGTTTTAGAATACATTTCACACAATGCAGCACATTCATCCATTACCTTTTGCAATCGGGGTGGCTTTACGCCAATACTTTGAAGTAAGGCATGGTTGTGGTGCATGGATTTACACAACACTATTTTTTTGTCTAACAGCTGTTGCTTTTCTCTTTGGGTAAGTGAAGTAAGACAGGTTACGGGGTGTAAACCCGAACCATCAATCCAGTCTTTTAACCCATTATGTTTGGGGTAATCCCAACTCACAAGGTTCATATTCATGCACCTTCCGTATTGAGCAGCATCTTCTGAAAAGCGAGTATTGGTTACTACCCAACCCTGATGAAATTTTTCAGAATGACCATCTAACTGTTTCCATTGTCTTTCCACATCTAAAAACCTTGACTGAATGTATAGCGGGATTTTAACATCGGACGAGTAACCCTGACGGTTATGAAATTTGCACTCAATCATAAAATGGTGTTCGTCTTTTTCGGCAATCACATCAATTTCATGGTTTACACAATGTCCTTTTACAATTACGCCCACTTGCGTTTTGTAACCTCTATGTTTTAAAAGTTCGCCAACAAATTGCTCAAACGGAAAACCGGAAGGTCCCAATTCCATAATGGCTTGTTTGAGTTTATAACGTGCTGCTGCCGGACGGGAATAATTTCTCAGCAATCGAAATGCAGTTTTGTAAATCTTCCGGGTGGACATTCCTTCAACCAGCATTTCGATTACTTCATTGGTAATTTCATCTGCCTGCTCGTTGTTTGCTCCTGAACGCAACAGCGATTGTTTCAACTTTCCTTTATTGAAAGGAGCTTTCAGTCCTGATGCTTTGGTGATATTTATGTTTTCAGCGTTAATCTTCATCGTGAATAAGGTTTGTGCGTTTTAATATTTGAATAACCAAGAGCGAAATCAAAGCAGAAGCAATAACTACCAACCAGTCTTCTAATTTAAGCGACTGAACATTCAATGCTTCACGAACCGGGGGAATGAAGAAAACGGATATCACGATTAGCCCACTCGAAGCAAGAGCATACCATACATATTTGTTTCTGAAAACTTCGGACTTAAAAAATGATGTTTTAACCGATGCCATGTTGAACACATGGAATAACTGACAAACAATGAGTGTGAAGAACAAAATGTTATTGCACAATTTCGGGTCAAAGTGTTCGCCTGTATGCAAAACAAAATGGCTAAAGAATACTGCACCCAGGGTGCAAACGGAAATGATTGCCGCATAGATCCAAACGGCATACCACTGTCTTGTTTTTAAAAGTGGTTCAGTAGGGTTTCGGGGTTTATGCTTCATTACAAAAGGACTGCCTTCGCTTACTCCCAAAGCAAGTGCCGGTAATACATCGGTTATGAGATTGATAAAAAGTATTTGCAGTGGAATTAATTGAAAATGCAGATTAGATAAGGCAGCTAAAGTCACTACAAACAATTCACTCATGTTGCAGGAAAGCAGGTAAATCACAAATTCCTGAATGTTGCTGAAGATGACACGACCTTGCCTGATTGCGTGAACAATGGAAGAAAACTTATCGTCTTTCAACACCATGTCTGACACTTCTTGTGCCACCTGTGTTCCACGCTTTCCCATTGCAATACCGATGTCGGCTTTTTTTAAAGCAGGCGCATCATTTACACCATCGCCAGTCATGCCAACGATGTTTCCTTTTTCCTGCAATACAGTAACCAAATCCAGCTTATGTGTAGGAGTTACTCTTGCAAAAACAGAAGTATTCAGCCAATGCTGTTTTTCGTTTTCGCTGAGTTGCGAAGCTCCTTTCATTTCTTTTCCAATAATAGGTGTATCGTTTTCAGAAATACCTAATTGATTAGCTATGTAACTGGCTGTAGCGGGGTGGTCGCCTGTAATCATCACTACTTTAATACCTGCCTCTTTACATTCTTTGATGGCATCAAACACATCTTCGGCTGGAGGGTCCATCATACCGTAAAGCCCTGCAAAAACCAAATCGCTTGTTAGTGAAATATCTTTTGAAGGGGTTTCTTTAAAAGCACCTGCTATTACTCGTAAACCGGATGCCGCAAGATGTTCTGATTTTTCTTTCCAATGTTTTCTTGTTTCTTCATTCAGAAATTGAATTTCAGAACCAATCAGAATTTGGCTGCATTGCTTGAGTATTTCTTCTGCCGCGCCTTTGGCATAAACAATATATCCATTGTTTCCGCTATGCAGCGTTGCCATCATTTTTGTTTCCGATGAAAACGGGACTTCATCTATTTTAGGAAACTGCTGTCGCAACTGCTCAATATTCTCTCCGTTTTTGTGTGCATATTTCAATAAGCCCGTTTCCAGCGGGTCGCCAATTTCTTTTATTTCGTTTTCTGAAATCTGAATGGATGCTGTGTTGCATAAAACAGCGATATGCTGCATGATTTGTTTGTTCTTTTCAGCATTTTCTTCTGTCGTAATTACATCGGTAACCTCTATTTTATTTTGAGTAAGCGTTCCAGTTTTATCGGTGCAGATTACCGTAGTGCCGCCTAAAGTTTCTACTGCCGAAAGTTTCTTGACAATTACATTGTGTTTTGCCATTTTCATCATGCCCTGCGCCAGGGCAAGTGTTGCCACAATGGGAAGACCTTCGGGTATAGCTGCCACGGCAAGGGCAATGGCAGTTTCAAGCAATTCAACATAATCGCCATGCGTAAACATGCCGACAATGAAAATCAAAACAACCAGAGCAACTGTTATGTAAATGAGTTTGCGACTGAATACTTGTAACTTTTTTTCAAGGGGTGTGGCTGATTGGTCTGCGCCCTGCACGAGATGTGCAATTTTGCCTAATTCGGTTTGCATTCCGGTTGCTACCACAAGGGCAGTGGTGTTTCCGTTGGTAACGAAAGTGCCTTTATGCAGCATATTAGCTCGGTCGGCAAGTGGAATATCTTCGGAAAGCTCACTTGCTATTTTCTCAACGGGCATGGCTTCACCCGTAAGCGATGCTTCATTTACGGAAAGTTGTGTGGCGGTAATAATTCTTGCATCTGCGGTAATCATGTCACCAGCTTCCACAAACAGTATATCACCCGGAACTAATTCCTCGGATGTTATTTCGGATAACTTACCATCCCTGAACACTTTTGCCGGAACACTTGCCATTTTTTTAAGGGCATTCATAGAGCGTTCTGCCTGCATTTCCATCCAAAAGCCAATGCTCGCATTTACGAGTATTACAAGCAGAATTGCGGTTGCATCCAAGTATTCCTGAAACCAAAACGACATGGCGGCTGCAAACAGCAACAAATACACCAAGAGGTTATTAAATTGCGACAGGACTATTTTCAAAGGATGTTTTCCTTTATCGGATTGAATAGTATTTCTGCCGTATTGAGAAATACGGTTGGTTGCTTCAAGAGCGGTCAATCCTTTTGCCGAATCACTATTAAACTCAGCAATAAGTTGAATCAATGAAGCCGAAAAAGTGTTGTTTGAGAGTTTCATATTTCATTAGTGTTTGTTTTATCGAATTGAAAGCAGCGCAGGTTGTAAATAGTAGTTTCGGCAATATTTCTTAACGCGGTATCCGTTAAAAACGCCTGATGACTTGTAATAAGCACGTTGCTGAAAGTCATTAGTCGTGCAATGGTATCGTCAAGCAGAATATCGTTTGAATGGTCTTCAAAAAATAGTCCTTCTTCTTCTTCATAAACATCCATACCGAAAAATCCAATCTGCTTTGTTTTTAGCGCATCGATTACTGCTTTTGTATTTACCAACCCCCCTCTGCTTGTGTTAATAAGCATTACACCAGGTTTCATTTTTTCTATACAATGTTTATCAATAATATACTGTGTCATGTTGTTAAGTGGAACGTGCAGTGAAATAATATCAGATTTTTCACAAAGTGATGCACAGGTAGTATATTCAACTTGATAGTGACTTTTGAGTTCTTCGTTTTGCTCTTTATCAAAGGCAACAATGCGACAACCAAACCCATGCATAATTCGGGCTACGACACTCCCGATTTTACCTGTGCCTATAATTCCTACAGTTTTTCCATTCATGTCAAAGCCCACCAACCCATCTAGTGAGAAATTTAATTTCAAAATTCTCCTGTTTGCACGAATGAGTTTTCGATTAAGTGCGAGCATCATGGCAACTGTGTGTTCAGCAATAGCATATGGCGAGTAAGACGGAACTCGGGCGACTTTCATGTTGAGTTCCTTTGCCTTTTTAATATCCACATGGTTAAATCCTGCTGAACGAAGTGCAAGATATTTAACCCCATGCTTATGGAGCAGCTCTAAAACATAAGCATTGGCTTTATCACCAGTAAAAATGCTGACAGCTTCACAGCTAAACGCTAGATAAGTTGTGCTCTCGCTTAGTGGCACATCAAAAAATACCAATTCATGTTCTGCTCCATTTGCTTTCAATAAATATGGCTTTTCAAATTGATGTATGCTGTAAACCGCTACTTTCATAAACTCATAATATTTTTTATTCTTCAATTTCAAGGTATTCCACTTTACCATGTTTTTTCAATTCGTATTCTTTCCCTAACTGATAAACCACAGGTAAAACGATTAACACAAAAAGTGTAGAGGTAACCATTCCGAAAACAAAGGGAATGGCAGTGGGTTTCATAACATCGCTACCCACGCCTGTTGCCAATAGAATAGGCATTAGTCCAATCATGTCAGCCATTACGGTCATTAGTTTTGGTCGGACACGCATTACTGCGCCTGAAAAAACGGCTGTCTGCACTTCTTGCTGTGTAAGTTCTGCGCTTCCCTTTTTATCTACTGCATCGTGTATGGCTTCGTTCATATAGACGAGCATCAGCACGCCTGTTTCTACCGCAATACCAAATAAGGCAATGAAACCGACTGCAACCGCAACAGAAAAGTTCACGTCAAAAAAATACATGGAATAAACGCCTCCGATTAAAGCAATGGGAATACTGGAAAGCACAATCGCCATTTCTTTGAAGGAACGAAAAGTGAAATAAAGCACGAAGGCAATAATCAAAAGCGTAATAGGAATGATAATTTTCAAACGGTTTTCGGCACGGACTTTACTTTCATACTGTCCGCTCCAGTTGATGAAATAACCTTTGGGAAGATTTTTGAAATCGGCATCTATTTTTTCTTTGGCATCTTTCACCACGCTACCCATATCTCTGCCTCTGACATTAAATAAAACTGTGCCTCTCAACATGGCGTTCTCTGAATTAATCATTGGCGGACCTTCGGTAATTTCCAAATCAGCCACTGCCGAAAGCGGAATAACTCCATAGCCGGATGTTTGAAGGGGTGTTCTTTTTATCTCTTCCAAATCACTACGGAAATCCTGTGCCAAACGCATAGATACACTGAATCGCTGCCGACCTTCTACTGTTTGGGTTACAGGCATTCCTCCCAACGCCATTTCAATAAGCATGTTCACTTCTTCAATGGAAAGATTGTATCGGGCAATTTCCTCCCTCTTAATTTTTACATCAAGGTATTTGCCTCCTGTGAGTTGCTCTACATATAAATCGGTAAGCCCTTCAATGCCCTGCAAGGATTTTTCAACCTGACGGGCAATGTTGTAAATGGTATCTAATTCCTGTCCGTAAATTTTAATGCCGATGTCTGTCCGAACCCCTGTTGAAAGCATATTGATACGGTTGATGATGGGCTGTGTCCAACCATTTGTAACTCCGGGGATTTTTACTTTCTCGTTTAATTCAGTAATTAGTTTTTCGGTGGTCATTCCTTTGCGCCATTCCGATTTTGGTTTTAAAAGAATGATGCTTTCAATCATACTCATGGGAGCATTGTCGGTTGCAGTATAGGCACGACCTGCTTTGCCCAGAACATTTTCCACTTCGGGAACGGACATGATGAGTTTGTCCTGCACCTGCAAAATACGTTTGGCTTCGTTGTTGGAAACATCAGGAAGTGTAACGGGCATGAACAACAGCGAACCTTCATCTAATGGCGGCATAAATTCAGAACCTAAACGCAATACGAATGGAATACTGCCAAACACGATTAAAACAGAAATAGCAATAACCGTTTTTTTCCAACGCTGACACAAGCGCAATACAGGGCTGTAAATTTTGATGAAGAAATTAGCAACCGGATTTCTGCTTTCGGGAATGAGTTTGCCTTTCATCAATGAACGAAGCAACATTGGCACGATAAACAGCGCGACAATGGCAGAGCCTATCATTACAAATGTTTTTGTAAACACAAGGGGCGAATACAATTTTCTTTCCTGCCCTTCGAGAAAGAGAATTGGTGCGAATGAAATAAGCGTTACCAAGATGGAAAAGAAAACCGCTCTTCCAACAGTGCGCGATGAACGTTCAATAATTTTGATGCGTTCTTCTTCGCTAAGTTCTTTTGTATTTCCTATTCTATGCTTTTCCATTATTCATCGGTTTTTAAAACTGCTTTCACCAATCCTTTGTATGCGTTCTCTGTCATTACAATTCCGGCATCTACCAAATCACCGATTGCCAAAGCAATTCCACCCAATGACATAATGTTGAGAGAAATGCCAAACCATTTCACCAACATAAAACCAATCAGCACCGATAAAGGAATAGTAACAATAGCAACTACTGCGCTGCGCACATGAAAAAGAAATAATAAAACAACAAGTGCCACAACTATAATTTCTTCAATCAATGCATCTTTGAGCGTGGCAACAGCCGCTTCAATAAGGTCGCTGCGGTCGTAAGCCACTTTGAATTTCACGCCTGGAGGCAGACCTTTTTCCACATCACCTAATCTTTCTTTCACTCGGTCAATTACTTCTTTTGCATTTTCGCCATATCGGGCAACCACTACGCCACCTACCACTTCACCTTCACCATTCTCCTCCGCAATACCCAATCGGATGTCGCTGCTCATTTGCACGTCAGCAACATCTTTCAATTTTATGGGCGTTGATTTGTATGCCCCAACAGAAATTTCTTCAATGTCTTTAATGTCCTTTATGTAGCCCAAACCTCTTAGCATATAGCCCATGCGGTTCATTTCGTAAATGCTGCCTCCTACATCTCTGTTGTTTGCTTTTAATGCGTTTGCCACATCCATTGCGGATATGCCGTAGTAAACCAATTTGTGCGGATTGACGCTAACCTGATATTGCTTTTGAATGCCCCCAAACGAGGCGACTTCGCTCACGCCTTCCACATTCTGCAAAGCAAACTTTACATACCAGTCCTGCACTGCACGGAGTTCTCCCAAATCGTAGCCATCGCCCTGAAGTGTATACCAAAACACATGACCTACACCTGTTCCATCGGGACCAAGTGTTGGGGTTACGCCTTGCGGCAATGCTTTTTGCGCGAAGTTCAATCGCTCCAACACACGGGTTCGCGCCCAGTAAATTTCTGCATCGTCATTGAAAATGACGAAGATGAAACTCATGCCGAACATGGAAGCAGCACGTATGGCTTTTACGTTAGGGATGCCCTGCAAGTTGGAAACCAAGGGGTAGGTGATTTGGTCTTCCATGATTTGCGGATTGCGCCCCATCCATTCGGTGTAAACAATCACCTGATTTTCGGATAAGTCGGGAATGGCATCAACGGGAGTAGTCATTACTGACCAAATGCCACCCACTACAACCAGCAAAATGCCAATCCAGACGAAGAAGCGGTTGTGCGTTGACCATGAAATTATTTTTTCTATCATTCGTTTGCGGTGTTAAACTGATTTAGTGATTTGTGTGAGTGCTGTCGTGTTTGTGATGTTCATGGTTTCCTTCCACTTTTTCCAAATCCATGTTGCACACGGGGCAAGAGCCGGGTTTGTCATACATTTTTTCGCCTTCACATTTCATGGGGCATTGATACATGGCATTAGCGGTTTGTTCGGTAGTTGTTGTATCTTTTTTGCTTTCTGAAGTTTTGCTTCCGCATGAAGCCATGAAAATTACTGCTGTGAGCAAGAGGGTTGATGTTGTAATTTTTGTTTTCATATTATTTAGATTTTATAAGTGTGAGTATTCATTTATGACATTTTACTTTTTAAAAGTTGTGCGTTTATAGCAACTACAATGGTGCTTAAACTCATCAATACTGCACCAACTGCCGGACTTAACATTATTCCCCAATTATAAAGTACACCTGCTGCCAATGGAATTGCAAGAATGTTGTAGCCCGCAGCCCACCATAAGTTTTGTATCATTTTGTTGTAGGTAGCTTTACCAAATAATATCAGGTTGGCGATATCTTTCGGGTCGGAGTTCACCAAAATAATGTCTGCTGTTTCTGCTGCTACATCTGTTCCTGAACCAACTGCAATACCAACATCTGCTTGTGCAAGAGCAGGTGCATCATTTACGCCATCGCCTGTCATGGCAATGTATTCACCTTTTTCCTGAAGTTCTTTTACTTTCTCTAATTTATCATGCGGTAATACATTGGCTATGAAGCCGTCCATTTTTAATTCATCGCTTACTTTCATGGCTACTTTTTCGTTGTCGCCTGTAAGCAGCAGGTTCTTAATTCCCGCCTCTTTTAAAATTTGAATGGCTTCAAGAGAGCTTTCTCTTATCTGGTCTGAAAAAGTAAAATACCCCGCAACATTTTTGTCAATCAGAACATAAACAACTGTGCCTGTAAATTCATCAATCGTTTCAGCAATCTTGATGTTTTGTTCGTTCAGGTAATTCGGACCTACTACTTTAATTTCTTTCTCTTCTACAATGCCTTCCAATCCTTTACCCGGCAGGTAATTGAAATTTTCTGATTTTGGAATTGCAATGTTCAATTCTTTCACCTTTCTCAACAAACCTGCTGCGATGTAATGTTCAGAATGTTGTTCAATGCCTGATGCTAAACGCAGTAATTCTTTATCTTCAAATTTGGGGTTCAGCACTTTTATTTGCTGTAATTCATGTGAACCTTTTGTAAGTGTTCCGGTCTTGTCAAAAATGATGGTAGTAATCAGCCGCGCATTTTCAAAAGCTGTTCTGTTGCGAATGAGCAAACCTTTTTGTGCAGAAATGGAAGTTGAAATAGCTACAACTAAAGGCACAGCCAACCCTAAAGCATGAGGACAGGAAATAACCATTACTGTAACCATTCTTTCCAAAGCAAACACAAACGGAAAACCCAAAAGCAACCAAATAGTAAGTGTGATAACACCACCGCCCAACGCAACAAACGTCAGCACTTTTGCAGCACGGTCGGCAAAATTTTGTGTTTTTGATTTTACTTTTTGAGCATCTTCTACCAGCTTTACTACTTTGTTCAGATAGCTGTCTTTTCCTGTGCTTGTAACTTTTATAGTAAGTGAACCATTACTATTTACAGCACCGCCAATCACTTTACTGTCCTTTTCTTTTTTTACTGGTTTACTCTCACCAGTAAGCATACTTTCATCAACATAGCTTTCTCCTTCGGTTACAATTCCATCTACCGGAACTTTTTCGCCCGGCTTTACCATAATCATATCTCCGATTTTCAAATGACTGACAGGCATATCATGTATTTGTCCGTTTACTAAATGGTGTGCGGTTGAAGGCATCATTTTCACAAGCAATTCCAATGAACGGGAAGCACCCATTACCGATTTCATTTCAAAGTAATGCCCAATGAGCATAATGTCTATCAGGGTTGCCATTTCCCAATAAAAGTCCATGCCCTGCAAACCAAAAGTGATAGCAACACTGTATGCCCATGCAACAGTAATAGCAACACCAATCAGTGTCATCATGCCAATGGCTTTATCCTTCACTTCATCTACCAATCCTTTTAGAAATGGATAACCACCATAAACGAAAATGAATGTGGAGAGAACAGCCAACAAATATTTGTCGCCTGCAAAAACTAATTTAAACCCTAACCACTGCTGTATCATGTGCGACAGGGCAAGCACAGGAATAGAAACGATGGAACATACAATAAATCGCTTCCAAAATTCCGCAACATTATGCCCGGCGTGTTTATCATGTCCGCTCACGTCGCGATCACCATATTGTTCATTTGGATGTTGATTTTCATAATGATGATGATGTGTATGGTCCATATAAACATTTTTTGCAAATTCTTAATGATTACTCTATTTCTCACTGACTTATGTCCATCTAACCAATGATTAATGTTTATGATGCTCGTGGTTTTCGTGATTCTCTTCAACCAATTGTAAGTCCATGTTACATACGGGGCAAGAGCCGGGTTTGCTGTAAATTTTTTCTCCCTCACATTTCATGGGGCATTGGTAATTTGCGTTGGCGGTTTGTTCTGTTGCAGTTTTTTCTTTGCTTTCGGATGTTTTGTTTCCGCAAGAAGCGAAGAACATTACTGTTGTGAGTAACATTGCTGCGATGTTGATTTGATTTTTCATTTTCTAATTAGATTTTGATGGTTTGTTAATTTTTAGCTGCTGTGCAAAAACTGTTTGTCCCGATTTTGGATAGATGAAATCCGCTTTTGAAACATGCTCAAAGCCAGCATCGGAAAAGAATTGAGTTATAAAAAAAGGTACATTGTCGTTAATGGTTATAAAGCCTTCTAACATTTGTGCCATATACTAAGAGAAAAACATCCATTTGTTTTTTAACCCGCCCCAATTTCCAATCATGAATTGGCCGTTGGGATTTAAAACACAGTACAATTTTTTAAGGCAATTCAAATGAGCGGTTGTATCAATAATTCGCTGCGTTGTCCAGGATTTTGAAAGTAAGCGACCACCCGTCGCCTGCCAAAATAGGCGTGTGCGGGCTACCGTCGTTTGCTGGCGATAGGTACAAGCTGTGCCAATGGGTAGTGTCCGTGTCACCAAATTGTTTGTGAACATTCAAAGTGACCGCCTGCCCTTTTTTGAGCACCAGGTTTTTGCCTGGCATTGCGTCGTTGTATCTCAATATTTGGGTCTGTGTGCCAGGATAAATCACCGGGATGCCCTGTTGTGGCATAAGGTTGAAAGTCCTGCCTTCGAGCATGGGCATTATTGGGATTTGGTTCTGGAAATACACCGAAGCAAGGAAAGCTACTGAAATCAGCCATGCCATTGTTGCTTTTTTTCATCCTTAAAATTTATAATTTGTTCCAAAAAAAACTACCGACACGCTCTAAAACTTCTGCAAGAAAAAACGTCGCTTTCATATTTCTATGATAAAACCCACTGACTCAAAAAGGCGATTTGAACGCCGGGTTTGTCAAAAATTCTGTGTCCGTGAGCGTTTTGAGAAAGGCCACCAGGTCGGCTTTTTCGCTCTCCGTGAGCCCCAACCCGCCAGGTTGAAGGTTGTATTGCATCAAAAATTCCACCGTCGTCGAGTTCTTTGCGCCGGTATTGTAGTGATCAATGACTTCTTCTAAAGTTTTAAACCTTCCATCGTGCATATAGGGCGCAGTGAGGGCGATATTTCGCAGGCTTGGCGTTTTGAACTTCGCCATATCCGCCGGGTCTAGGGTTACTTTCATGCGCCCCTCGTCTTTTTGTTCTTTGTCCGTATCAAGGCCATTGTTCATGTACTCATCGTTGGTAAAGTTGAAGGTAGCATGGCAATGAAAGCACTCTGCACCTCTTTGCACCCCAGACGGATCAAATTCCGAGAAAAACAGTTTTCGCCCGCGCTCTTCAGCATCGGACAAGCTTGTTTCACCGCGCTTGAATTGGTCGTACTTCGAGTTGTTGGAAATCATCGTGAATTCGAACTGTTCAATGGCCCTTCCAATGCGCTCTTCAGTCACAGTCGCGTCCCCAAAAGCGCGAATGAACTGGTCGGTATACTTTTTTTCAGCTGAAAGTTTGGAGATAACGTTCGCCAGCGTCTCGTTCATTTCGAGCGGATCTTGGATGGGTCGCAGGGCTTGATCGCGCAAGTGCGCAGAGCGTCCGTCCCAAAACAAGCCGTTCTTGTGCCACGCAAGGTTCATCACGGGCATTGCTTGTCGTGTGCCGTTCATTTTTTCAACGCCTACCGAAAATTGGAGACTGTCTGAAAAACCGTCGGGCTGGCGGTGGCAGTCGGCGCAAGCCTGCGAGCCGTCTTTCGAGAGGAGTTTTTCGTAAAATAGCATTCTACCGAGCATTACACCCTGCACAGTCGGTTTATTGTCCTCCGGGAATTCAGGGTCGGGGAAATCGCGCAGATTGACCGTCACAGGGGTCGGGTCAAACACGACAGGGTCATCTGCCGGTTCGGGGAGACAGGCAATAAAGAGGGCTGTCAAAAAGGAAACCACGAGTATTAATTTTTTCATAGACCGTGTATTTATATTTATTTGAATTTCGGATTCGAAATGAATTTTTCATCCGTCAGACTTTCTAAAAACGCTACTAGATCTGCTTTTTCTTGCGCTGTCAGTCCCAACGGTTTCACCAAAGCGCTTTTGTGGGAATGGCTTTTACCGCCCGAATTGTAATGGTCGACTACTGCCGCCAGGGTCGGTAGCGAGCCGTCATGCATGAAAGGCTCCGTTACGCCGACATTACGAAGCGTAGGCACTTTGAAACGGGCGATGTCTGCCGTGTCTTCAGTCAGGCGGAAACGTCCGGGGTCGGGGTAGTTTTCGTAAAGGCCGTTGTTTTCAAAGGCGTAGTTTGTAAAATTAAACCCTTCATGGCAGCTCGAACAGTTCGTTTTTTCGGAGAAAAACAAGTCCTTGCCGCGACGTTCAGCAGCCGTCAGTGCATCGTTTTTTCCCTGATAAAAGAATGCGTCGAAGCGGCTCTGTCCTGAAACCAGCGTCCGCTCGAAACAAGCGATACCCCGAGTGATGATGTAAAAATCCGGATCGCGGTCATAGGCTTCCTGACTCATTCGGACGTACATCGAGTCGGTTTTCAACCGCTCGGCGATGAGAAAAATGTTTAAATCAAACTCGTTATGTTCCTGAATTGGTACGAGGATTTGCATTTCCAGCGTTGGCACTCCCCCCTCTCGGGTGAAATACGGTTGGTAAGCCACATTTGCAAGTGTCGGCGCATTGCGCTTGCCCGGCAGTCCTCCAACCCCTGACGAAAAGGCCACCGAATCCGAAAACGCACGTCCAGGTGCATGGCACGAGGCACAGGAAACCGTGCTATCTCGCGACATGGCCACATCGTAAAAAAGCCTCTTGCCAAGTGCAAAACGCGCTGCTGTCAGTTCATTGTCCGCCGGGAAATTTGGGGTCGGGAAGCCTGGAGGCAGAGCCAAAAGCGGTTCTGGTTCGGTGAGCCCAGGTGGCTGTTGTTCTTTCTGGCAAGCCAAAAAGAACAACAGAACGAAACCGATGAAAACGCTTTTATCCATTCAAGAATCAATTCAAAACGACCAATTTTTCAACCGCCACAAGACTGCCGCGCTGCCAGAGTTGGACGAAGAAAAGTCCTGTCGTCGGCATTTTTTCCAGTAACAACGACTGGTTTTCACCTGCCGACAGTGCTTTGCGAGCCAAAATTTTGCCCGTCAAGTCAGTTACGGTTAGTGCATAACCCTCTCCTGCCGGAAGCGAATAATTGACCTGCGGAGCAGCATCGCGCACCGGGTTCGGAGAAACCTCAAACTCACCTGCGAAAGCCTGGTCTATAACCGCGGTACTGCTCTCCGCTTTGAAAACTGCGCTTTGAAAGTTGTTCAGCAGGGTCACCGCCGCTCCCGTTGTGCCATGTACCACAAGGCCTCCGCTGATATTGAGGCTTTTCATTGCCTGTTGGTAGTCTGCGATGAGATGGATCATTTTTATGTCCGGACTTACCTGTTCGGCTTTGGTCAGGATGGTCTGCGTTTTGTAGTTCGCATCTCCGAGTGCGTGGAGTTGAAAATTTTGCGAAAAGTTTGCACCGGCTAAGCCCTCGACTGCTGCGAAACGGTAGCCCGCCACCCAACCCCAGTGCATATCCGGGATTTGCGGAGCGAGTGGATCACCAGGCGGATAAGACGCCGGATCGAGGTGGTTCACAGACTGCGGCACGCCCACCGAAAAGGTGATGGCCTCGATGTTGGTAATGCCTGGCATTTGGCCGAGGCTGTACATCGAATCTTGGGCGGGGCGCACGAGTAGGGTCAACCCAGTGCAAGGTTCAATTTGCCCGCCGTCGTGGGTGATTTTGATTTCCGATATGTAATATTCGAAACGGGTGTACTTCATTTGGTACTTACCGCCGGGGTGATCAACCGCTTGGTTGAGCGAAAAAACCGCATTGCCGAGGCGCGGTGCAAGATGTAGCATGATTTCATTTTGGGCATTTCCTATCGAAATCATGGTTGCCAGAATGAGAAGTAAAAGTCCTTTTTTCATAAAAAAACAAATTTTAAATATGTATGAATTTTTTAATTTAAAAACAACAAACCGACACTTAAACCGCACTGCATCAAGCCTTTTCGACCGACCACGAACGGCTCGACGCGCAGCGCCGTTCCGCGCGAAACCTCCCGCTCGAAACCAACACCCGCCAGCCAACCCAATTCGGTTTTACTTGGTGAAGAAGAACTAATTGTAGGCAAATGACCGCTATGAAAACACAAATCTTGGCAGGCCTCTGTGAAATGCGTGACCTTGATTTTGGTTTTTTCTGAAAAATCCACGACAGCCCCACCGCGCACGAATCCGTGCCATTTGCCCGCCCCGAATTTCCGCTCAACGGTGAATGGAACGCGCCAAGAGGCTGAGTGGTAAGCAGTCTTCATATCGAGTGTGAACGGCTCATCGACAGGCATTGTCGAGCCGATTTCTTCTTGTTGCAACCGCAGGGTGAGGTCGCTTTGCTTGTCGCCGGAGACGACGGTATAATGAAACTGATATTCTTTCAAGCCTGGGTCATGTGGGTTGAGGCAAACTCCGTCCATGAGCCTTAGGGTAGCTGAGTGCGCCGCCTCGTGGGTCTGCCTCAAGTGTTGGATAATAATGCCGACGCGCCACTTTTTCAGTGGCTCGACGAAAAGTGAAACGCCCGCTTGAAAGCCGTGACCAGGACGCGGGTGCGCCTCCGGGAAGATGAGATTACCGGACCTCTTGCCCTTGTTTTTTTGAGCGATAAAGACAGGGGCTGCCTCGAATCCGAATCGGTAACGCGGGACTTTGTACTTTATTGGTTTGATGAGCGGAGTTGGAAATTGTAATTCGCTTCGTGGGTTTTCAGATAAAAGAACAGTCGGAAATGTATTATCGCTCAATTTTTCGAGCAGGTATAAGTCTTTCGTAGGCGCAGTTTTTTCTAAGAACGAATGCGTAGCAGCAATTGTCTTTTCTAAAAAACCCCTTGCTTCGTGCTCTTCGTTTTTCAAAAAAGTGGACTTGACAGGAGTTTCGTGCGTCCAATATTTTGCTAAGACGGGCCCTCCTTCAAGGCTGTATTTGCTCGAAAAATGATTCTTTGAAAACTGGGCACTAGTTGCCACCTCCGGCTTTTCTATCAAAATCGCAGCCTTTTTTTTCTTTAAATTTTCAGATAATTCGCCGGCTGAAGCCTGCACGATAAGCTGTCCTTTTTCAACCGAACCGGTCGGTGTGGCAAGTGCTTCAGAATTCTTCAGAAACCAACCAATCGAAATAGCGGCAGCCACGACAACAACCCCAGTGGACAGCCAAAATGCCAATGGGCGGCGGCGTTTGCGCTGCGGCAAGTGCTGCTCGAGGCGTTGCCAGGCATTTGCAGGTGCTTCTGGACAATAGTCGCCGATAATCTGGTCAAGCCATTTTTCGGTTGAGTCAGTAGCTGGTTTTTGTTGGTCGCTTTTCATATCAAAACGAGTTTTTTTTGAACTATTTTTTTCAAAAAGGCCTTTGCCCTTGCCAGTTGAGAGCGAGAGGTCGAGGCCGTGATGCCGAGTTCGTGTGCGATTTCCTCGTGGCTTTTCTCTTCCAAAACCGCTAGGTTCAGCACAGTGCGGAAGCCTGGAGGGAGTTTTTGGAGGAGGGCGATGACTGCATCTGGGTCGTCAGGGTCGAAGTATTCTGGCTCGAAAAAGAAGTTTTCGAGTTGGTCCAGTTCGACGATCTGAGGCAGTTTTTTCCGCCGGTGGTAGTCCTCGATGGCTGTTCGGACGAAGACACGGCGCACCCAACCATCCAAACTTCCTTCGCCGCGATACCGCGCTATATCGCGGAAAACGCGGATAAAGCCTACCTGCAACAAATCTTCAGCGGCGGCACGGCTCTCGGCAAAGCGCATACATATACCGAACATGGGGTTTTTCACCCGCTCGAATAAGATACGCTGCGCCCGTCGGTCGCCCTGTGAACAGGCGGCGGCCAAGTCGAGGTCGTTGCTATTTTTCGAAAATTCGTGCATCATTGACCGCTAAGGTAGTAGTGCGATACAGCGTGTGAAAACGCTGCACCATGTCCTGAAAAATTTTTGAGAGACAAATAGGGCTTGATATGGACTGTTCACATCCCGCCTTTTGACATTTCGTATTGGAGTATCATTGTCGCTTTCCCGCAAGCGAGCATGTACCGACCACGGTAAAGGACTCCATCATTTAGAATATATCTAAGTCAGGTCTCCTTTGTGTAAAATGTCGCCCACAGATAGGAATCTTGTACAACGTCAATGTGCTTGCTACGTGCCGCGCTTCTCTGCAAGCCAAAAGTAAGAAAAGTTTTTTTGATTGAAAGCAAAAAGTGAAAACTTATTTCACCTGTTGGCATGGCCGCATTTACAATTTTACATGCCGTTATCTTATTATTTTCTCTCAATATAAGGTTCAAAAAATTTCAAATCAACTTCATAAATAGTTTTAGGCTTAACACCCAGTTGCTTGTCTTCAAAAAGCTCGACTAGTTTTTGTCCGTCAATAAGCTCAACTGGTGGAGCTCCATCTCTTGATGCTTCTCTTTTGGCATCTTCTGAAAAAGATCCTGTAGTTAATATGATTCCTTTCTCTGCTCTTCCAAACATTGCATTTCGAAAATCACCAACTTGTGCTCGTGATACAGTTCCCTTATATCGCTTACATTGAAATAATACTTTTATTGTTACAAATGGGTTTAATTCTAAAGTACCATAACCATCTATGCCCCCATCGTGCGAACCTCCTGTTACTTCAACATTTTCAAACCCGTGCTCCCGTAAAAGTCGTTTACAAATGTCCTCAAAACCCTTAGGTGAAACACTTTGAAGTACTTCTAATAGACTTGGAGTATAACTGTGTTCAATATTTTCAGGATCTTTTTCGTCCGGCTCAATAATTAAATCTACTATGGTTTTATCTTTTCTTGCTTTTTGATGAATTTCAACCCATTTTAGAAAAAGTTGTCTTCCTTGTTCATCAGAAAGTATTGTATTTCTCCCCTTATCTGACAATGTCCAGATTCCTCTGGTGTTTTCTTCCAAAAGCCCTTCCCATACTAAATATTGTCTAGCCCACGCAACTTGATTTGCAAATCGCGGAGTACCAGATTTTAAAGTCTCTTCAAGTACTTTATCTGGAATATTAAGATTCCTTGCAATTCTTTCAGTAACTTCTTTAGGCCGCCCGGAGCCACCAAGATCTCTAAGTGCATTTAGCAATGGTCCAAACCATCTAGTAAATTCTGCTTGTCTTACTTTTCCTTTACTCATGTAATGATTGTTTTAACAATGGTATTTAATGTTTCGAAGATTTGCGATGGCAGGGTGTTTTAACACTAAACTCTATTCGGAGAACTGAACTTCCACCTTGCACAAATGTGTCTGCGAAGCAAGGAACCCCCGCGATCGCAAACCCCTTGTGATAGGCCGCCATATTCTCAATCAGAAGATGTGTTGTGTCAGTTTGCGCTACGCTTGAAACTACAAAACAAAAAATTCTGTACCGTATTGAAAGGTGTTGTGTGGTCTTCGGTAACGCACTTCAATTTCTCAAAACCGTTCTGAAGTTGCTTTTGCAATTCTTCTTCGGTGTATTGTTGGACATCAAGCATACTGCATTTTTTTGGTCCTTTGTCGCTGAATGTGCCGATTGCCATAAACTCCTTTACTGCTTTTCTTGCAGTCGCCAAGTAGGTGTTGATTTCGTCCGTGCTTGTGAGAAAATGAAAAGTTGCTCTGTCGTGCCAGCAGTCGTAAGTTGTTGTCGGATGAAATTCTGTAACATCGCTTACGATCCAATTTACATTTGCTGCTTTTTCGCCAAGCCGCAGCTTGGCTCTTTCAATTGCTTTTGCTGAAATGTCAAGCACCGAAATGTTTTGAAAACCTTCCTCCAGAAGATAGTCAACCAGTTTACTGTCGCCACCTCCAATGTCAATGATGCTTGCAGTCTTGGGCAAATTAAAACTGTGTATAAAGTCTAAAGATGTTTTTGGTAATTCCTGAGTCCAGCTTACTTCATGGGGCTGTTTGGTCGCATAAACCTTTTCCCAATGTTCTTTTCTGTTTAAATGTTCCATTTTCTTACTGTCGTTTTATGTTTAAACGGTCGTCGAAGCAATACGCCTAACGTTTTTGGGTCTGGGGTTCGTGCGGGATTTCAAGGCAGAAAACAGTCAAGCCAGCACAAAAGTTGATTTGAAAAACTGCACTTGAATTTAAGCACTTCACTTCGCATGACGAAAAACCGTGTTATAGGGCGTTTTTCTTTCTGTCTTCATTGATTTTCTTTGCCATAAGTATAATTCCTCCGCCTGCCGCACCTATTGATACAATAGTATTTATTCCAGTCCAATATGCAATCAGTCCTGCTGGAATTCCGCCAATCAGGCCCCCAAGTACGGCCCAACCTAAATATTTTAAATTTTTACTTTTTGTTGCTCTTAGAGTCTTTGAGTTCTCGGTCAGGAAGTCAAAATTTGAATCAAGCAGATATTTTTGGTAATTGTCAATGAATGTTTCCCAAAGCAACTCGTCATTACCTGTTGGTGTTTGTCCTGCTGCATTTATATTGAAGTTTGCCTTAATGTCTTGTCCGCTAATTTCAATGTCTATTGTAGATTTCCATTTCAGCGGGTTAAACGTCCACATATTTGTAGCAATTGAGCCACGTTCAAATATTATTGTCTTGTCACTTGTGTTATTGTCTAAGTGCTTAAAGCCTGATTTTTTGAAATAGTCTATGGTCATTTTTCTTAGGTCAGTCGGCTCTGAAACTTTAAACTCTATCGTCTTTTTTATTGCTGTCATTTTGTTTATGTTTTGTCTTATGAAATGCCCTACAACGGAGCACTGGCTTTGGGCCGTTACAATGGCTTAAAGCCATTGTTCGGGGATTTGCCGAAGGCATCTATCACCGATGGCACAAAGTCAGTGCTCCGTTAAAAGGAATGCCGAAGGAATTTCCTCGAACGTGCCAGTATTGCCGCCGTGCCAATTTCCTGCTGTCAAACAGTAGCTAAATTAAGATTTTTTCTACCAAACTTGAAAGACTTATGATTGAATGGCATGGAGGCAATACAATGTTGTGCCTCGTATTCATCTACCCGACACTCAGGGTAATAGAGTTTAATTTTACACTCACATCTTTTATTGCTTTCATAACTTTTTCAGTTTGTGCTTCTGATGCTTTCTTTGAACCAGAAACATATTGTCTCAGTAAGCCAGGGTTGAGGTTTGCCGTTTTCGCCAATTGGCTAATGTTTACTTCAGGAATTAAATCAAACACAGATTCTAAATCAACTTCAAATTTTAGTTTATAACCTTTGCTTAATGCCCTTTTAAGTTCTGAATCTTCCTTTTCCGCTATTTTGAGCATTTTTTCCAAGTTAAGTTTGACTTGTTGATATGTTTTGCCTCCTGCAACGCACCCATCTACCTCCTTTATATATGCAAAAAATGCATCCTTATTTCTTTCAATTACCGCTGTTAATTGTTTCATATTACTTTTTTATTCCAGCTTTTTTTAAAATACTAATTTCTGTACCTTTTGGTAAATCTTTAGACCCATGAAACGGTATTACAATAACTCCCTGAATGGATTCATGTTTGTATATTTTATGACTTCCAGTCTGCCTTATATAATACCAGCCCATTGATTTAATCAGTTTTTCAAGTTCAAGGGCTTTCACAACACAAATGTAGCATATGTGCTACTATTTTACAATACTAATTAAATTTTTCATTGAATATGAGGTATAACGGAGCACTGGCTTTGGGCCGTTACAATGGCTTAAAGCCATTGTTCGGGGATAGTGCCGAAAGCATCTATCTCCGATGGCACAAAGTCAGTGCTCCGTTCGGGGGAATGCCGAAGGCATTTCCTCGAACGGTCAAGTACTTGCGACGTGCCTCAATCACTGGAAACCAAAAGTAAAAACTTGCTTTCACTTTTTATCCAAAAGTGAAACATTTATCTTTAAGCGGCATGATCGCAAGTATGATGTTACAAGCTGGCCATTTAACCATCCATTATTTTTTTCAATTGCTCAGGATCTCGTCTACAATCCCATACAATTAATATTATTATGTGCTCTTTCATTATTTCATAAAATATTATATACTCAAGAATTACAAATCCTCTAACATTCTTATATTCTGTAGGGAAAGATAACAAGGGAAATTTCTCTATTAATTTAACTGAATCTCTAAATGTTTTTAGTAACTTCTTACTATAGGAAGTTGATTGATTCCTGGTGTCATAAAATTTCTTAATACGTTTTAGGTCATTCTTTGCTTTATGTGACCAAACTATTGGCTTAGTCATCAATTAGGTCCATAAATGTTTCTTCCGTAGTATAAAATCGATTGTTTTTGTAATCATCTCGAGCTTCCTCAATCAATAATTTTTGATCAGGATTTAAGATAATTATATTTTTGGTTTCTTTTATATCCTGAAATAAAGTATAGACTTCTTGAAGTAATTCATCATTATCTATGCCTTGTATTCCTTTGATTATCTTATCTTTAACTGAAATCATATTCTGTTTCTTTCTGCTAATTTACAAAATTTGTAAATAATTCAAATTTCTTGGCTTGCTCGTAACGTTTTGGCGGTCAAGTAGGCCAATGGAATTTCACCTTAAGCCTCTCACAGAACCGTGCGTGAACCTCTCGACTCACACGGCTCTTGACATACAATCTCAGAACTTGCTTATTGACCAATGAGCAAATAGTGTTGGATAATTTAAGCGGACTTCTCTTAACCAATCAAATGCTTTTTGGTAGCTTCGCAATTTCTTAAACTTATTCTTTACCCACTTTGCAATCCTGTAGTCCAAATATATAAATACTTTTACCAACGAGCGCGTTTCCATTTTGCCAAAATAATTCATCAATCCTCGTGTTTGAGTGTTGAGTAACTGGGCTAAGTCTTGGAGTGTCCATGTACTTTCTCTTTGAAAGTTCATTTGTTTCCATGTGTGGATGATGCGCTTGCGCGACTTCATGCTCATGCAGCAATCGTAGCCTAAGAATACACCAGAATCTCTTTTGCTTTTCTTTGACATTGGCTTATAGGTATGCCCCAAAAAATCAAATTTCACAGCATAATCCCTTCGCCTGGGCCTTCGGTAATCCATGCAATAGGTAATTTTGGTTTTCTCCTCGCTCAGTTGCAGTTTGCATGTTTTTAGTCTGCGCCTGATACCCTCCAGCACATAATGACTTTGTTGTTCGCTCATGCAATGTACCACCACATCATCGGCATAACGCACAAATTTTATCGCTGGAAAGGTTTTCTCTAACCACTTGTCTAACACGTAGTGTAAAAACAAATTGGCTAACAAAGGACTGATGACTCCGCCTTGCGGTGTGCCTTTGCCTTGCTTGTGTACCAATCCTTCATGAGTTTGTACGGGTGTTTCTAACCATCGTTTGATGTATAGTTTTACCCACTTTTCGTGCACATGTTTATCAAGTGCTTTCAGCAGCAAATCATGATCTACTTCGTCAAAGAAGCTTTTTATGTCCATGTCGATTACCCAGGCATAGTTGCGTACATTTTTCCGTACTGCCTCTAATGCCTGGTGTGCATTTCTGCCGGGTCTGTACCCATACGATTGGGGAAGAAAAACTGCCTCTAATCGGGGTTCGAGATAGGCTTTTACCACTTCCTGGGCTATCCGGTCGCCTATGCTCGGAATGCCCAATTGACGCTTTCCACCATTACTCTTGGGTATGATAACCTCTTTTACCGGTTGTGCTAAGTAACTTCCGCTGGCCATTCGGTTCCATATTTTGTACAGGTTTTTCGATAAGTTCTCGTCAAATTGCTTCAACGATATATTATCTACCCCCGCACTCCCCTTGTTACTCCTGACCTTGCGATAAGCCTGCCAAACCATCTCCTTAGTTATCGGAATCGGTTTTGATTTTGTCTCAAATAAATCTGTCATCCTTAATTTTCCTTAAGTTGTTTACTTATTTAAAACTGTATGTCTGCTGTACTTCACTCCATGTTCATTACAAACACTTCATCACTACTACTACAGCATCCGTCATCCTTTTAAACATCGATACTATAAGCCTCGTAGGTATTGCCCACTTGTGCCGTTCTCTTTGCATTTTAAAAGGACTTCCTGTGTTCCGTATAAAAGCCTATACTAAGTTCACACCTGCTCAACCGCGTTTGCCCTGCAACCAATATTCAAGCTCCCGTTGCAGCTTTTCACTTGTAGCCAAGAATACAAGCTTTTGACAAAATGTAGCCACTCTCTCACAGCTTCAGCACAGGTTCACTCTCGTTTGTCTCCTTAGTACATACCTGATTCCATCTATACGGAACCTTTTCTTCCTACCGTTTAACACCTTTTGATTACTCTCCAGGCATCGGGAAGTGGTTTGATGCCTGTTCTTGAAAACCGACACCGATGGACCTACCATCATCTTTTATACAGCATTGTTTAACCCATACTTTCTTGTTAAACATTCACAGCACACCTTGGCGCAGTGGCGGATTTCGGAGCACAAAGTTTTAATTTAATTCTAAATTTGAATATAGCACTAAACATCAAGTTGGCACGTCAACCCGCCTGACGCAAAACCCATGTTAGTGGTCGTTTATTTGTCTGATGAGTGAGATTCAATCTTACCTTCAGTAAACATTTTCGCTACAACTCTGTAAAAAATATTGTCGTTCGGCTCGGGAGTTGGGATATTCAATTGTTCAAAAGAAAGGATGGTCGGCCAGTCAATAATCTTGTAGCCCTCAATTAGCTTTTCAAGCTTAGAACGTATTTCTTCAGACTTATCAACGATTTCTGCAAACTTTATTGTTTGATAAATAAAAATTACGCTTGTATAAAAAAACACAAACTTAAAGTACTGATGGTAGTTGTGTTGATAAGAAAAAATTGGTGATATTGTTTTTTCATCGTTATCTATTTCGCCCCAACCCATTGACATTAAAGTTACGATGTCGAAATGAACAGTCTTAGAAGTAGAAAAATATATATAGTCATACAAGTCTTCTAAACCAACTTTAGAACTCATTTTCTGAACGCTAGGCAAGTAACGTTCAACAATTTTAATTCCCTTGCTATGATAATGTTTAATATATTTCTTTAATTCTGGTATAACAGATTCTGGAACGACAATCTGTGCTGGATTGTACTTTTTGAAATATTTTTCTTGAGCATTAAGGGTCGATTTGAATTCTCTAACCTGTTCGCAAAGCAAAATTGAATTTCTTTCATTTTCAGAAAGGCTTAACAGATAGGTTATCGAGATTAAGTCTTCACATAAACCTCTTAAAATAGGTATTTGAAAGAATGCATTCTCAGCTTTATCTAAATTGCATATATAAAGCATAAAGTCGTAACATTTAACATATGCGCTTATTGCAATTTCATTTAGGTCAAGATGTCCATTAGGAAGTTTGCCAACTTTCCGTAGGCTATTAATAGAGTCTTCAAAGGATTTATAAATATTTTCTGTATTTACTACGAAGTCTGGCTTTTCCATTCTGTTCTTATAAATGACCACTAACTTACTTATACACACTACAAAATAGCGCTTATCTGCCTTTTTGGGGTGGATAAGTGCAATAAAGTATCGCATTATTTACATACATACTGGTTTTATGTGTGTTATAATGGCTCAAAAGCTGCAATAAAATTTTGAAGTCTCCTCTTGAGTTATAAGTATAGATCTCTTTGATGCTGCTACTGATATACCCAAAGAGCCATGCGTTCTCAAAAGATAGGACAGGTTCACCGGCAAAGCAAGCAATAGAATCAGTCCATTCATTGGACATTCCGCACCACCAAAAACAAACTCACCCAGACCCAATCCTGATGTACTTTCGTTTCGTCGTATTCAAGCACCCAATCCCTCAGATCGTGCACAAACTCATTGTACATAGAAAGCAATGTCTGATTGGCCCCATCCAACAGCCTCCAGTCCAGACCCTCATTTTCCACCCGCATTTGTAAGGTGTAGGAGCTTCGGTTGTTGGTGATTCTCCAGGAGTCCGATACTCCTGCCCAGGTTTGAGAAAGTGTATAAGATTCAGATCCTATGGTGGCCAACCATTGTACCTGGGTGCCAAATCCGGACCTGCGGATGAAGGCAGTGCGGTCTCCGATCCGGAGATCCCATCCATCCAGGCGGTCATTGGGCAATCTTCTGGATCTCAATTCCCCGATGGGCTCATTCAGACTATCGTGCAGACTCCATTCTGTAAAATCATCGAGATAGACCGTCCTGGCAAAATAGACGTCTTGCGCAGCAAGTACCCCCATCCACCAAAAGAGCAAGGGGATGAAAAAAAATTGAATCTTTCTAAAATTAAAACGGAAGATCATCAAAGTTATCGGCTGCAGCACCTCCGAATGGATCATCTGCCTTATTGCTTTCCACCAAACTGCCGCCGGCTGCTGCTGCGGTCGTAGTCGTGTTGCCTGCACCGGTACCTGGACCGGCTTCCACCTTCCAGGCCTGAAGATTGGTGAAGTATTTTTCCTGCCATTCGCGTCCGCGAAGGTCAAAAAACACATTGATTACCTGGCCGGGACTAAATTGGTCGATGACCGCACAGCGATCCTGAACCAACTGAAATTTGATGTATTGTGGATATTGTTCCTCCGTGACTATCACAAATTCACGGGTTTGAAAGGTAGCGGTCTTGGTTTCTGCTGGAAATACTTTGTGCAATTTCCCGGAAATATTAAAGCTCATGAGTTATGGTAGATTGATTAAATAGCAAAGGTAAGCATTCCAAATCACATAAAAAACCCCCGAACCAAAGATCCGGGGGCCCTGTAAAAATTGAAATTAACCTTGAAGCCTTCTATTGTTCCATCACGACCAATTTAAAGCTCTTAGAAATCCCTTTGCTCTCAACCTTGAGCACATAAACTCCGGGTCTGGGAATCTGAGACTTTCTGATCTTAATGTAGTTTCTTCCCACCGAAGCTTGATCAGTCTGGGAAAATATTTCAACTCCGTTGATATCGTACAAACGATATTGGTATTCTGTGACACTGCGCACATCCATGGGTAACACCGTCATCTCTGCAAATGGATTGGGCCTTGGCAGCCCAAACACGATCTCTTCTTCCAGATTTGGAACAGGATGTTCCCATCTCAACGCTCTGACCGTTCCATCTGCCCAGTATGCTTCTGACTGGATGACATCAGATCCCGTAAAAATACTGCTCCTGAAATCGCCATCGACCGGTTTTGCAAAAATCAGTCGGAACAACTCGGTGCCGGCATCCAAATGCAAAGTAGCATGCTCGTGAAGGGACAACAGTACAATTCCATCCGATAAATAATTGAAATTAATGTTTGCACCATTCACATTAAATGCACCGGACTCTATGCCCACCAATTGATTTTGGGAAGGATCAAAATGCAAAGTAAGCTGCATTCCATCCAGATCAGCAACCATTCCGCTCAATATTGGAATACCGGTATGTTGAATGGTCTGGCCGCATATCAGATCCAGAAAATCACCAGACCTTTCTTTCAATCTACTCATTCCGTTCCAACTGGTTTGACTGACGTCTCCCATTTTAATCCCTGAAAAATCCAGATAGTTCATGTCTCCGGACATTGCATTGATGAAATAGTCAGGAGGAATGACTTCATACCAGGGATCGGAGGGATCAGAAAACTGGTAGGTGGATTGCGCAAATTTCCAGGAGGAAACTCCTTTAAAACGATATTCTGTACCAAGAATTAATTTTCGGATGGCTGAAATATCGGCCGTGGTTATTCGATGGTCACCATTCACGTCTGCCGCCAACAACTGCCAGGGATTGTCAAATTCTTTTTGCCCAAGTATGTGTTTTTGGATTTGAATGATGTCCAGGGTAGTAATTCCTTCCGCATAATCCCTTTCATTGTATGCACTCACCTTGTAACTCTGCCCCAACAAGAGATCCGGAAATACATAGCTTCCGTCAAACTCAGCTTCAATACTGGTTTGTGCGTTTTCGACCACCACCCTGACATTGGATAAACTCTGACCCAGGGGATCGCGAATCAATCCGGCAATATTGCCTGTCAGACGCCTGGGACAATAGCGGTTGTTGTCCTGAATCACAACCGAAGAAACACAGAGATCCTGCAATCCCGTGTATCGGTCTGTCACCCAAAGTTCAACCCTTCTTTGTCCGAGACTGTCACAGGTATATCTCCTGTATCGGTCCGAACTGTCTCTCGAAAAGGACAAGGTCACAGGATTGCCGCAAAACTGATAACTTCCATGATCCACATCGGAAGCCCATACATCCACCACTCCTTCAGGAATGCCATCGCCATCCAGGTCCATGGAGCTTAGATTCACGGTGATCCCTGTCAAACAGTAAGCAGTCGGCCCCTTGCAATTGACCACCCTGATCAGTTGATCGCAAACTTCTTTGTTGCCGCATTGATCTTCAAAAAACCAAACAAACCGGTGTTCGCCAACCGGAAGATCTCCGTCCCAATGAATGACTGCTCCAAATTGCTGATAGGAACTATCGATCAATCCATTGTTGTACAAGTCCAACTTGTAACCGCTTACCAGATCATCGTCCGGTGTGCAGTCGTCGGTCGCGCTATGGGTCAATTGCACCCTGGTCTTGAGACAATCGTTTCCACTCAAACAAAACATTTGGGTTTCACAATCATTCCTCCATTTAGGTGGAAGCTTGTTGTTTACTTTGATGATTTGGACATGCTCCCAGCTGGGAATATGTTCGTTGCCCAAGGAGTCAATGTACCGCTGACACCAATCGATCACCTTCCATTTTCTCAATATTTTATAACAAACGGCTGTATCTTGAATAACCCTGAATAAATGGTCTTCATAAAAAGTAGCAGGCAGTGAACAGGCCACCCGGTCAAAGAGGGGATATCCATGTGGATCCGGCAAAGAATCCGGACTAATTTCCGGACCGCATCCGTAAATGGTGGTGTCCCTGGGCCAATGAATGTTGGCCTCCACAAAATAAACCGTAGGTCTCACCCATATTCTCTGAGCACAGGAATCTTTTCGACCCATGTTGTCTGTGATCACAAAAATTCTTTCCAGATAGCCAATTTTACACTGATTAAGAAAAGTATCGACACGCTCTTCCATGGTGACAATGCAATTGTCCGCATAATAAGGTCCGCCAAATCGGGATAAATCCAAAGTATCAAAATGAATGTCACAGGAAATGCTGTAATCGTGCGGGCAGCGCAAGACAGGTGGCGTTTTATCCTGAATGTCGGCTTCCACCATGCAATCATTGTAGTTGCCGGATTTATCAATCGCCCTGAGTACCACCATCACTGAGTTTCCTGCGTCCGCGCAACAAAAAGTGACATACGGCCTAAAAACACTGTCTCTCTCTCCACAAGGCTCTCCAAAATCCATTCTGCGCACCAACAGTTCCTTCAGGTGACAATCATCATGGGTATTTTCATCAAAAGTAGCTGCATCGATGTGAACTTCATCATCCCTAGTTAATGCCACCGTAACGCCTTGATCACAAACCATCGTTGGCGGATTTTGATCGGTTACAGTCACGATTACATTGCAGGTGTCATAGTTGCCGCAGGCATCATACACGCGATAAGTCACCACATTGACACCCACCTCAAGTTCGATATACCCTCCATTTTGGTTTTGGACAATACCGCCCGGATACAAAATATCCACACTGAAACTGTCCTGACAATTGTCTTCAATATGAAGTGGGGGAAGGTACACCCTGGAAAGACAATTGTATCCCAGATTTGTGCTTGCTTCAAAATCATAAGGACAATGAAAATGGGGTGCTTCTGTATCGGCAATTTCAATGGTTTGGGGATGGGTTTTTACCACCGCAGTGCCACACCACCATTCCACAATTCTCCACATCCGGAGTATTTTTTTCTTACAACTGGTGTTGATCAATACTGCATCTTCATAATTGGTGGATACATTGCACAAAGCACTGTAATCAGGCCACAATGGAATGCCTTCAATCCTGGGCACATCCGTCACATTGGGATGGGGATGTCCGTTGGCATCTTTTTCATATTCGCTTCCGCATTCAATATGACATGCATCGGCTTTTGTAAAATTTTTGGGATAATCTATCAAATCGACAGGAACCCTTCTTAAATAAGTAGTGTCATAGCATACCCGGGAATAATTATTGTATTTATCCACTGCCGTCCATCCCTTGACCACCATCTTCACAAAAAAAGTATCGCAGTGATAAGGATATGATATTTCATCCACCAGCTTGATCTGGGCATAAGGATCGCAGTAATCGTAAAATACCGGAGGCAACTTATACCGGATGTCATTGCAATACATGGTATCTGTTTTGCATTCAATGACCGGAGCAAACTTATCTTCAACAAATAATGTTCCCCAACAGGAATTTTTGGAAGTAGAATCAAATACCCTGACGGTCACTGTTTTTCCAATCCAGTCCTCGGTTACAATGGGACTGGTGGGAATCAGATTCATGTTGTAGTCCATGACATCTGCCCTGTAACGGGCATCGGGGCAGGTAAGCCCCTTGGTCAAAAGCATGGAAGGCAAAATTTCTGCTTCACAATAAGGCCCTAATGATATGTTGCCCTTGCTTCTGCATGCCATGGCGCACTGGCTAAATCCATCGGCAGGAAATGCAAGCATGACTACCAGTAAGCAGAGAGCAACAGAAAGACCGCTCCATCCCAACCGACATGCATGGACAGATTGCCCAATACCATCTTTAAAATTAAAAATTTTTGAGACCGGCCCCGGGGGGCATAGTTTTCTTACTCCGAGCCAATGACACATTGTCGGTTTCATACGCTTAAGGTTAAAAGGTTTGGATCTTTAGACCTGGATGGGCCCTCCAATCAAAAAATCAATTTACAGTTATCTCCGGGTTGCAGGCTTCAAACTGCTTCCACGAAATTTCTTTGGTATGATCCTATTATGATGAAGAATTTCAACAGCAGCTGACGCTGCCCATTCTACTGGTTGGAAGAATATGGGGCAAAGGTAAAAAGGAATGATTCAAAATTCCAAATTATAAATAAAATTTTTTCTTATATTTATTTTTTATATACTTTATATATTGATTTTAAATATTTTATACATTTATTAATATTTAATTTAATCAAAATCACATCTGTATCTTGCCAAAAACCATTCGCGCAAACCTTCCACACTTGCCTGCTCCGGACAAGACATGGGCAGATTTCTATCCGCCGGCTGATCCTTTTATTCTCTTTATGTGTTGATCAATGGCAAAAAAATTAGAATTATCATCATGAAGAAATACGTATCGTTTTTGCTGTCATTGGGCCTTGGATTCTTGTTGCAAGCACAAGCTCCCTACACCTTACCACCTTTGAATTACCCATATTCTGCTTTGGAACCATTCATTGATTCCACTACCATGTGGATCCATCACACCAAACATCATCAGGCTTACATCAACAATTTAAATCAAGCCCTCCAAACAACGGATGCCCATGCCATGCCGATCAACGAAATTTTGGGCAATGTTTCTAAATATTCTGCAGCCGTGCGCAACAATGGAGGTGGGCATTACAACCACAGCTTATTTTGGACGGTACTCACTCCCGTTAAAAATACCAGGCCCGGTAAAGACCTGTTGGATGCAATCCATGCGCAATATACCAGTTTGGACAGCCTCAAAAGTTTGTTAAACAAAGCAGCCTCCACTCGCTTTGGCTCAGGCTGGTCCTGGCTTTCAGTGGGTCCGGATGGAAAACTATTGGTTTCATCCACAGCCAATCAGGATAACCCTCTGATGGATGTGGTGGTTGAAAAGGGTATTCCGATTTTGGGAATCGACGTTTGGGAACACGCTTATTATTTAAAATATCAAAACAAAAGAGGGGATTATTTGAATGCAATTTGGAATGTTGTCAACTGGGATGAAGTCACCAGAAGGTACCACGAGATCATCCCAAAGAAAAAAGGCAAATTTGACGACTGGCCTGAGATCAAAGCGTTTCACAAATCAATGTCTGAAACCTTCCATCCCAGCGAAGAAGGAAATCTGGCCCCTGTGCGCAGCCGCAGCGGCGAATTACTCCAAAATGCAATGGCTCTCAGCAAATCCAAAATCCCCAACCAGTTTAACAACAAAGGCGTCCAGAACGCCATCAAAAAATTGGTCGATGGGTCCAAAGATTTGGACAAACTGATAAAAAGTAAAGCATCGGATAAAGCAATCACTCAATCGCTTTCCAAATTGCACGATACGTTCCATACCATCGTAGAGGAATGCAATCATTGATTGGTTGAAACATAAGATATCCCAAAGCCGTCATCGGAATTTATAAAATCGCTGTTGGTAATTGTCATCTAATACATTCGATTCAATTCCCCACCAATCGGTCCACCACTTCTTTTACAGGTCTGATCTTATCGATATAATCTATTGTAGGGCCTGCACACCAAACATTCTGATAGGTGGCGGAAAAAGCAGCTTTGGCCAATTTGTTCATTCCTCGTTTATAGATAAGGATTTTAAGCCATTTTTTGAGTGTTTTGTTCTTGCTCAGTAACTTTTCAAGCCAGTTTTGACGGGTTCCTATTTTTTGGACATAGGCTGTATTAATTACAGTACAGGGAACACCACTTAACTTGGTCGTGAGCACAATGTCCTTGGAGGTAAAATGAACGCAGGCCATCTTGTAATCTTCACTGACCGGAGATTCCAGGGTGGCAATAAATGGAGTACCCACAGACACTCCACACGCACCAAGATGGATCATTTTTCTTACACCCAATGCATCCCCTACACCACCGGCGCTGATGATGGGAAGCTCTGGAAATGCTTTGCACAGAGAGGGTACGAATTCTTCTGCGGGAATGACTCCGCAATGTCCTCCTGCTTCTTTATTGACAGCGATCAGTGCATCCGGATGAAGACTGGCCGCCTTTCTGGCATATTCCATGTCGGACACATCGCAAAAGACTTTCATTCCAAGGGGTCTGCATTGGTCGATGACCTTTCGCGGACTTCCGAGGGAGGTTATGATAAAAGGAACCCTATACTCCGCGCAGGTATTGAGCTGTTCCTTTATGCGGAAATTGGATTTGTTGACAATCAAATTGATGCCATAGGATTTGCCGGTAGCACGCAACTCATCCAGGGCCATTCGAAACTCTTTGTCGGTGCGGTAATTAAGGGCAGGGATGGCACCTGTAATGCCGCAATCAATGGCCGCAAGAAGCATTTTGGTATTGGATACCAGAAACATCGGTGCCATAATAATAGGGTGCCTGATGCCAAGCATTTTACAAAGTGGATTGTCCATTACCACCTATTCGCCATATGCCCACTTCAGATAGGTGGTGCCCCATGTAAATCCACCACCAAAGGCCGTCAATAGAATATTGTCTCCTTTCTTTAACTGCGGTTCCCATTCCCAAAGACACAGGGGCAAGGTTCCGGAGGTGGTATTGCCATATTTTTGAATATTGACCATGACTTTGGCCGGATCAATTCCCAGTTGATCGGTGACGCCATTGATAATTCTAATATTGGCCTGATGAGGCACTACCCATTGTATTTGATCAAGGGTCAAATGATTTCGTTCCATCACCTTTTTCATCGTGTCCACCATCCCGTTGATTGCCGCTTTAAAAACTGCTTTTCCCTCCTGATACACATAGTGCTCCTTTTTGGTGACTGTTTCGATGCTCGGTGGCCGCAGCGAACCCCCTGCTTTCATGTGGAGGTATTCCCTTCCTGAACCATCGGCTCTAAGCACGCTGTCTATGATGCCGTTGCCTTCGGTGTTGGGTTCTAGTAAAACCGCTCCGCCTCCATCCCCAAAAATAATGCAGGTGGCACGGTCGGTATAATCGATGATGGAAGACATCACATCCATACCAATCACCACCACCTTTTTATAGCTGCCGGATTCAATAAACTTTGCTCCCGTGGTCAAACCGTATAAAAAACCGGAACAGGCAGCGTGGATGTCAAATCCAAAGGCATTCTTAATGCCCACTTTGTCGCAAATCGTATTGGCTGTATCCGGAAATACCATGTCGCCGGTAATGCAGCAACAAATCACGAGTTCTATTTCGTCCGGAGATGTTTTGGTTTTCTTAAGCAGCTTGTCCACCATGATTTTTCCCATGTCAGATGCTGCTTTTCCTGGCTCTTTTAGAATTCTTCTTTCCTTTATGCCGGTCCTGGAGACGATCCATTCATCATTGGTGTCCACCATTTTTTCAAGTTCGGCGTTGGTCAGGACATAATCAGGTACATATCCCTGAATTCCTGTAATGGCCGCTCTGATTTTTGTCATCACTTTTAATTGAGTCCGCAAATTTAGATCAATTGATCCAATCAAACCCAATAATGATGGTCCGCAGTCCTCCAAATGAAATCAAAGGTTGGACCAAAGAAGCCACACTCAGGCTGTATCAGGCACTGAGGTCCAAAAACTTTATAAAACAGTCCATATCATTACACATATTAAATTATTTTTTACTATATATTTATTTGTATTTATGTATATTAAATATACAATAATATTTAATACAAAAATATGGTATAAATTTTGATAATATTTAAATATGTATTAATCAAATTCTTTAACATATATAAAATATATAATATGAAATTTTTGATTTTCCTTTCAACCCTGCTTTTTCTTCTGCCAAATGATATCGTAAAGGCTTCATCCAATGGCTTATATAGCTTTGAAGGTCCTCTGAATGAAGCCATGGCAAAAGCCAAATCGGAGTCAAAATTCCTGCTCATCAAATTCGGGGCTAAATGGAGTACGTCCTGCCAACAAATGGACCACACCATATTTAATGGACTTAACGCAGAAAAGCTGTTTGGGGAAAATTGGATCGTTAAATCCATCGACTTTGACAGCGAAGAAGGAAAAAGCTGGAGGGCTTATTACCACATCAAAGTCTTGCCTACCGTCTTGTTGATCGATCCCTCCAAACCAGAAGTTTTGGCTAGAAAAGAGCAGGCGATGGATTTGAACGAATTCATAGAATGGTTTGAAAATTACGGGGTCCAAAGAAAACCAACTCTTCAAACAGACTTTGAGTCTGCACAGATACCAATTGAAAAACAAAGCCATCCGGATGCGGATAAGGTCTATGCTCCACCCCAGGTATCATCTGAATCAGGCATACAAATGACTCTGTCGGCAGAAGAAGATATGGAACACCGCCAGCTAGAAATCCCCAAAGAAAATGAAGAAGAATTGTTCTTTCAAAAGTTCCGTGCAAAAGAAAACAACCAGGAGAGTGCAGAACACCATTTGTCCCGTGAAGAAATAGAATCCTTGCAAAACAGGCATTCCAACCCTTCCATGATTCTGGTGGGTGACTATTTTCTGAGAACCAAAAAATACGATGATTTGGAAGCAGCCATGAAAGAAGTGGATCGGCTGGACAAACTGTTCAATCAAGCGGCAAATCTCTCTGAAATGACCGATCAAAATGGAGATCTGTTCTTTTATGTGATCCTTGGATCTTTTGTAACAGAAGAAGAAGCCGGCTTATTCCAACAATACCTTAAAAAGTACAACATCCAATCAGAGGTAGCTAAACTTAAAATGGAATGAATCCATCCGTCATTTATTTTAACATCGGTCGTCTCTATCTCCACAGTAAAAATAACATTGGACCCATCAGGGGAAATCAGATGAAAGAAATTTCCTGTTTGGAAAACGCCTGGGTCTGGATCGAAGGAGATCGCTTTAAAGATTACGGAGTCATGGAAGACTTTCCCAATCCGGAAGTGGAACAGCTGGATGCAAGAGGAGGCATCATGGTACCTGCATTTGTGGATGCTCATACCCATCTGGTATTTGCAGATTTCAGGGAAAGAGAATTTGTGGACAGAATACGCGGGCTAAGCTATCAGGAAATCAGTGAGCGTGGAGGCGGAATCCTCCACTCTGCCAAAAAATTGGCAAGGCTGGAGGAGGATGAGCTGTATCATCGCTCCAAACTGAGGTTGGAGCAAGCCCGATCCTTTGGAACCTCAGCCATTGAGATCAAAAGCGGGTATGGTCTCAGCACCGAATCGGAATTAAAAATTCTACGGGTGATCCAAAGATTAAAAACCCATTCCGATTTTTCCATCAGATCCACTTTTTTAGGGGCCCACTCTTTTCCCCTGGAATACAGAGACCGGCATCAAGACTATATTGACATTATAATAAATAACATGTTGCCCACCATTCAAAAAGAGGGATTGGCGGACTACATGGATGTTTTTTGTGAATCCGGATTTTTTAGCCTGGAAGAAACAGATCAATTGCTCACCGCAGGAAAAAAATTTGGATTGACTCCGAGAATTCACACCAACCAGTTTACCCATTCGGGTGGAATCGAATTGGCCATTCGGCATCAGGCAAAATCGGTGGACCACCTTGAAGTCATTTCTGAAGAAGAAATTGAGCGTTTGGCCCACTCAAACACATTTCCTGTGTTGTTGCCCTACTCTGCATTTTTTATGAACAACCACTACCCTCCTGCCAGAAAAATGATTGAAGCAGGCTTACCGATTGTCATTGCCTCCGATTACAATCCGGGCACTTCTCCCAACAACGACTTAAACATGAGTTTTGGGCTTTCCTGTTTAAAAATGCGACTCTTACCGGAGGAAGTCCTCACAGCCATGACGATCAATGCCTCGCATGCCCTGGATCTTGAGTCAGAAATGGGCAGCATCACTCCGGGTAAAAAAGCCAGGTTCATTCTGGGAAAACCACAATGTAGCCTGGAGACCATTGCCTACAGCATGAACAAAGATTGGATTGCTCTGGTGCAATAAAATCATACAATGATTGGTCTAATTAATGCGTTGTTAAACCAACCTGGTCTCCTACTGGCATTACTTTTTTTTATCATATCTTTGCAATTTATTGAATATCATCGCTTATGCGCTTATTCCAAAAAAAGTTTTCAAAGGCCTTCTCTCTCCGGTTCTCCCTGATTTTTGGATTGATTATATGGGCTTCCTCATTGTTTTCTCAACAAGATACTTGCGTAAGAATCGAGATTACTGCAAAATCAGGACAAAAGGGCGACACCATTTGTGTTGAACTAAGGGTGTTTAATTTTAAAGACATTTCTGCTTTTCAATTTGGCATTCAATACGATCCCACGATATTAAAACCCATTAGTAAACAGAACTTTTATCCTGGTTTAGATGGATGGGATCAAACTGGCGTCTTTTTTGATGGATTGAGGGATGTGGTTAGATCCGTTTGGACCAATCCAAATACGGTGAATTCCAGTTTACCGGACAGCACAGTTTTGTATGAATTGTGTTTTCTCATCATTGGAAATCCCGGTGAATGTTCTCCCCTTGGCTTTCACAAGACCATTCCGACCTTAGAGTTTTCCAGGGAAACTCCAAACGGCAGCGAAGTGGTTTGTTTTGAAGACCCCAACCCGGATGATCAGGTGAAGGTGGATTTTCCCCCTGGCCTGACAGTCGTCAGCAATGCCTGCGGAACTTTGACCAATACAGGCAGTGTGATCATCAAAGCATGGGGTGGCCAGTCGCCTTACACCGTTTCAAGCAATGCCCCCAATGGAAATGGCAATATTGTCGTGTCCGGAGATATGCTTATGATCAACAATCTTCCTCCCGGCAATTACGATTTTACAGTAGCAGACGCCTCTGGAAAAGATACCATGTTTGTGGTACAGGTATTAAATGCCCCGCCCATCACCATTTCAAACAATTTCAACTACACCAGGGACCCCACCTGCTATAACCGGGCAGACGGTCGAATAGGCTTTACAGTAAGCGGCGGTGTGGGTAGCCGAAAAATCATCTGGACACCCAATAATATTTTTGGTTCCACCCAGGAACCCAGACTCCTCGCCGGCAAATATACCATCACTGTTATTGATAGTTTTGGTTGCAAGACACAACAGGATTTTATCTTAAGAGCAGATACCCTATTTTCAGACATCACCATCGACAAAAATGCATCTTGCGTCGGCAATTGCGACGGGCAGGTTACGGTCCGAGCCAGGGGAGGCACCCCGTTTTTAGGTCAACGGTATAATTTTTACTGGAGTCAGGCAGTATCCCGCAATTGCTTACCGGATACGGTCTGTAGGAATGATTCCTTGTGTGGACAACAATTTGTTATCGTTGCAGACCGCAACAGGGTCACCGGAGGTGAGGCTTGCAGGGATACCATATTTTTTAATATACCCTATTCAGGAGAAATGACCGACTCTGTCATTGTGGACAGTGTTCGTTGTTTTGGTGAAGCAAATGGGCAAATTCAGGTATTTATTCAATCCAAAGGCTCGCTTCAGTTTCCCTTGAATTTTACATTAAGAAATTCTACTCTAAATCAAATTCCGGGTGGCAGCATCAATGGAAATCATTACACCAGTCCGGGAATCAGTGCAGGGATTTATTATCTTTCCGTAGTCGATAGTCTTGGATGTACTTTTGAGGATACCATAGAAGTTTTTCAACCCTTTCAACTGGAAATTGTCGAATTGCAAATAGACACTATAGAATCATGCTCACCTGGCGGCGATGCTTTTATTGAAGTAAGAGGTTTGGGTGGCACACCGGCATACCAATATCAATGGGATTACCAGAATAGCACCGCTACGAGATTGAATAATTTGGGCCAGGGAGTTTATACCCTAACGCTCACAGACGCCAAAGGCTGCACTGCCATCAAATCTTATACGATTAGTCAACCAATGGGACCAGTGATCACAGGTTTCAATGCAGTGGATGTGATCTGCCCTGGTGATACCTCGGGTTGTATAGAGGTTTTGGTGAGTCCCGGTTCCAACAACAACATTCGATATCGCTGGTCCACGGGCGATACTACCCGTCAAATATGCAATCTCCCATCAGGTCTTTACTCCGTGACCATCACCGATGACAATGGCTGTTCAGTGATTGGGATGGACAGTATTCGATTTACAGGTAGTGCCATTCGAATCGATTCAGTAGTGTTGTTTCATCCAAGTTGTCCCGGAAAGGCGGATGGTTTGATCATTGTCTTCGCTTCCGGTGGATCCGGATTATTATCCTACTCCTGGGACAATGCAGTGAATGCACAAGTCAATGCCAGCATTACCGCAGGAAATTACATCGTTACCATTGATGATGTAGGAGGATGTCCGGCATTGGTGGATACCATTACCTTGATCGATCCACCAAAACCTTTAGTTTCTCTGAGCAATTTTCAAAAACCAAGCTGTGCAAACACGGCTTCTTGTGATGGCTCAGCAACGGTAACGGTCAATACCCTGGATACCCTGGTGACCATCACCTGGTCATCCGGAGAACAGTTTTTGTTTAACTCCAACGCGGGTACTTTTACTTCTACCGCAGTGCAACTTTGTGAAGGTGCACAATACGTCATTGTAACAGTCAATAATCTCTGTTCTGATACCTTGTATTTCAACCTGCCTGCTGCAACTCCCATACGGATCGATTCTTCAAAAATTGCCTTAATTCCGCCCAGCTGTTTTGGCCGGACAGATGGCAGCATTACAATCGATGCAATTGGAGGAACTTCTCCTTATCGTTTTCAATGGTTGAACGGAGGGCCCTCAAGCTCAGTCATCAGTGGAATCGGAGATGGTTATTACACCGTTCAAATCACTGACTCACTCGGTTGCATCCATACGGACAGCATCAGATTGAGACAACCGGATACCATCCGAATACAAATCATCCAGGGTTCTTCCCTCGATGTGAGTTGTCCGGGTGCCAATGATGGCAGAATTACCCTGGTGTGGAATGGTGGCAACCGAAGCAAAGCACAGTTCAATTGGTCGCCCAATGTTGGTCAGGATTCTGTACTGACCAATCTTTCTGCAGGAACCTATACAGTGACCGTCACCGATGGAAATGGTTGTACTGGGACAACCAGTCACACGGTCCTCGCGCCAGCTCCGTTTGTTTACAATCTTACGCCGATCGACACGCCCCATTGTGCCAATGAGCAAATTGACTTTTCAGTATTAAGTGTAATGGGTGCCAATGGACCCACTTATCGATTTACAATTCAGGGAGGTGCGCCGCAAAGAATTGGAGATATGGTTCCTTTGTTTCCCGGCAATTACCTAATCAGTATTTTTGACAACAATGGTTGTCAAACAGATACCAACATCGTCATTCCGAATCCCGTATTTTTCCTCAGTGTGGACTTTGGCTCCGATCAGGAGACCATATTCCTCGGAGACAGCATACTTCTGGATGGCAATGTCAACACCGCAGTTCCTTTGAGAACCATTAGCTGGTCACCGGTGGGTCCTGTAAGTACACCCAATTCTACCAGCTCCTTTGTACGTCCTACGAGCAATACAACGTTTACACTGACCGTCACTGATGAAAATGGTTGTACTGATTTTGATGTAATCACCATCATCGTCGAAGATATTCGCAGGGTGTTTGTCAACAATGCAATGTCACCGAATGGAGACGGAATCAATGAATTTTTAGAAATTACCACAGGCCCAGAAGTCAGAGAAATTGAATTTGTGGAAGTATATGACAGATGGGGTGGCAGAATGTACCGCATCGACCAACCGGACATCAGCGCCGGAATCACTGCCACCTGGGACGGCACTTTCAAAAAAGAGCCCGTCATGCCGGGAGTGTATGTGTATCAGATATCCATCGTTTTTGCGGATGGATATCGGCTGGTTTATCGGGGCGATGTGACCGTGGTGCGATAAGATACAGCAGCAGAATCAAAAGACCCATGATAGATCCATGTGAATCTTTGGATCTTGTAGATAGTAATCATCATTCATTGGTGAAGCAATATTTGTTACCCTTCACATAAAAATTACATCGACAGAAAGAAAATTCAAGACTGAAGATAATCGGCTTATTGGGTGACTTCTTTAAAATCCGGATTCAACTCATAATCCATCCCACAAACAGGACATACACCCATTGTATCAGAACCACTTCCTTTGCAATACATCGGACATATATACCTGGAGGTGTATTCCGGTCCGGTGTTGTCTGTTTTTTCAATTACCGGTCTTTGTTCGGTAGATTCAGTTTTTGGTTTGCAAGCAATTGCCAAAGTCATCAATGTAAAAAGTAAAAAATAATATTTTTTCATGATAAATGATTGTGATTAAAAATTAATAAGCTTTTGCAAACAACACTCTTTTGTAAGAGGGTTTACCGGTCCAGATACAAGCTCCATTTTCTTCAGGCGCCTCCAGCGGAATGCATCGAATGGTGGCTTTCGTATGTTCTTTTATGGCTTGCTCTGTCTCAGAACTTCCATCCCAATGAGCATAGATAAATCCACCCTGTTCGTTCAAAATCTTCTCAAACGAATCCCGATCATCTACATAGTGGGTGTGATCTTTTCTAAAATTCTTTGCTCTTTCAAACAAGTTGTCCTGAATTTCCTGCAACAAAGATTGAGTGGTCTTCAAAAGCTGATCGAGAGGAACCTGGGATTTTTCCTTGGTATCTCTTCTGGCAAGCTCTACCACACCCTGTTCCAAATCGCGCGCTCCGATTCCAATTCTGATGGGTACCCCCTTTAATTCGTGCTCTGCAAATTTAAATCCGGGTCTGTTTTTTTCATCCTGATCGTATTCAACCCGAATCCCAATAGATCTTAATTGATCCATCAGATTTTTCGCCACCCGATCTATTTCACCATTCGGTTTTGGGATGGGCACAATCACCACCTGAACGGGTGCTAGCTTGGGAGGTAAAACAAGTCCATCATCATCAGAGTGCGCCATGACCAATGCTCCAATCAGTCTGGTGGAAACTCCCCATGAAGTGGCAAACACATATTCTTCCTTGTTCTGATCAGAAAGAAATTTAACATTAAAAGCTTTTGCAAAATTCTGCCCTAAATAATGGCTTGTACCCGCTTGCAATGCTTTTCCATCCTGCATCATGGCTTCAATGGTAAACGTCTCTTCTGCCCCGGCAAAACGCTCGTTGGCGGTCTTATATCCCTTTATCACCGGCATTGCCATATAGTCTTCTGCAAACCTGGTGTAGACTTCATGCATTCTAAGTGATTCTTCGATGGCTTCCTTTTCTGATGAATGTGCTGTATGTCCTTCCTGCCAAAGAAATTCTGCGGTGCGAAGAAAAGGTCTTGTTCTCATCTCCCATCGCACCACATTTGCCCATTGGTTGATTAAAATGGGTAAATCCCTGTATGATTTAATCCAATCGCGGTAGGTATTCCATATAATGGCTTCACTGGTTGGCCGGACAATTAGTTCCTCTTCCAATTTGGCCTCAGGATCTACCACCAGTTTTGATTGATTGTTTGGATCAGTTTTTAATCTGTAATGGGTAACGACTGCACACTCCTTGGCGAATCCTTCTGCATTTTTCTCTTCTGCCTCAAACAATGCTTTTGGTATAAACAAAGGGAAATAGGCATTGACATGGCCTGTTTCTTTAAACATTCTATCCAACACTGCCTTCATGTTTTCCCAAAGCGCATATCCATGTGGTTTGATCACCATACAACCTCTTACCGCGGATTGATCGGCAAGACCGGATCGATAGACAAGATCATTGTACCATTGTGAATAATCTTCTGCTCTGGGTGTAATTACTTTTGCCATTTATTTAAGTTCAATTTAACGATTGCAGAATAAACTCCTGCATCTTGTGATGGTCGTATTAACAAGTAATGTTCATACAAATGAAATTAACTTCTTTTCACGATTACTTTAATAAGATTTTAACGCCTCTTGGGGCGCAAATGTAATAAATTGCACTCGAAATGTTGTTGTATTATAAACCATTTAAGCTTTCTGTCATGAAAACATTGATCTTCAAATTTAATTTCTTTGCATTTTTTACACTGCTTGCTTCCGCAGTGCTGGCACAATATGATGATGTCTATTATGACCCATCAAGAGTAGAGAGTAGAACTTACACAAGCATTGAAAGAGAAAATTATTCATCGAATCCACCGGCAAATCCTGCATATTCTGAAAACACGGATTTTGAAGATGAGTATTCAGAATATGACGATCAGGAATACCATTACTCCAGCAGAATCAGAAGATTTCATCGGGGTTATTACACGAGAGATTTCTATGATCCTTTTTATACCAACATCGGATTTTACGATCCATGGTTGAATGATCCATTTTTATGGGGTAACAGCATTGTGTTTTCGTATGGCAATTTTTATTCTCCCTGGAGATTCAACCGATTTAACCAATGGAGGTGGGGAGGATCTTATTGGGGATATTGGAATTGGAACAATGGCTTTTGTCCCAACTACTTTGGAGGTCGTTGGGGAGGTTGGTACGATCCATGGTGGTATGGGAATCGATGGGGCGGAGGCTGGTATGATCCATGGTGCTACAACCCTGGATTTAACACCTGGGGATACAACGGATATGGCAATTGGGGTGGAAACGGTTGGCGCCATTGGGATTGGAGAGATCGAAATGACCGCTATCATGAAAATCCAAAAGGAAGGTACTACGGCAGTAGAAATTATGGCAGCACAACTACTTCACGTTCTGGACCAGTCAGGGTAAGAAGTACCGACCCTCATCAGGATCATACCATCGATCCATCCGAAAAGACTACTGTTGATCATGATGTCCTGAACAGGTCCACAGATCGCAATACCAATCCAAGATTTAAATCTTCTGAGGTAGATCAAAATAATACAACTCCCGCTCCATCGGATGATCTAACAGGCACTAGAAGGGTTGTCAGAAAAACGGATCCAAAGGAAGGAACGGAAACAGTGGTTCCAGGTGGCGGTGCGGATAACAAAGTTGATCCATCCAATGAAGATCGCAATACCAATTCGAGGAAAACGATCCGATTCCGTTCGGATCGCTATCCAACTGAGGGATCTTCTGAAACCCAAGGTCGCGATGGACAAAATAGAAGAAGCAGCAGATATTGGCCCGAATCCCCTCAAGATCGAAATGATTCTTATCAAAACCAGGATTCAGACCGATCTTTTAACAGGAACCGGTCTATGGATACAAGAAACCACAATGAAAGATCGAGATCCTGGGAGGAACCAAATAATAATTCCAGAATGGAAAGATCCGCTCCTTCGAGAGAGCCATCCTTTAGAAATAATTCACCAAGAATGGAATCATCCCCGAGATCTTCCAATCCCGGCAGATCAAACAGTTCCGGTGCCGGATCCAATTCTTCAGGAGGAAGTCGGAGAAGCCCGAGGTAATTCATTCTAAATTAAAATAAAACCCAAGTAGGTAATTAAAAGGTAGATCGTTCAAATTTTGGACGGTCTTCCTTTTGGTAATGGCTTTGAAAACCAATTTTTTTTCATATCACAACAATTCGTATGTTGAATAAAAAAGTCTTTGCATTTTTTCCGGCAGCGTGCCTTAGTCTGGTGCTTTCCGCTCAATTGAGTTCAGATGCCCTTCGATTTACACAAACAAGATCCATGGGTTCTGCAAGACTGATGGGAGTTGGAGGAGCAATGGGATCCATCGGCGCAGATTTTGCAGCCATAAGCCTTAATCCCGCAGGAACAGGTGTTTACAGAAAGTCCGATTTTAGCTTTTCTTTTTTGGGTCATTCCGCCCAAATTGAATCTTCGGTAAAAGGGGACAACAACAATCTAAGCCACCAACAGAATAGACTTAGTGGAGCTTTTTCAGGTATCGGATTGGTCATCTGCACGAAACCCATTGGCTCTAATTGGAAGCAATTTAATGTTGCCTTGGGAATAAACGGAATGGGTTCTTTTGAACAAGACCACTATTTTTCCGGTATGTCAGCCGGAAGCATCCTTCACCGGTATTACGAACTCTCACTGGATCCTTCTTATAGTGACGGGAGGGGTTTTGCTCCGGATGATCTGGATGATTTTGAAGCAGGTCTAGCGTATGAAACAGGAGCATTGTACGAGTTGGATCCCGATCTACAACCTACTTATTACACGACTGATTTGTTGGAAAAAAAGAATGTACAAAGCTTGAAATCAGAGACACTCCGGCAAAAAGGATTTGCCAGGAATTTTGTCATGGGAGTGGGTGCCAATTACAATGAGTTTGTACAGCTTGGTGCCAATTTGGAAGTACCTGTTGGAAGCTATAGCCACACAAAGCGTTATCAGGAAACAAATCCAGGGATCCTCAGTCTCCAACCTTTTGATCAGATCAAGACGGAAGAAAATCTCAACACAGATTATGGCGGTGTACAATTGAAAACCGGTGTTATTTTTAAGCCCGTGCACGCCCTTCGAATTGGTTTGGCCTGGCACAGTCCATCTTATCTTTGGATGGAAGACAACTACAATACCAGTATGCAATACCGCTATTTCGAAAACAATACTTTTAAAACAGAAAACGCCAATTCACCCGATGGTTATTTTAAATATCGCTTAATCACTCCAATGCGCTGGGTAGGATCTGTTTCCCTTGTAGGGAAATTTGGTTTTTTGAGCTTTGACATTGATCGGTATGACCCCTCCAGTGCTCGATTTGATTTGACCGCCGAATCTGATTTTGAAGGAGACAGAAGGTATCAGGAAGAGTTGAACAATGACATTGTGAAACAATTTAAACCGGTTACAGAATTTCGTTTCGGTGGAGAATTGGTATTGGATCAATTTAGGATAAGAGCTGGCTATCTGATGATGAGCTCTCCCTATGAAAACAACAATGAATTTCAAAATGGATTGAGTGCAGGATTGGGTATACGTTTAAAAATATTCTATCTGGATTTAGGCCTCAATCAATTTAAATCCAAAAATGGATATCTACCTTTTTTAACTGGTCAATCTGATTTTGATTCGGACGGCACCATCGATGCAGTCACTACCCTGGTACAGCAAAATAAAACCATGTTTGGTTTTCAATGCACCATGGGTTTTAAATTTTAGGCGCAGGTATTCAAAATAAAATTTTTAGATGGACTTGCGTATTGGCATCAAGGCCTGCATATTCCATTGTTCAAAGATATTCCTGTTTCGACCATATTAAACATGGTTGCACCAACGATAAGGTTCCAATCTTCCAATACGCCCAATACTTTGCTCATTTGATGGATCACTTCATTGTTCATAATCGGATCTTCAATTTGAGACAATTTGTTAAAATGTCTTTGAAACCGGTCAAAAATTGGCAGCATTTGTTGCCTGGCTCCTTCTAGAAGTTCTGCCTGTTTGCGTGCTGTTTCGTTCAATTTCCTGGCAGATGCCTTGATATCATTACAGCCATAATCCATGTCTGAAAGCACCGTAAAATCAGGGTCTAAATTTCGCGCTAAATGCGATACGGGGTTCCAGATTTGAAGGATTGAATCTGCCATACGCTGGTAATAATAAATGGCTCTTGCGACTTCTTGTGTGGTATCGGGAATATAATTCAATGCAAAGCTATTGTCCTCCGCCTTTCGATCCCACCTCTCGACATATTTGGAAAGTTGCTCACCGTATTGTTTTTGGTCAAAAGTAAATGACCATGATTTGACCCTCTTGTATTCCGATCCATCTGCCAATAATTCAGCTTCCAGAAATTCGAGTTTGACAGAAGTAAATGCCTTCCCTACGGATTCAGCCGGCAGCGGCGCTTTTTGAAGGAAGGTCAAACAGCTCTGTTGGCCTTCCACTAAAAAAGGAAGGAAAAAGGCAATCAGAAATTTCAAAAGAGAAAACCGATGCTTCTGCATATACCAGCTTGTCATTCCGCTAAGTTACATTCATTTCTCAAATGTTAAATTTGTATTTGGAGTCCATGAAAAAAAAAGCCGGCTACTTATGAAAGCGCCGGCTCTTATTTAGTTTGCAATTCAAATAAATCAATAGACCCAGAGATCGTGCTCAAAATTGAGAAGCTCATTTTTGATCCGCTCTGACTCAAGAAGCATTTTAACTCCGGCATTTTCATCTTCTCCTGAAAAGAAATCTTCCAGTCGATAATCCAATACATTGGACTCTTTAAAAATGTAGCTGGAGAAAAATCTGCCATCAAAAATATCTGCCCAGGTCATTGGAGAACTGTCGTTTTTATCGTTAAAAACCCTTTCTTTCGTCAGGTATTTTCTAACTTCAGGATAGTACACCCAAAACATCGGACCAGAGTATTTTACTTCACCTGTGGTGAGATCTCTTTCATCCTTAATCGGAGCAATACCCAAAATTCTACATTGAAGTCTGGAGGCTTCCTTGTCAAAATACCACAATTCCTTAATCCTGTATTTTTGAATATCTTCAGGATTTATGTCGTTTCTGATTACTTTAATTTCCTCGATGTAGGTCTCAGGATCCCAAACACTTTGGGTGTCAATTTTGTAAAGCATCTTTTCAAGCTCGTCATTGAGAACCACCCTTTTGAAATCATCCTTTGCAAAAATTTTAACATCGCCATTTCTTGCAAGGTCCAACAAAACCTGAAAAAAATATCTGTTGGGCTCCATAAAGGCAATGTTCATCTTTTCGCGGGTATCTAAAATCCTCCATACCCTTTTGGTCCAGACAATGTCGGCTTCCCGAATGGGTTCATAGGCCAACACTCTTTGTTCTGGTACCAATTGTCTGGTAACGATGTCATCGAGATACTCTGAAGGAACATCCAATTCACTTGACTCAGTGACTTCTTCGTCCACCTGGGCAAAAGAAAAGGAATAGTTCAATCCAAATAAGAGTACTAAAAAAGATATCCTGAAAACTTTCATGATAGAGAAATTATTGAATTTTAAATGACATTTCATTCAACTCCCGACCGGCCTGATCGCCAGGACAGCGGGCTTTGATTTCTTCAAAAATATAGCGATCTCCAGGTTTTGCCTTGGAAATCAATTTTTCAACTTCACCAGCAAATCTTCCCCCTTGATTGGTAGCAAATTCAGGGTCCTGTCTTGGAGCAATTCTAACGAGTCTAAAACCGCCAATGGCGCATTTCGCATCAAAATCAAATCCTTCCAAAACCGGAATAATTCCTTGCTGAGCTTTAAAGGTACCATTCGGGATAGCACCACCCGTCTTGCCGGAAAGTTGAGGAATGGGTGTAGGAATCCTCTTTGCTCTAAACTTAAAGGTAGTAGGTGTTAATCCACCGCCAGAAAGTGTAATTGAAGCTTCACCTTGCTGAGAAACGGTCACGTTGTAGTCTCCTGCACCTGATTTGGAAATGTTAATTCCAGCTCCGCTTGCATCAACTTTCAATTGAGCCGATGGAACTCCTGCTGCGGAGATCCCCACTGGATTGTCCACACCAATATAAAATACGTTCATTTTCTTGGCGGAAACGTTGGCGGATCTTTCGCCCACTTCAAACTCGAAATCTTTCTTGTAGGTATCTGTTTTTCCAGTCACAGGATTGGTCACAGAAGCCACTGCAGAATACTTCTTTACTCCAACATCAGATCCCATGGATTTCCACACTGCAACTCCCTCATCATTGACGGTAAGTGGGGAGCCGTTGACGGAAAGAGCCACTTTGGTCTGAGATGCTTTGGAAGTAGAGGCTGCCAAAGAAATTTCAGTCTCAAATGGTTCCCCTTTAATAATGTATGATTTCTTTGGAGAAGAAATTACTGTAAATTTATCCAATACAACATCTTCACCACCCAGTTTTTTACTGAAGTGATTGAGAATGGCATTCTCGGAAGCTTTTGCATCATTGATAAATTTGGTAAAAATGGGCATACAAGCTCCGAGTGGCATTTGTTTAAAAGTGTATTCCTCCCAGCTCTTCTTGGTGGAGTGTTTCCATGACTCATCATCAATGTTCAAAACGATTTCAGATTCCATGGAGGCACGAACTGAGTCATCAATCATGGAAAGGAATTTCTGACGATATTCAAGAATCTTGTTTTTAAGCTCAAGACCTTTACCGCCATTTACCATATTACGGGTTGTAACATCTTTGTCTTTCTTTCCCTTCAAATCCTTTTTGTCGCCTTTGATAATATAATCACCATCATCGACTGTACCGTTTTTGTTACCGGATTTATCGATCAAATCGTTTACCATGGCAGTTACATAGGAAGAAAATTCATTTCCAATCTTAACGACTTCTGGAGCGCGATCCGCAAATCGCTGAAATTCCACTTTGGCTTTCGCTCTTTTTTCGATTGAAGGCACCAAATTTTCATTGGCCAAATCCAGTGATCTGTTGGATTCCTGAAGACTTGTGTTCACCAATTTAAATGCATTAAATATCTCTGCGGAAACATTGAGTGCCAGTAGAGCCGTAAGCACCAGGTACATGATGTTGATCATTAACTGACGCGGCTGCTTAGGTATTGACATGTTTAATTATTTTCTGTTAGTAAATAAATTTTAATATCGTGAAAAGTAAACTATTTATTAGTTACCCCCACCCATGTTTTTGTAAGCACCTAAGATATTTCCATATACACCGTTAAGGCTGGAAAGATTTTTATTTAAAGAGGCCACCTGATCTTTATAAGCTTTTGTATCATCAATTGATGCGCTTATTTCAGAAATTGCTTCGTTCATTTTGGAATAAAAATTACCCATTGCCTTAATCTGATCTCCAGTTTTGCTGAAATCTACTTCCTGAAGTGCTTTAAGCGATCCAAGGCTCTTGGACATATTTTGCAACTCTCCAAGCATACCGCCCAACTGACCTTCCACAATTTCTGCATTCAAAGGTCTTGGACCTGATTTTACAGGACCTTCTGTCAGAGGATTAATTCTTGCATGGTAATCATCCAAACCCGGGTATAATTTTTCCCAGTAATAATCTTTTTCCGGAGGAAGAATACCTAAGACCAAGAATAGAATTGCTTCTGTAACAAGACCGGCGGTAAGCATCACATCACCACCTTCCATAGAAAGAATTTTGAAAAGCGCTCCAATCATTACGATAGAGGCACCAACACCAATCATAAAGTTCTTCAGGTACTTAAACCAATCAGTTTTGTAAATAGCCATTGCTTGAAATTTTAATCAATTAAGAAATTTGTTAGTTAATGAATGAAATATTATTGTAATAATTAATTACTAAAATCATTTGCTGATCTTCCCAGGAAGGTAAGGACTGTTCTGAAACCAATGTACGACTTGTTGGTATCCTGAAACTCCCAATTGCGAGTTCCGCACTGTAAATAATATCCTACATCTTTCCAGGAGCCACCACGGATTACCTTTCTTTTGAATGCCTCCGGATCCTCTGGTTTTGCATCATACTTTACGTCTGGGTTCAAATCATGCACAAAATTTCTGGCATTGTCATGGTAGGCAGTTTCTGTCCATTCTGCCACATTTCCGGACATATTGTACAAACCATATTCATTGGGAAAATAAGCATCGGCTTTTACGGTATGCATACCTCCATCTTCGGGGTAGTTGCCTCTGCCCGGCTTAAAATTAGCCAATAAGCATCCTTTTGCATTTCTTAAATAGTAAGAACCCCAAGGATACATGGCAATTTCATTGCCACCCCTTGCAGCCCATTCCCACTCAGATTCCAACGGCAATCTGAATTCTTCAGAATTGGGTTCATCTTCTCCTTTAAAAGAGTTCCAAAGCAAAGTCCTCCAGTAACAGAAAGCACGAGCCTGATTCCAGTTGATACCCACTACCGGATAATCGTCAAAAGCAGGGTGGGAAAAGTAATTTCGGGTCAATGGCTCATTGTAAGAATAGGTAAAATCCCTGATCCAACACAAGGTATCAGGATAAATATTGGTCTTTTCCTTATGAATGATATTGCTTCTTTTGATACCACGAGAATGAGCGGCCAATTGCCAGTCCTTCCATTCCCATTCATAGATAAATTTGCGGGTGTCCAATTCTGTCACCCCCTTAAAGGCATCTGCTCCGGCAAAATTCATATCCGCCAGAGTTTCATCCTCCCAGTCTATTTCCATCTCCCAGTCAATCAATTCAGTAGCACCATCTTCACTTTCCTGAAAATGACCCAAGGCAGCATGAGCCAACGAATCTCGCACCCAATACACAAATTGGCGATATTCATTATTGGTAATCTCAGTGTCATCCATGTAAAAACCTGCAATAGAAACCGTCTGGGTTCTCTGAACGTGGGTGTTAAAAAAGTCTTGGTCTGTTTGTCCTAAATTGGTACTACCCGATGGTACATAAATCATACCGAAAGGATTAATGCCATCCCATCTGGGTCTTTCCTGGACGCCAATCAACTCTCCTGATGGAGATTTTTTGCCACACGATGCTGCAAAAAGCACAGCCAGGACTAAAAGAGAAAGATTCAAATTCCTCATTTGGTTCAGTTTTACCTACTATTTTATTTTAAAAAAAGTGCGTAAAGATAGAAAGACTATCAGAAACAGCACAAATTTTTATTTCTTTTTTTTTGGAGCGAAATGCATTAACATTTCATTCCGCAAACGATAACGCCACAAAATTAAACTTATTTTTTAAAATGGCTTATTTATTTAAAATTTCAAATTGCAAAAATATATTATGTATTAATGCTTTATTAATAACATTTTGCCTACCATCTTGGGTTGTAAATGGTCGGAATTCGGGTCGCAGAATTTTTAATATTCCAAACATATTTAAGTCCAAAATCCTGATTGAGCCCACTGATTTGATTTCTCAATACATTCAGGGGCAATTCAACCCCGATGATCAGCCACAATTGTGAATATACTTTAATTCCAAGTTGCGATCCAATGGCATCCAGACTTTTAGAATTGTAACCTCGCAAAGAAATGGCAGCAAATAGGTTTGCATTGTAATCTGCTTTAATATACAATTCGCTTTGCGTCTGGATAAAATCAGAATAAACAAACAATTGCCCGGATAACACAAATTTCTTAATATTATATTCTCGATATAACAATGATCTAAATGAATAATTCTTATTGAATACTCCTCCGACCGGTCCCGAGAATTGGGCCAAAGGGACTCCGAACTCAAGGCCAACATCCATAATGGTAGTCTGGATATAAACCGAAGGACATATTTCAAAGACCCGATGGCTCATTTGACCTAGGCTTAAATTGGGATCCTTGTGATCAAATCCCTGATTACCATAAATTCCGTCCGGTGTCCTTATTTGACTTCCATCCCAGTTTCGATGGTCAAATCCAAGTCCAATTCCTGTAGAAAACAGTACGATGCCAGTTGTAAAAACCTGATTGTAGGATGCTTTGAAACCGCTCGCAGATTGGAGCCCAAGTTGGTCAACCGAAGCATGGAAGCAATAAGCACCGTTCAATCTCTTTGCGGGGCTACTCCACCCGGCTCTATAATAACTTGGTTGGCCAGGAAGATTGCTCCATTGATCTCTATAGCTTAGGGTAGCCATCTGAATTCCCTCCAGTCCTGCTGCGGCCCCCACCATCCTGCTGACATCCAATTGGTGCAGGGCGGATAAGGCTGCTTGTTGGGCTATGCTATTGTATGGCGCCTGCGCAGCTAAAAGGACCAGAAGTAAAAACCTGGTCATACATTTTGGCTTTTGTACCAGTTTGAAAATTCTACCATATTATGGAATACAGGATAACAAAGCTCATTTGTACAGATTTGTATCTCTGTCTCTTTAAGCGAATCATCTAATTCAAATACCATATTTACCTTGAATACTTTGGAAAGATAAAGATAGGCCGTTTTAACTTGCCTGCATTTTATTTTCCAGTAAGGCTGCTCTAATTTCAGCAATAAATTAAACCAGGAAATCTTTGAGAATAAAAGCTTCTCAGAATTTTCGCAAATGCTTGTGATTTTTTGCTGGATTGCTTTCAATTCTGCAACATCATCCCCAATGATTGCCCAATTATATAGATTGTAAAACATTGTCGCATTTGGATTGGGGATGGAATGATCCAAAAAATCAAGGGAGTGCTGTATCACATTCAAATGTTTTTCAGATGAAATGGTATAAAATCCAGAGCTGTGTAAAAAATCACCATTTACGAGGTCGATAACTTCGCGGGCTTTTTTTAAGTAAACAGGATCCAATGTAATTTGATGGACATCTATTATAGCTTGAATCAAATAGACATAATCCTCCAGATAGGCCAATCCATGGCCTGTATGGTCGATTAAGAATCTGAAATATCTTTGATCGACTCTCTTATAATCAGTACACAACACATGGATTAACTCAATGGCCTTCTTCAAATAGTTTGGATCATATGTTGCTTTCCATGCATGACAGTATGCTGAACAAATCAGCGCATTCCAACCCAAAATACATTTTGTGTCTTTCGAGGGAGAAATACGATCAGATCTTATCTTTAACAAATAGTTCATGAAAGTAAGTGTCGAACCAGTTAATTCACTCCAGGCCTCGACCTTTAAATTGAGGTGAAATGAGGCGGGAATGGTATGGGGTATCTCCACCCAATGAATCTGATCCTTCAATCTTGGTTCATTGGATAGTGCATTTTCGATATCTTGCTTAGACCATGCATAATATTTTCCTTCTTCACCTTCTGAATCCGCGTCCAGACCGCTATAGAAAAGACCTTTGTCATTGCTCATTTCATTTTCCCAAAATTCAAAACTTTTCTGAATGACAGGTAGGTACCTAGTTGTAGAATATTGTAAGCTGGCTTTGGACAAGGTGGCCAATATCAAACCATGATCATAGGCCATTTTTTCAAAATGGGGAATGCTCCAGTTTCTGTCAATGGTGTATCTGAAAAATCCTCCTCCAAGTATATCAAACATTCCCTTCAAACTCATTTGATTCAAACTGTGGATTATAAATTCTTGGTGGCTTTCATCCCCATGCTCCATGATAAAATCAAGGGCCATTGTGTTTGGAAATTTTTGTGAAAAACCAAATCCACCTTGTTCATGATCCATATATTGATTCAGCAATTCCAAATACTCCTTCCTGGATCTACCATCCTCCACTAAGCCAGTCCCCTCATCTACTCTATTTAAAAAACCATTCAATTTTTCAGCTTGTAGAATAAGCTCTCCTCTTTTCGATTTCCAGCTTTCGTGAATACGCATCAACAATTCGGGCCATGATATTCTTCCATACTTTCTGATGGGTGGAAAATAGGTTCCACCATAAAAAGGTTTCAGGTCTGGTGTTAAAAAACAATGAAGAGGCCAGCCTCCTGAAATACCCATTGCCTGAACTGCATTCATTATGTAATGATCAAGATCCGGCCTTTCTTCCCTATCCACCTTGATATTGATAAAATATTCATTCATGATGGCTGCAATATCCTTGTCCTCAAAGGACTCATGTGCCATCACATGGCACCAGTGGCAGGTGGAATACCCAATGCTCACCAAAATTGGTTTGTCCTGTGATTTTGCCTTGTCTAAAGACTCTTTAGACCATTCGTGCCACTCCACAGGATTGTTCTTGTGTTGTAATAGGTATGGTGAAACAGAGTGCGAAAGGAGATTCATGAATTGAAATATTATACTCAAACGCAGGGAGATTCAAAAAGATCAATCCATCCAAATTCTAAATTCTGCAGATCCTCAAATGAAAACTTCCAAATTATCAAAAGCAACAAATACATTCGCGGGCAGAGTTTCTCTCAGATTGACCATTCTTCCCATGTTGTGACTCAAATGCACCAAGTAAGTTCTTTTGGGCTTAATTTGCAAGATGAGATTCAAAGCTTGTTCCAAATTGACATGAGAATGATGTGCTTCATGATGGAGTGCGTTGAGCACAAGACAATCAATATTTTTTATGGATTGGATCACCTCATCCGTAAGACTTTTTACATCCGTGAGATAAGCCAATGATCCAAATCTGAATCCCAGAATCTCCAATGAACCGTGATGAACCAGCAATGGGTGGATGGATCTATTTTGAATTTTGAATTCTACCCCTGGAACGATCACATTCAAATCGATTTTTGGAATACCCGGATAATCATTTTTTCCAAAAATATAATTGAATCGAACCTTTAAGTCCTCCACCACTCTTTGTTGTGCGTATAGCTGAATGGGCTTTTTATTTAAAAAATACAAAGGACGCAAATCATCCAATCCTGCAGTATGGTCTGCATGTTCATGGGTAATCAGCACAGCGTCCACCCTATCCACTTTATTTTTAAGAAGCTGTTGTCTCAAATCAGGTCCAGCATCAATCAACAAATGCAAATTTCCATATTTGACCAGGGCGGAGGTTCTTAATCGGTGATCCTGTGGATCTGTTGACAAGCAGGTAACACATTGACATCCTATCACAGGTACTCCCTGGGAGGTGCCTGTCCCAAGAAATTTTACACTTAAAGAATTTTCCAATATCAAGCTACCACCTTGGTTTTGGAATCCAAGATACTTTGATACAAATGCCTTGCTTCTGTAGATATTTCTTCCCAATTAACTGGAAGTCCCGGAATTAGATCAAAAAAACAATTCATTCTGCCTTCGACATCAAAATACTTATTAATTACGATCACCTTTTGAGATTCAACTCTGCAATATCCGGATTGAAAATATCCTTGCTCGTACCTCACCTTATATCCCAAATCCCTACAAAGTTCTTCCAGTTTTTTAAGATTGGCTCTGTTGTATTTCATCATACTTTTAAATCATTATAGTGCGTACAATTCTAAAATTATCTTATAAGCGACACTGTGCCGGATTTTCTTTGCACGGTGGTGTTTATACAATCATTTGCTTTAAGTTCCAAAAAATAAATATAACTTTCAGTGATTGCGCTTTCAACCGGATTCCAACTTTCTTCTGGATTGGAGGTCTCGAAGACGATTTTCCCCCATCGGTTATAAATCTGAAATCGATAATCTTCCACCAAATTTAATTTATTGTTGGAAAAAATTGGACCAAAGCGGTCATTCATTTGATCTCCATTTGGAGTAAAAGTATTTGGAAGCTGCAGAAGACTGTCGATGTGACTGTCGCCTTTCACATATATTGAATCTGTCACTTCACCGCATACATTATAGAGCGTTACAGCAAAGTATCCACCACTTGTGGGCTTTATAATTCTGGAAGTGTCTCCAGTATTCCAACGCCATTTACCCGGTCCCAGATCATTCGGAATCAATTCCAACTGATCGGTGAGGCAAACTTCGGATTGGTCAAACAATTTACCTGCCAAAGGTTTTTGAACTGTGACCCGAACTAAATCCATCAATATACCACAAGGTGATTCTGAAACGAGTGTGTAATCACCAACTTGATCAAAAGAAATGGCAAAATGGGCAGGTCCGTGGTTCCATCTGGGATTCTTAAGGCCTGTTGAATCCCTGAAGAATACACCGGAAGAACCTTCACAAAGAACAATTTCTTTTTCTATCGGCTCGAAATCATTTTCAATAAGAATCAATTGAACCGTGTCTCTAATAGGCGGACATTGATCACCGTATTTCAGCTCCACCCAAATAAATCCAGCACTTGCATTCACTGAAATTTTTTCAGTTGACTCTCCCGTGCTCCAAAGAATACTTCGGCTGGAAGGGCCCGGAGAAATCTGCAAGTCAATCCTCGAATTTTCACAAACCAATATTTCTGAGGGCAACAAATCAGGAGAAGGGTTCACCATGACAAGTTCTACATCGTCTATGATGGTGTAAGTATATAAATTTCCGGACCTCCTGGTCCCGACAAACAAAGTATCACCTTTGTTCAGATCCCTGAACCTTCCAACTATCATATGATCTTCACCGCCGCATGCAATGAACCTCATGGAATACTTTTTATAAGCCTTATAAGGTAAAAAATCTCCATCAGGGGTGACCGCCTGGGGGATCAATCGGTCCAGGACTGTGGCTGTTTGATATAGGTTTTTTCCTTGTTGAAAACAAAAACCAATTTCGTCAGTGCTGTATTCAGAATCTGAGCGTGTACCCAAATAACAGGATAATTCATATTCAGCGCCTGGCTGAAGGGTTTGATTTAAAACATTTCCCAAATATTCAAATTTGCCAAAGGAGAAAAATCCTCCATGGTATCGACCTGTCCGTGGCTGATCAGGTCTGATATCTGAAGAACCAAAGGTCACACCATACCAATCTTCCGGAGTATTGGAATTGTTGCCCAAGGTAAGTTCGACACCCTGGTTGCCAAAAAGTCCGCACCGGTCACATGTTTCAAATCCAGGATTGGAGATAAGATTTTGTGCCGGTAAATCGACAATTATGGAATAAAAGACTAGAAAATGAATGAATTTCATATATAAATTCAATATAATATGAATCGTTTCAATGTTGCAATAATAAGGAAAAAAAAGAAAATGAAGGAAGATTAATACCTTTGGCGGATGGATCCAAAGCAATCGTCCAAGGTGGTTGAAGGAAAGGCTACACCAAGAGGAAAATTTCCCCATGTTCGAAGGGCCGGGGAGTTTTTATATGTTTCCGGAACAAGTAGTAGAAGAAAAGACAACAGCATTGCAGGCGCAGAAGTAGATGAATTTGGGACCGTAAATCTCGACATTCGGGAACAAACGAAAGCAGTGATTGAAAATATCAAAGACATCCTACAGAGCGTAGGCGCGGAATTGACTGACCTTGTTGAAATTTCTACTTTCTTGGTTTCGATGAATGATTTTAAAGGATACAATGAGGTGTACAATCAATACTTTGGTTTTGATGGACCCACCCGAACAACCGTTGCGGTCCATCAATTACCACACCCTCATTTGCTCATTGAAATAAAAGCAATCGCATACAAACCAATATGAGTTCAGACAAGAAATATAGTTCAATCCATTACCATAGTTACCTTGGATTGGATAAAATACTAAGTGCCCAAAATTGCAGAAGCAAAGAATTGGGAAAGGAAGCACATGAAGAAACATTGTTTATCATCGTACATCAGGTGTATGAACTCTGGTTTAAACAAATCATCCATGAAGTAGATTCCGTCATGACTTTGTTTAAAACCAACAATGTAGATGAAAAAAACATTGACGTTGCCGTTTCAAGGCTCGAAAGGGTCAATGAAGTATTGCGTTTGTTGATACAACAAATTAAAGTCCTGGAGACCATGACTCCGCTGGATTTTTTAGACTTCAGGGGATATTTGTTTCCGGCATCAGGATTTCAGAGTTTTCAATTTAGAAAGTTGGAGGTATTGCTTGGTCTGAAAATTGAAAAGAGAATTGCTTATACTTCACATAAATACTACCATGAATTTGAGCTGACTCAACAAAAAGAAATCGAATCCATAGAAGCTTCTCAAAGCCTATTCGACCTCATCCAACAATGGCTGGAGAGAACACCTTTCCTTGAGACTGGTGAATTTGACTTCAAAGGTAAGTATATGAATGCCGTTCGGAACATGCTGCAAAAAGAAAGAGAAGCCATCCTGCAATCTGACTATTTGTCTGAAAAAGAAAAAGAAATGCGATTAAAGATGAATGGGGATACAGACACTTTTTTTATTCATGTTTTTGATGAGGAATACCACAACCAGCTTATCCTTGAAGGCAAGGTCAAGCTGAGCTTTAAGGCCACCATTGCGGCTTTGCTCATACAACTTTATGGATCTGAGCCATTGCTACAATTGCCTTGCCGACTTCTAAATGTCATCACTGAAATGGATGAATTGCTCACCAACTGGAGATACCGACATGCACAAATGGTCATGAGAATGCTTGGCAAAAAAACAGGTACCGGTGGTTCATCCGGATTTGAATATTTGATGGAAACAGTCAAGAAGCATCAGATATTCATAGATTTTCACAATATCAGCACGCTTTTGATTCCAAGATCAGAATTGCCTGAATTACCTATTGCATTGAAGCGCAGTCTTGGGTACTATTTTAACCACGAATGATTTCTCGAATGAAAAAAATTGACATCCACACCCACATTATTCCGGAACATTTACCCCGATGGGCTGAAAAATTTGGGTATGGAGGATTTGTTTCATTGGATCATCACACCAACTGCCGGGCGAAAATGATGATTGACAACCGGTTTTTCAGAGAAATAGAAAGCAATTGTTGGGACGCAGACATCCGAATAAAGGAAATGGATCAACACGGAATTCAAATTCAGGTATTGAGTACCATTCCCGTCCTGTTTGGATATTGGGCCAAGGCCAGAGATACATTCGATACAAGTCGATTTCTCAACGATCATTTGTCCGATGTGGTGAGGCGTAATCCCAACCGATTTATCGGATTGGGAACCGTACCTATGCAAAATCCAGAACTGGCCATCGTGGAAATGGATCGGTGTGTCAATGAACTGGGATTGGCGGGAATTCAAATTGGTTCCCACATCAATGACTGGAATTTGGAAGATCAGGCATTGCATGATTTTTATAAAGCTGCGGAAGAGTCTGGAGCATGTTTATTTGTGCATCCCTGGGACATGGTAGGAAAAGAAAAAATGAGCAAGTACTGGTTGCCTTGGCTGGTGGGCATGCCAGCAGAAACTTCGCTGGCAATATGCAGTATGATTTTTGGAGGAATTTTTGAAAAATTTCCTAAATTAAGGGTGGCATTTGCCCATGGCGGCGGTGCTTTTCCGGGAAGCTATGGTAGAATCAAACACGGATTTGAAGTAAGACCTGATTTGGTGGCTGTTGACAACCCCAAACATCCGGACGAATATCTGGGTAAATTTTGGGTAGATTCACTGGTCCACGATGAAGACCTACTCTTCAAATTAATCAGCCTTTTTGGTGTTGAAAAAATTGCTTTGGGCAGTGATTATCCTTTTCCTCTTGGAGAGTTGAAGCCTGGAAAATTGATCTTAAACTCCGGTCTGGATGAGGATGAGAAATCCTGGCTGAATTATCGATCAGCAGAATCTTGGCTTGGAATCCTGTCTGAATAAGCTTGATGAAAATATTTTATTTAGTCTTCTATTTTTAAAGAATTTTCAATGAGTTTCACCAAATAAGATCTGTGTGCTTTGGTGGCACCATCTCCAGCTTTTGATTTTTTTAGAGATTTTCTAAGCTTTGACAATGCATCATAAGAACTGGATTTGGTTTCTATTCCAAAATTCTGTGCCTTGTTTTCATATACATTGATTAATCTTTCAACGTAAATCTGTTGCAATGATTTTCGATACATGTTGACATTGGAAGACAGGTCCTCATTGAAAATGGCTGCGGTGAGGTCTTCCAGTAATTCATGAACAGAATAATTATTGCCATACATGCTGGTATTGTTGAGTCTCCTCAATGTGGAGGGGCTTAATATTGGATACAGTACATTGTAGTACATATTACTGACAAGCGCATCCAACTTGGGGTCTTCTGAATTTCCCCAAAAATTAAATCCCCTTCTCTGACTCTGAAGATACTGATACATCGATTGATCTTTACTTAGGGCATTTGGAGAAAAAACATACCTGCTGATCAATTCAAGCGCTCTTTTCTGTTCGGATTTTGAGACGGGAGTATAGGGTTTGTTCTCGGTTTTTTGACCGGGAAAACTCCTGTCCACATAAACACCTCCAATGTAATTTGCCACCGATCTGGTCATGTTAAATCGCTGATAAAACAAGACGAAATACATGTTTTTAAAGACCTCATAAGACTGATTCTCTTTGATAAATTTGGATTTCAAACTGGCCATTCCATTTTCCACGATTTCAAATCTCTCTGCAGCGTAAGTGATTGGATCATTGCTCATGTCCCATACCATTACACGAGGATCGATGCCGCCACCGGGACGACAAATATCTGCATCGTTTCCAAAGATCAATTTGGGATCGGTGCTTTTATTTACAATGGCCTGAAGTCCTTTAGCCTCATTTTCTTTTGAAAAAGGGGTATAACCATATTCGATGGCCCAAAGATCATAAGGTCCAACAACGGTTGTATAATAATCTGCTTGCTCTTCTTTTTTCAAAGCCAAATTGATGGTAGAATAATCCATCACGGAACCCGTCACCCCAAATTTCCGTGTGATTTCTTTGTTTTTTAATTCAGCCGGACTCAGCATATGGGAAGATTTCATGTTGTGGTTTAATCCCAGAGTATGTCCCATTTCATGAAGTACAAGTTCTGTAATAAACTGATGAAGTAATTCAGTTTTCTCTGCATGATCCGCATCCTGAATTTCAAGCATGGCATTGCCAAATTGATTTTGCATCCTGAGTCCTGCTCCCAATTTGCAACTGTGGGGATGAGCTTGAATTTCTTCAAATTCTTCCATTACTTTTCCGTGTTCAAATAAATCCGACTCTATTTTCGTACCGGTCAGAAAACTGAAATCAATGGTGATATCAGAACCTAGAATTTGTCCTGTTCTTGGATTGACAAAGGAGGGTCCAATCGCAAAACCTAAGTCTGAAGAAACCCAACGGATTACATTGTATCTGATGTCAGCTGGGTCCCAATCTACATCATCGGGCATCATTTTCATCTCGATTGCATTTTTAAAACCTGCCTTTTCAAAAGCTGCATTCCACTTGTGACCGGCGTCGATTATCACTTGTCTCAATTCCTTTGGAGTTGTATTTTCTACCCACCAGACAATTGGTTCAACAGGCTCACTGATGGCTTGTTCCGGATATTTTTTCTTTAAGTGCCAGCGGTTGATAAAGTCTCTGTAACGCACAATATGAGTGCTGGTCATGTCTTCGGTTTGGACATTAAAATACCCAATGTGTGGGTGATCCACTCTTGGTTGGAAATCATTTACAGGTAATTCCAAAAAGCTATGTTGCATTCTGACATTCACATACCGCGGATCTGTTATATCCAAACCTCCAAAATACTGTGGGTTGGGATTTTCATAAGATAGATTTACGACCACATCTGAATTGAGCGGGAAGGTTCGGATCTTCAAATATTCGGATTTGTCTTTATTCAGTGTACCTAAATTGAGATATGCACTTGCTGGTATCGTTGAAGGTATATAGGGACGTATGGGGTCGAGCCTTTCAGATAGAAACAAATTATCAACATTGACCAGGTAACCCATTGAATCTTCTGCAACAATTTTTTCTGAAAAGAAAATGGTCTCCGGGACATCTACATTGGCAGCCTTACTGATCGGGTGATTCTTGTCAAAATAAAAACTGGTGTTGGAGCGCATCCAAAAGATTCGATCAAAATTCTTTCGAACCGAAAAAAGCCAAGTTTCTCTCAACATGTTTTGATTGAGAAACAGTTCAGCAGGCCCACCCATTGAAAAGCTTTGGTATAAAAATTCCTTGTTTAGCTGATTTTTATTGAGATAAATATGGAGACTTCCTGATTGGGTATCCTGATAAAAGGTAAATAGACCTTCTAATTTGACCGAAGATTTTACTTTGTCCTTCAAGCTTAGTTTTACTGAATCTGTTTTTGTGGTATCCTTTTTGACCGTTTGATTCTCTTTTGCAGATTTGGGTTTTTGTGATTGACTGGTTCCATAAATACCAAACAGGAATAAACCAGAAAATATCAGCCATCTAAACATTGGAATAAAATTTTAAAATTAAAAATGAAAGGCTCAAAGATAGAACAAGAATTGACTTAAAATGCCATTAAGAGGAATTTATCGACCAAACCATTGTTTCTTTCGACAGCAGGACAATGTGCATTGGTTTAAATACAAAGAAAGCTTAGGCAAATAAGCAATATTTGAAAAGGCTTAATATCATTAGTACATTGGCAAAACAGCTCAAATAAATTATGAACAAATGGTATGATTACTTCTTTGAGTTTCTTTTGAGACTGTCCGGAGGATAAGAATTGGCAATTAAATCCATTTGCATTTGGGCCCATGATGTCAATGCAGATTTTTCATCCTTCGTCAACCTGGCTTCGGGATGCATACCAAGCCAGGTATAAGAGGGAAGTGGCATTTCAGCTTCTTTGACCACTTCAATAATTTCTTCAAATTTGTGATTCTGTGAAGCAATTTTACGCGTGGTAAAATCGGAAAAATTGAGATGTTCTCTTCCTTCCACAATATGGTGATTGATCCACCAGCCCAGTGGCTGTACATAAGTATACCATGGATACTTAGTCTCATTGCTATGGCAATCGTTGCAAGCTCTTTCTAAAATATTGGTCACATCGGCATCTGCTTTATATTTCTGAAAAAAACCGGCGTTGGCTGAAGGAAGGCTTGTCTTATCAATCTGAAAGAACTGAATGACAAGAACCAGCAAAATGAAAACCCATACAATTTTCTTTTTCATAACTACTCTATTTTAATCAATTACAAAAGAACTACAATCCCTGCTTTCAAGACTTTCTTTACATGCAAAATACAATCCAGGCAAAAGACCCGATGCATCATATAGACCCAATGAAAAATGCTGAGAGATACAGTGCAATGGTAGCCTTTGACCGGCAATGTTGTAAATGCCCAATCTCTCTGTATGGTCAAACTGTACGCTCAATACCTTTCCTGTCTGATTGAACCAAGGCAGGCTTGTCTTCCTTGGTTCTTCTGAAGAGACGGTCAAGATTTCATTTTTCAAAATTCGTCCTTGGTGGGAAGCAATAAATCCCAGTTGGGCTGAGATTAAATCAACAGAAAACAAATGCTCGGCACCCAATGGACTGTGCATGGGATTCCATGTGTCTCCACCATCATCTGTCATGACAATGGTGCCATTAAAACCTACTGCCACTCCCACTTTTTCATTGGCAAAATCCAAGCCCATCAGCGCTTCTTCTGTGCCTGATTCGAGTCTTATCCATTTGGAACCTCCATCGGTCGTTTTGTACAATCTCCCAATGTCAGCGCAGGCAAATCCCAATTGATCATTGACAAAAACAATGTTTCTGATCCAATCTGCTGGGGGACTAAAAGGAAAACCCGCCACTTTGAACCAGGATTCCCCACCATCTTCGGTACTCATTAATACATTGGAGCCACTGGCAAAACCTTTGTTGGAATTGATAAAATGAATTGAGTAAAATAAATTGGAGATGTTAGAGGGTCTTTGCTCCCAAGTCTCTCCACCATCGCTGGTGCGTAACAAAAGTCCGGTGGAACCACATGCATGTCCGTGTAATTCATCTGTAAAAAAAATTCCCCAAATTTGTTCTTTTGTGCCCGTAGATTTTAAGATCCAATTTTGTCCACCATCAGTAGTTTTTAACACAATACCCTCATTCCCGCAGATCCAGGCACTTTGTTCATCCAAAATAAAGATATCCATAAAGCGCATTGAAGTAAATCCAGAATTTTGGCTGGTCCAACTAAGACCGCCATTGGTGGTCTTATATATATTCATGGTACTTCCGTTGTAAAGACTACTTACGCAATACCCCAACTCTGAATTCAGGAATTTGATTTTTTGAATGGTCTGCGCTGGTGAAAACCTGTTAATCTCCTTCCATTCCTGCGCATTCAATCCAGCGATTGGAATAAGTTGTGCGGCCAACAGGCAAAAGATCATTGTTATCCTTAATTTTCTCATGAATGGATTGGTTTAATTTTATAAAATCAGAAAGATGTAATTGCATTTCAAAAAATAATTCATTTTATCAATCAGCCAGCAATTTAAGACAAACTGTCTAACTAAAATGATATAATTCATAAGACTTGAACCGGATGACAGAATTTTCCTTAATTTTGAAACAAAATTAGCTAGTTGGATGAAACGTATTTTACTGATTGTTTTAATTTTAAGTGCTACAAAAATTCTCAATGGGCAGATATTCAGCTCAAATGACGGAGGTATTGTTGCAGAAGGGAACAATCAATTTACTGACTTTGAGATAAGCGTAAGTCAATTGGATTCCATGTATTTGAATGAAAGTTTTGGACTCATTCAGGTTTGTTTTCAAATTCAACATGGAGATTTAAGTCAAATCAAGGTTGAATTGATTTCTCCCGAAGGTAAAAAATTGAATCTTGCCAACGGATTAAACGGTGCCAACTGCAATGTATGCCTCAACTCAAGTGCCCGACAATACATCGGATTTGGTTGGGGGCCTTATTCCGGGACCCACCGCGCGCTGAGCAATATTGGTAAACTGAACGATGGAGGTAAATCCAATGGCATTTGGAAAATGAGGATCTATGATCCATTTGTTGGCGTGCAGGGTCATTTGATTTCCTGGTCGATCCAGTTTGGAAAAAATCCACCCAAACCGGCTCCTCCATTTAAAAAGACTGCATTGCCCATTCTTAAAATCAACACAAAAGGGCAAAGAATTGTGGATCATCCCAAGAGGATTGTACAGCTTGAGCTCATTGACAAGGACCTGCAGGAGGGCAATCATTTTAATGATCCTCCCCAATGGGCCCACGATATTGGCATTGAAATCAGAGGATCCAGCAGTCAATGGTTTCCAAAAAAATCATTTGGTTTTGAGTTTGTGGACAGTTTAGGAGAAGATAAAAAAATTGGAATGCTTGGGATGCCGGCAGAAAGTGATTGGATCCTCAGCGCCAATTTCACAGACAAAAGTTTTTTAAACAATGTTCTTGCTTATCATTTGTATCGAGGTCTTGGACGTTATGCCAGCCGAACGAGATTTGTGGAGTTGGTGATCGATGAGGAGCATCAGGGATTGTATGTATTAATGGAAAAAATCAAACAAGACGATCAAAGGGTGGACATTTCAAAATTGACTGAAACAGACACTGCAGGATCCGATCTGACAGGTGGGTATATACTCAAAATAGACAAATCCACAGGTGGTTCCGGGGCGGGGTGGGTTTCAAAATATCCTCCACCCGTACATCCAAACAACCAAACTATTTATTACCAGTATCATTATCCAAGTGAAGAGAACATTAAAGATGCTCAGAAAAAATACATTGAAGAATTTGTCCGATTGTTTGAAACCAGTCTAATGGAAGGTCCTTTGAATCAAAGGGATTCCGGCTGGAGAAAATTTGCGGATGAGCCATCTTTTATTCACTATTTACTTTTGAATGAAATCAGCAGAAATACGGATGGGTACCGATTGAGTACATTTCTTTACAAAACCAAAGACACAAAGGGAAACAAACTCCACATTGGCCCACCATGGGATTATGACATTGCATTTGGAAACATCAACTATTGTGATGGCCAAAAAGTAACTGGATGGGCATTTGACTTCGGAAATATTTGCCCTGGCGATCACTGGCAGATTCCCTTCTGGTGGAATAAATTGTTGGCAGATAGTTTGTTTGTGAATGCCCTTCAATGCGAATACAAAAAGCTTAGAGCAAATAGCTGGAGCAATGAAAATCTCAATCAATTAATTGACCAATATATAGATGAAATACAAGCTTCTTTGATTGAGAATTTTGACATCTGGTCCATCCTTGGTTGTTATATATGGCCAAATCCCGATCCATTGCCCGGCAACTTAAACGCAGAAATCATTGAACTAAAGAATTGGTTGTTCAGACGAATGGATTGGATGGATCAAAACTTACCAGGTATTTGTATTGTGAGTCATGATCAAAACCCTATCAAAGAAGCTGAATCGATCGAGCTAAAAATAAGCCCCAATCCTGTAAAAGATTGGATTCAAATTCAGCTTAGCCATCCGGAAATTATCATTCAGCAACTGGAAGTTTTTGATGCAGCAGGTCGATTGGTTCACAAAATAAAAGGACAGAACATGAAAAATCAATTGGCGATTCCGGCCAATTTGCATTCCGGGTTTTATGGCCTAAAAATAACATTGGAAAATCAGCAAGTCCTTCATAAGACCTTTGTGAAAGAATAAATCATTCTTGTTAAATTAACATGGTTTTTAAAAATTTTGCCCAATCTTACTTGAAATGCAGACTTCAGCAAGTCAATTGAATTATTAGAATAGTTGACTTAGGAAGATGAACCAAAAAAAGCATTTCCACTTAGAAGTATTTTCCAATCGTCGCAAACAAATTGGCATTAATAAATCGATAAGGAACTTCTGTAAAGCGTGAGGTAGAAAAATTAATTTTAAGATTTCCTCCAAAGTCAAGATAAAAATGACGTTTTAATTTAAAATTCAAACCCGAAGCCAATGCAAATGAAAACAACTCTTTGGTTATTTTTTTCTCGCTGTAGTATGAAGTACCTTTCACGTGATAAATATCTGAAGATCCAAAGAAAAATGGAAATCCAATGGTTGAGGTACCTCCTATATCTTTAATTTCCCCAAAAAAAGTATATTTAGATTTATACAAGTACAATTGTTCGTAGGTTACACCTACTTGAAGAAAAGTATGGAAATTGTTCTGCATAAATTCCTTTCGGTGATTAATTTGAAATTGAAATCCACCGCGTGTAAAGTATCGAATTGACTCAAACTGAGACTTGGTTGGGGCCCTTTCATCAATAAGAGGAAAGAAAAAAAGCCAAACGTCCGAGGTATGAATCGTCGTATCAATTCGAATATTGTCTCCCATTCTGGGTTTTTTGTCCAAATCTCTTTGAGTATTGATATTGAAAATGAATTGCCAGGATCTTGATGGTTTGTATTGGTAACCATAGACTGCACCTAGATAGGTAAAACCAGGACTAATTTTGCTTTGATAAATGGAATTGTTTTTACTGGGATCAGAAGCAAAGGATCCAGAATGATATAACAATCCAAGAGAGCGCTTCAATTGAACGCTGGTATTTTGTAATGGTTGGTTTGTTCCCATTTCAAGCTTTTGTCCTGTCATTGATGCAGCGTACAGCATGGTCAAAATTGCAAAAAGTGTAGTGTTTTTCATCTTTAATCAAATTGTGAATAATGAGACAAACTTAGGGTCCTCAATATTTGCAATTTATCCAAATCAGATAAATTCACATAATTTTTTTTATAATATGTAAAATACTGAAATTGTTAAAAATTTGTTTGATTGAAAAATGAAAAACAAATGATCCCATTGCTTTTATTCTGACGTTAATTCCCTGTTAAGCGGCAAACAAGCATTGTGTTGATATTATCTTTGTGTTGCAATTTTTTAGCCCATGAGGATATTCTCTATTGTATTCCTTTTGTTCTTTTCGCAAACTTTTGCTGAGGCTCAAGACAATTACCCTTACCTGACAGCTATACGGCCACCTTTCCTGATCTTGAATGATGGTTTGGATTCTTTGCGCTTAAAAGGACTTGAATCTGCTTCAGTGCAGACGATATTTATGGTTTTCCATGCTGAACAGGATGAAATAGGACTGGATCCCGGTTTGAGTACAGATGGTCGATGGAGGGCCATCCAGTTGATGAATCTTCTTAAAAATGTAGAATTTGAAAAGTACTTTTCCACTCCATTTAGAAAAAATGTTTTGACGCTTGAACCCTTGACAAATTCAAGGAAGGCCGAAGTCAGCCTCTACGATCAAGCAGATTTAAAAAGTTTGTTCAAACAATTGGATTTGTCCATACCAGATGAGCTAGTCATGGTGGTCCAGATACAGACCTTCCCTCAAATTCTCCGATACCTACTAGGTACTGAACACACAGAAATTTTAAGCTCGCAACCAACGGATATGATTTATATTCTGGAAAGAAAAGCTGGCCAGCAGGCCTTGCTGCACAAATTTAAATACAAGATCAGGTAGTCGATGAACCTAGAAAGCCGGTATAGCCCCGCAGAAAAAGAAGACAAATGGTATCTTCATTGGGAAAAAAGCGATTATTTTAAATCGGTACCCGACCACAGGGAAGCATTCACCATCGTAATTCCGCCGCCCAATATCACAGGAATTCTGCACATGGGTCATATCCTCAACAATACCATCCAAGATATATTAATTCGCAGAGCCAGGTTGCAAGGAAAAAATGCTTGCTGGGTCCCCGGAACCGATCACGCCTCTATTGCTACAGAAGCCAAAGTGGTCCAAATGCTCAGAGAAAAAGGCATCAAAAAAAGTGATCTCAGCAGAGAACAGTTTTTGAATTATGCTTTTGAGTGGAAGGACAAATACGGAGGCATCATTCTAAACCAATTGAGAAGACTAGGCGCTTCCTGTGATTGGTCCCGCACCGCATTTACGATGGATGAAAGCAGATCTGATGCCGTCATTAAAGTATTTGTTGATCTTTATCGAAAAGGCAAACTGTACAGGGGAAATCGAATGATCAATTGGGATCCTGAAGCAAAAACGGTTTTGTCATCAGAGGAGGTCTTGTACAAAGAAGAAAATGCCCAGCTATTTTACATCAGATACCCAATGGAAGAGGACCCCAATCAGTTTTTGACCATTGCTACCCAAAGGCCTGAGACCATTATGGCGGATAGCGCCATCGCTGTGCACCCTCTTGATGAAAGATACCTTTCATTTCATGGAAAAAAAGTATTGATTCCGCTTATTGAAAAGGCCATACCTGTCATATTGGATGATTACGTCGATCGGGAGTTTGGCACCGGAGCCCTCAAAGTAACTCCAGCCCATGACCAAAATGACTATGAAATAGGACTAAGGCATGGTTTGGAAATAGTGGATATCTTGAATGAAGATGGTAGTTTAAATTCAACTGCTCAAATTCTGATCGGAGAAGATCGCTTTGTGGCGAGAAAAAAAGTAAAAAAACTTCTGGAAGAATCGGGTCATTTGGAGAAAATAACTGATTATACCACCAACATTGGAAGATCTGAAAGAACAAATGCCGTCGTAGAACCCAGACTTAGTTTGCAATGGTACGTGGATATGAAAGCCATGGCACAACCTGCATTGGATGCTGTGCTCAATGGTGAGGTGGGATTTGTTCCCGAGCATTTTCAAAACACCTATCGCCATTGGATGGAAAACATCAGGGATTGGTGTATTTCCAGACAACTTTGGTGGGGACATCAGATTCCTGCCTGGTATTATCAGGACAAAATATTTGTGGCAGAAACTGCCGAAGAAGCCTTGAGTGATGCAAGAAAGAAAACAGGAAATGTTCTGCTTCAATTGAGCGATTTGAAACAGGATGCCGATGTATTAGACACATGGTTTTCTTCATGGCTTTGGCCCATCTCTGTATTTGATGGATTCAGAAATCAAAAAGAACTCGATTACTACTATCCCACTTCTGTCTTGGTCACGGGTTGGGACATTATTTTTCTTTGGGTGGCCAGGATGATCATGGCTGGATACGAATGGAGGGGTGAAAAACCTTTTCACAAAGTATATTTTACCGGAATGGTCAGGGACAAGCTGAGGCGCAAAATGTCAAAGTCTTTGGGAAATTCCCCAGATGCGCTTGCCCTTTTGGATGAATTTGGTGCAGATGGTGTGCGATTTGGAATGCTGGCCAGCTCCCCGGCTGGAGGTGATTTGTTGTTTGATGAAAAACTCTGCGAACAAGGGAGAAATTTTTCCAATAAATTATGGAATGCTCAAAGACTGGTTAAATCTTGGTCATCTGATGAATCGAAGTTGGCCAATGAGGGTGATATTTTGATGATGAATTGGGTGAGTAACCGACTTTCGGAAATTATTTTAGACACCAACCAGGCAATCGATTCCTTCAAATTGTCAGAAGCATTGAAGACCTTGTATTCTTTTATCTGGGAAGACTTCTGTGGATTTTATCTTGAGGCCATAAAACCAAAATCAGCTGAAGGCATGGCAGTTGAAGTGTACCAGAGCACTATCGTGATTTTCGAAAAAATTTGTAGTATTCTGCATCCTTTTATGCCATTTATTACCGAAGAAATCTGGCACAATCTTCGAATCCGGGAAGCTGGTGACGATTGTATGGTTTCTATATACCCACAGGCCTATTCTATTGATCAAACCATGTTGGATCATGTAAAAGAAATTCGTCATGTAATTACACAAATCAGGGATTTGCGAAATAAGCATCAAGTCAAGTCTGTTGTCAGCTTAAAATTGGATGTGATTGCTTCCTCTGAGCCGGGCATCTTTGATATCCAAGGAGCAAAGGATGTCTTAAAGAAGTTGGCTAATATTGAATCTTTCGAAAAGATTGCGGAAAATGAAGCCTCGGGTCAGGCTTTTATGGGTCTCCGTCATAAATATTATCTCCACATGCCTATTGTCATCAACAAAGATCAGGAAAGAACTACTTTGCTCAAGGAAATTGATTATGCAGAGGGATTTGTTCAATCCATCCGAAAAAAGTTGGAGAATGAAAAATTTGTGGCAAATGCTCCGACAGATCTCATCTCAAAGGAAAGACAAAAACTACAGGATGGTATCACGAGACTTGAGGCTCTGAAATCAAGTCTGGATAATTTAAAATAAACCAGTTTTTGAAAAATAGAGCGACATTTAATAAAAGTCGCCATATTTATCATACTAGTGATCAAACCTCTATATATTAGTTTGGATAGAAAGCCTAATCCTGTCACAACATCCCAAGGCTTCAAAAAATCAGGGAAAACCCTGAGTTTTTGGTTTTAAAAGATTTCTTATCTTTGCATCAGTTTAATGCCCAAACATATCTGAGTTCATTCCGAAACTCAATTTTTTAGTATTCTTTCAATAAACTATTTCATTATGAAAAATTCATTTAAAGGCCTGTTGGTCGCCTTATTGTATTTTACAAGCTTTAGTGCAACCACCGCCCAGGGCAATGGAGATCCTCAGGTGATTCCAATATTTGATCAGGCAGAATCAATTCTGGCTTCTAAAATAAGATTGGCTAGAGAATCTAAACTTCCCTTTTATCATTTCAATGGCCTGACTCCATCCCATCTAAAAGAAGACCTTCAAAAATATGGCATCAGAAAAGCCGAGACTTATAAAATAAACAAGTTGGCCATACAACAGCTAATGCTTGAGCAGCCAGAACAAATCAGTTTTACATTTAACTACAGAAACCAAGACTTTACAATTGATTTGATAAAGAATAATTTGCTCGACCAAAATTTTGTGGTTAACAGTTCAAGTCAGGGTTTCATCGATTACCAACCAGGATGCTATTTTCATGGAGTATTGAGAGGTCAAATGCAGATGCATGCTTCTATCAGTATTTTTGAAAATCAAATTATCGGGATGTTGTCCATGAACGGATACAATCTGGTATTTCAACCATCGGCTAGCCATCCAGACTATCTTCTGATATATGACGATCGGGACATTTATTTGGAAAAAAGCTTTGAATGTCGCGCAGATGAATTGGAAAATTCATTTAAAGAAGATGGAGATGGGGATTATGGAGAATCCGCTCCAGGTGATTGTATTCGAGTGTATATCGAATGTGATTATACCCTGCATCAGAACAAAGGTGGAGTCGCCAATACAGTGAATTGGATAACTGCGGTATACAACAATGTAACTACCTTATACAACAATGAAAGTATAAACACGACGATTTCAGAAGTTTTTGTCTGGACCTCTTCAGATCCATACAGCAAAACAAATTCCGTAACGGCCCTGAATCAGTTCAGAAGTACAAGGCCTAGCTTCAATGGGGATTTGGCCCACTTGGCAGCACTGGGTGGACAAAATATTGGCGGAGTAGCCTGGTTAAATGTCTTATGCACCAGTTACAAATATGCCTACAGCAATATTTCTTCCTCTTATTCCAATGTTCCGACCTACTCCTGGACAGTGGAGGTAATGACCCATGAGATGGGGCATAACATCGGTTCCAATCATACCCAGTGGTGTGGTTGGGCAGGAGGAGCCATTGACAATTGTTACACGCCGGAGGGAAGCTGTCAACCTGGCCCCCCTCCCAGCAATGGTGGTACAATCATGAGCTATTGCCACCTGACACAATACGGAATTAATTTTAACAATGGATTCGGCCCTTTGCCTGGGGATAAAATCAGATCGAGGGTAGGAGCAGTCACTTGTCTTGGCACCAGTTGTGGTGGTGGAGGTGGATCTTGTTCTGCCCCTACAGGATTGAATATCAGCAATATCACTTCTACTTCTGCCAATGCGGGATGGAACTCAGTGAGTGGCGCAACATCCTATAAATTTGAGTATAAAAAATCAACAGATCCTAACTGGACGCAAGTTACTGTAACGACCACAGGCTACAACATGACCGGATTAACTTCATCCACCACCTATAATACAAGGGTGAAAGCAGTTTGCTCTGGAACAGAAAGTGCCTATTCTACTCAGGTAAATTTTACAACCAGTGGAGGAGGCGGTTGCGGAACACCTACCAATTTGACTGCAAGCAATATTACTTCCAGTTCTGCTACCTTAAGCTGGGGGGCCGTCAGCGGTGCAAATTCCTACAACTTTCAGTACAAAGTTAGCACTTCACAAACCTGGCAGCAAGCAAATGTACCCACTACTTCAGTTAACTTGACAAACCTCACTGCTTCTACCACTTATAATATCAGGGTTCAGGCTGTATGTGGTGGCACCACCGGAGCTTTTACTTCAGTTTTAAGTTTTACCACTTTAAGTTCAGGCTATTGTACTTCCAAAGGAAACAATGCCAATTATGAATGGTTGGCCAGAGTTAAAATTGGAACCATTGACAGGATTTCAGGTAAAGATGGAGGTTACTATGATGGCAGTGCAATGGTAACAGATCTCACCAAAGGCACCAGTTATACCTTAAATTATCAAGCGGGTACTACGGGAAGTTCGGGAACTTTGTATTGGAGAGCCTGGATTGATTTTAACAATGACGGAGATTTTGCAGATGCGGGTGAACAGATTCTATCCAGTGCTTCGGCAAGCACCAGTTTGCTTTCAAGGACTTTTACCGTTCCTTCCGGAGCAGCCACTGCACAAGTCAGGTTGAGAGTGTCTGTCCGTTATGGTGGTTATCCGAATCCTTGCGGTAACTTCTCTTATGGAGAAGTAGAAGATTACACTTTAAATCTAAAAGTACCGGGAACACTGATTGGTGACCCCAACCAGGGCATTGAGGAATGGACCCAGGTTTATCCCAATCCATTTACCCAACAATTGTGGATGGATTACAACAGTGTCTCGGATAAAATACTCCAGATTGACATTGTTGATTTATTGGGCAAAACCATCGTTCATACAAAACAACATGTATTCAAGGGGCCTAATACGATTCAGCTGGAAACAAATGAATTGAAAAACTCTACTTACCTGATTAGGATTAAAGATGGAGAAAAAATAAATAATTACAAGGTTGTAAAAACTGGGATTTAAATAAAAGGGTTTGGTTTAAAAAAGTCCGGCTGTGAAAACAACCGGACTTTTTTATTTTGTGCTGAGTTTTTCCCATTCCCATGCATCCTTCATAATATGTTCGATATTGTAAATGGGCTTCCAACCAAGTAGAGCAATCGCCTTAGAATTATCTGCATATACAGCTGGTAAATCTCCAAGCCTTCTGGGTCCGAGAATATAATTTAGCTTGAGCTTGTTTACTTTTTCAAAAGCCTGGATGGCTTCAAGAACAGTAACGCCCTGGCCCATACCCAAATTAAAAAAATCAACAGGTCTTGTATTTTTTGTGGATTCAAGCTTATGAAGCGCAAGTGTATGGGCTCTTGCCAAATCTGAAACATGAACGTAATCTCTGATACAGCTACCGTCCCTCGTCGGGTAGTCCGTGCCATAAACGGTCATGGATTTTCTTTTACCGATGGCGGTCTCAGTGATAACAGGAACCAAATTCTGTGCAGGATTTGCTGGAGATTCACCGATCAGATGAGAAGGATGTGCACCCGCCGGATTAAAATACCGCAATGAAATTGCCTTTAAATCCCAATTGGAATTTTGGTAAAAATCCTGTATCATGTATTCGCTTATTTGCTTTGTGCGACCATACGGTGAAGTTGCAGGAGAAAAAACCGTATCTTCTGTGACCGGCAATTCGGTTGCCTCACCATAAACAGTACATGAGGAAGAAAAAATAAAATGAGGAATGGCCATTTCTTCAATGTATTTCAATATATGCAAGAGACTACCCAGATTGTTTTGATAATAGCTAAGTGGTTTTAGAACGGACTCTTCAACGGATTTTAACGCGGCAAAATGAATGACTCCATCCACTTTACCCACCTGCTCCTTTAAAAAATTTAAAGATTCTGTTGCGGCCAGATCAATTGGAATGTTTTTTACACTAACACCCGTTATTTTAGCAATTCCTTCAAAAACATCCTCAGAACTATTCAGGTAGGAGTCTACAGAAATTACCTGGTAGTTGTTTTGAATTAAATCGACGATGGTGTGACTTCCTATATATCCAGCACCGCCGGTGACCAATATTTTTTTCATTCACAGTATGGTTTAAACAATCGCCAATGACTAACCCTTCCAATATGCGCCAACCCTTGTCTTAAAGTTATGCCGTATATTCATATAAAACAGGTTGAAATCCCCTCGGTGGTAGTTTTTTGTTCTTAGCAAGAAACTGCCTTTGAATTTCGGTTTATCTACCCACAAAATACTTTTATAAACTCGTGCACCCGGGCCGTTTTTGTAAATACCATCCTCCATTTTTAGCAACCAACCCAGATTTTCGCTTGAGGGCACATCAATCGGTTCTGTGGTCCAGATTAAGGGATTGGTCACGATGGCGGGTTCTTCTTTTAGAAGCCAATCCGGATCAAATCCTTTTTTAAAAGATCTCCAACTACAGACACAAGAAGTTTCCTCAGCAAACTGGCAAGGTTTGAGAAATTTAAAGCTGTTGACAGGTATGGGAAAACCTGGAATATAGGCTATGACAAGTCTATTTTTCATGGGTTCATTGTCAAATACTTCCTTGAGTAATCGTAGGGCCAGATAGGCTCCTTGTGAATGTCCAACAATGGCAATCGGTCTATTCTGGTTGAAGTTGTCATAGAAGTAAAGAAATGCATTGTAAATATCTTCGTACGCCAGATCAAGGGCTTTTTGTTTAGAATCTTGGTCCTTTGTGGAAAAACCTGAATACACCATTTGCCGGTATCTTGGGGCATACACCCTAGCTTGTTCGTTGAATATACTTGCCTGGTATTTTATGGCACCATTGTCTGTTATTTCATTAATATGATTGTTCAGAAGATCCGCGTTCCATGTTTTGCCGTGTTTCTTGCGAATATAGGAAGTAGGATGTATAAAAAAAACATCCACCTCCTGAAGATTCATGGTCTTCAAACCCTTTGGAATCAAATCAGACGGATCATTTTTTGCCGGTAATGCGGCCCAATAGTAAGAATCCGAATAACGCGGCGCTTGTCCTGTAAGTTTCAAATCGAATGCCGTCCTGGGTTTTGATAACGAACAAGACGATACCACAACTAAACAAACACAACAGAAAAAACTTATTTTAAATATAGAGATCAACATTAGGTGTAATATAAAATTTAATTTGAATTTAAAAGCATCTTCAAATTGGCTTGCATATCGGAAAATGTGGAATATCCATTTGAAAGAGTGCGGACTTTACCTTTGGCATTTTTAAACAATAAAGCTGGAAATCCACGGACTCCCAATTGCTGAGCCATGGCGAAATCCTGTCTGGTCAGGTGGATGGTCTCCGATGAATTAAATGTCTTTTTAAAAAGCTCGCCATCAATCCCAAAATTTGTAGCTAAATTACTGAATGTTTCCAATGAAACAGGATTTTGATTTTTTGCGTAAAATGTATTTTGGAGAGCTCTAAAGTAATCCAACTCGATCGATGGTTTCAATTTCCTAATGCTTACAATGGCTCTGCAAGCTGGCTCCGTGTTGTAGTATAAATTCTGGTTATTTAAAATATCATATTTAAATGGAAGGCCCGTTCTGACATGGATTTCTTCCCAATGAGATCGGAGAAAATCCCTCAGCTGGATAAAATTTTCATTTCCGTCTGGTCTCAACCCGCCGGTGATAATTTTCAAACTCAATGTGGCATTTGACTTTATCAGTTTTTCCAATTCAGGTCCAAATCCATAACACCAGGAACACATGGGATCTCCTATATAAATTAAAGTATCTTTTTGCGCGTTTGAAACTACCATACTATGTAACAAAATAAAAAAAAATAAAAATTCCTTTGGCATCTGATCAGTTTAGTTTTAATCCCTTGTAAAATCCAAGATCGCGGTTTGTCAATATTTTGGTCAATAATGCAATCTGACCCGTGTGATAACTAAAGTGCTCGATGACATGGCTGATGATTTCAAATCCACTTAATTCAAAACACTGAACGCGGTACATATTCAATAGCTTTTTTTCATCTACCTTTTGTACAATATCCCAGGCATTTTCTGTGGTTTTTGTCAGCAATTCTTGCAAATCCAGATGAGACAAATGCAACTGATTGACAAATTCATCATCGCGTCTTCTTTCATCCGGATGATCTCCAAGGCTTGAATAGATGTATTGATTCATATTTCCACACAAATGCAGGATTAGATTTTGAATAGAATTGGATTGATCATTGGGACGCCAGTTTAGCTGCCCGATCTTTACTTGATTCAAACAGAGAAATATTCTGGATCTGCTCTCCAGGATTACACGACAATGAAATTCTTTTTGAATGAGGGGAATAAGAGGGTTCATGGTGGATAAACAATTTCGCTCTTTATTTCTTGCAAGCACCGGGTTGATACATCGTTATCCCAGAACACTCAGCGGTACAGGCATTTCCATAGGTTTTACCGTTGCATCCACAGACAGGATTGTATTCTTTGGTACAGTAGCAATCCGGATTTAATTTTTCTTTGCACTGATCATGGATTGGAATTAAAGAGCAATTGGTTACACCAAAAAAATAAAACACAAAATTCCTAATTTCATTCTAGTCAATTTGTTAAGATAAACGTCCATTGGTGATGCTTTGTTGTAAAATTTTAAATGCCCCAGCCTAAAATTATTCTCCAAACAAGATTACGAATGATGTCAATCGAATCTGCCAAAATCCTTCTATATTCGCAGTCTAAATTTGATATATGAAGTTATTGGCGTCTCTAGTGGTTTTAATGGCTTTTTCACTTTGTAACCAGGAAGTCTTAGGGCAGGATACAATATGGGTTCAAACCCTCACTTGGGATAGTGCCGGTAGGCAGGGAGTGTGGCAATTCCCTGATGATCCGAATCAAGATTTTCGGAAGATTTTAATGTATTACAACATGCGATGTCACAATGCTGCGGTGGGCAATGGGAATGTGGGTTGTTATGAATGGGATTACAGTTGCAATACATTTGTCACAGATAGCCAGCGACTTGATAGTACTCAGGCCATTCAAAACAACTATGATATAAGTGGATTCAACGATCATACGTTTGAATATCAGTTTCAACAGACATTTACGTATTATCAGGCCCTGCAGAAGAGGGTCCAGTTCACCCAAATGAATCAACAGGCCAGGGCTAAAATTGGCAATGCGGATGGTCAATTTAGTTTTGATGCAGCAGAAGGCGTATTCAGAGGGCAATTCCTTTTCAGCTCGACAGAACTGCTCGCAGCGGGTTTGAGGGCTGGAAATATTTCAGCCATCGAGTGGCCCGTCATTGAAGGAGGTGCGCAGTTGCAGAATTTCCGAATACGGATGAAGGCAGTCAATCAAGCCGCGATAAATTTTCTTGCACCTCATACCGAAGGCTTTACTGAAGTATATTTCTTAGATTCTGATTTCAGCAAAGCTGAATCCAAAATTCTTCATTTCTACCGCACTTTTAACTGGAATGGCAGCAGCGCCCTGTTAATGGATGTTTCCTTTTCCAAAAACAACAAAGCGGCAGAACCAGTGTTTGGCTGGCAAAAACTTCAGAATAATGTACAATCCATCTCTACCCGTTCAGAGCAGAGAAGCATCGTTTGGGATGGTGTTGGTGCAGAAATAAACCATGGGAAATTGAGTCATTTAAGTGAAGAGTTGAGCATTTCTTTCTGGGCTTATGGTACAGCCCATCTTCAACCAAGCAATGGTTCGGTATTAGAAGCATTTGATTCAAATGGTCAACGTGCACTCAACATTCACCTTCCCTGGAGCAACGGATCCATATATTTTGATTGTGGATTTGTAGCTGGTTCATATGACCGGATTGAGAAAGCAGCCGCATTGAATGAGTATGAAGCAAGTTGGAATCACTGGTCCTTTACAAAAAATAGTGCGACAGGAAATATGCGCATTTATAAAAACGGAAGACTATGGATGTCGGGCACGGGAAAAACGAAAAAAATACAATTGCAAAATTTGAGAATTGGTGAAGCATTGGGTTATGACGGAGTGTACTATGGAAGGATGCGGAATTTGACAATCTGGAAAAAAGAACTGGACAGTCTGGATATTCAGAATTGGATGCACCAAAAGATTAATCCATCCCATCCGCAATTTGAACATTTGCTTTTTTATTTCGATATGCAAGAATCCAATGGTGTTTTACTAAATGACCTAGCACCCATGCAACAAAATGCTCAATTGAATTACCCCCTTCCGCGACACAGCGAAAGAGCGGACAAGCTATTGACGGAATTTATTCCTTCAGATTACCGACCTTCTGTAGCCTTCATCATTGCCAATTACACCGGTTTTAATGTGGAAGATGTCCCATTGTTGGATTCCATTTATAAAGGGCCATCGAGGGTGAAGCAATACAGGGTAGAAAACAACGATCTGATCTTGGATTCTACTTTCTGGTTGTTCCGGTCTGGTGATGAAGCCGTGTACAATGAAGCTGGAGAAATTCCTGATTTCATCTATATTACACCCGATGGATCACTATCCGTCAAACCTCTAAAATATTTTAGAAAATCACCGGCCAAATATGAATTACTATCATTGGTCACTCCTTATGGCAATGGTTTGGATCTTGGCAAAGATGGTAAGACCTTTGTATTCGACGTCACCGATTTTACGCCCATTTTGAAAGGAAAGAAATTATTGAGTGTTGAATTTGGAGCATGGCAGGAAGAGCTTAACATCAAATTTGCTTTTATTAAAGGAGTACCCGAAAGAAAAGTCCTCAACATATCCAATATTTGGCCATTTGATCGAGGTTATTTCAATGAAATCACCAACAACACTAAATTCGAACCAAGAGAATTAAAACTTAGTCCTGCTGCCCGTTATCATGAAGTCCGATTGTCTGTAACAGGTCACGAACAAAATGGAGAATTTACACCCAAAAAACATTTCATCACAGCCTCAGGAAATAGAAAATACCAATTTGATGTTTGGAAAGAATGCGCATGGAACCCGATATATCCTCAAGGAGGTACCTGGATTTTTGACAGGGCAGGATGGTGTCCTGGAGCAGCCACTGATTTGCACAGATTTGATGTAAGTTCCCAAGTTAGTCCGGACCATTCATTGATGTTGGATTATGGTGTAGAATTACCTAGTTTGACGCAGGCAAATTATTTGGTGTCTTCACAAATCGTAAGTTATGGGAATTATTCCTTTAGCAATGATGTAGCCATCGAAGAAATTTTGCGGCCATCATCGGGACGAGTAGAGTATGAAAGACTTAATCCCTCTTGCAGCGAGCCCATCTTACTCATCAGAAATTCCGGTTCTGAAATACTAAAATCTTGTCTCATCTCCTACGGTAAAAAAGGAGAGGCCATATATCAATACCATTGGAATGGTAGTTTAAACCCATCGGACACCGCTCTGATTTCCCTCCCTATCCCTGTGGACGGATATTTAGGAAATGAAGCAGTGGGTGAATTTGAAGTGGTGGTCTCAATGCCCAATAACAAGACGGATGAGCATCCTGATAACAACCGTCTGATTTCAAAATATCAATTGGTGGATAAATATGGAAGCAATTTACATTTTGAATTTAAGACCAATACCGTTGGAACTGACAACAGCTACCGAATTATAAACTCGGCCGGAAATACGGTGGTAGAAAGAAATGGTCTGACAGCAAATACGACCTATAGAGATGAGCTCAATTTACCCCATGGCTGTTATACCTTGCAGGTGAATGATCGCAGCCATGATGGGCTTTATTTTTGGTTCTATAGCAATCTGGGGTCTGGATTTGCAAGGTTTTCGAGAAAGGTAAATACGGCATACGCCCCCTTAAAAACCTTCAACCCTGACTTTGGTGCCGGATTTCAATATGATTTTAAAGTTGAATCTGAGGTATCTACGAAAGAGGAATGGGCACCCAGACTTGTGAGCATTTATCCCAACCCAGCATCCGATCAAGTTGAAATAACAGTCATTGGATCAGGAGAGGGGTCAATCCGCATAGAACTACTTGAAACCAATGGGAAAGTAATCAAGTCAAATACATTTGAAGACCGGGATGAAGGCAAAAGCATCCAGATGGGTGTTTCACAATTGACCAAAGGTCTTTATTATTTGCGGATTTATCAGAATGGATCCTTTGTAGTTAGAAAGTTGGTAGTGGAATAAATCATCGATCTACACACCTTCTCCATCTCCAATAAAATCCATCACTTCTTTTCGGTGCTTATGACTGATTGGAATGGTATATTTTCCAATAATAAGTTCTTCTGAACTAACAGAATCCACTCTATTCATGTTGACCAAATAAGATCTGTGCACCCTTAAAAAATTGCCGGGAAGTTTATCCTCTATGTCTTTTGAAGTCATCAGACTAAGAATGGATTTGTCCTTAGTCACAAAGGAAATATAATTACCTTCGGATTTTAAAAACAACAATTCCTCAAAAACAACTTTTACTTTTTTTGTTCCATCTTTGATAAATATAAAATCAGATTTAACAGCCTGGACTTCCGGAACGTGCATCTCTTTGTTTCTATCTATAAATGCCCTGCTGACTGCTTTGTAAAATCTGTCAAAAGACAAGGGTTTTACCAGAAAATCCAATACGTCTTCGTATTCATAGGATTTAACTGCAAAATCGGATTCGGAAGTAATCATGATCACAGGTACCTTATTCCGCTTCAACTCCAATAAATAATCTCCTTTCATATCCGGCAAGTTATAATCCAAAAAAATGAGATTGATCTCCTGCGAAGAAAGAACCTGAAGACCGTCAGTACCATTTCCCGCTGAGATGCAGTATTGGACTTGAGAAATCTTTGAACAAAAATGTTTGATTAAATCACAAATCAATGGATCGTCATCAATCACCAGACATCTTAGTGCATTATTCATAGCACGTTTTTAATATTTTATTTTTCTTGTTTGCATATATTCTGCAGTACTTGGCTTTTATAGAATTTTAAAGTACAATTAGCTCTTAATAGTCTTCTTCCACAAAATTAGAACAAATTGATGGTCAAGCAGAATAAATATTAGGATGAATCATTTTTACAGTTTAGATTCACTTTAATAATCATAATATGTTTCGAAAATGAATCACCGTCCAAAACTTATTCGCATATTATTATCCCTTTTTCATCCATCATAATTGGACATTCACAAAACAATTGTCGGGAAAGTGGTCCACCCCTATAATTTTGCAAACTTAACGTATCATCTCAAAACTAGGTAATGAAAAAATTATTTTGTATTATTTGGCTGGTATTCCATTTTACTACCGCAAGCTTTACCCAAAAAAATCCTTCAAACTATAAACCCAGTGCAGCCTATGATTGGTTGAAACTTGCTCTTGAAGTGACAGCAAACGATGTAGATCGGGTAGGTGCAAGACCTACCATCCAATCCAGACAATTGGGAATCACAATCAATGCCATGTATGATGCATGGGCCATTTATGATGATAAAGCCGTTGGTTCTCAATTGGGTTCCAGTGCAAGACGTCCCAAAGCTGAAAGAACGAAAAAAAACAAAGAAATTGCCATCGCTTATGCCATGTACAGGACCATGTTGGATCAATATCCTGCCGATAAAGAGCTGTTAACCAAAGAATTTACAAAAAGAGGATTTAATCCAAACAATAAAAGCACAGACATGGCTACTCCAGAAGGAGTTGGCAATAAAGTCGCAAAAGCATTAATCGATTACCGAAAAAATGATGGCGCAAATCAACATGGCAATGAAATAGGTTCAAACGGCCTGCCATTTTCTGATTATACCTATTACACGCCGGTCCAGTCGTACAAGAAGGTGATCAACCCTGATAAATGGCATCCTCTGCCTTTTGTAGATGCAAAAGGGGATACCTTCTTGGTCAATTTTCTGACACCACATTGGTATCGTGTAAAGCCCTTCGGATTAAAATCATCTGCACAGTTTAGAGCACCCGAATACCCAAAATTCGGATCTGAACAATTGGAAAAAGAAGTCCAGGAAGTGATCGATTTTAATGCAAATCTGACACCAGAGAGAAAATGCATTATAGAGTTTATGAGGGATGGGCCAAGATCAACTGGGCAGGCTGGCCATTGGCTGCAATTTGCCCAAATGGTTTCTGTCAGGGATCAAAATGATCTTGACACTGATGTAAAATTATTCTTTACTGTAGCTATCACGGCTATGGATGCTTTCATCGCTTGTTGGGAAACCAAGAGATATTATGACAGCTCTAGGCCATGGACGCTGGTCAGATGCTACAATCCAGATAAAAAAATCAAAGGATGGGGAGGACCTGACAAAGGCACTCAGGAAATTCCGGCCAATTGCTGGCATCCGTATTCTCCGGCCAATTTTGTTTCACCACCTTTTCCTGCCTATGTTTCAGGACACAGCACTGTGAGCGGGGCCTGTGCCAAAGTTTTGGAATTATTCACAGGAAGTGATCGATTTGGTGAGGAAGAAATTAGAAAACCAGGTATTATTACCGAAACGCCGGGAGATCCAATCTCATTGCCGCTCCCAACATTTACAGCCACTGCTGATATGGCAGGGATTTCTAGGGTGATGGGTGGATATCACATTCAAGCGGACAATATTGAAGGTTTAAAAATGGGTAGAAGCATCGGTCACTACCTATGGGATGATGTCTTTAGCAAGTATTTTGATGGCAGTATTGAAAAGTCCCTAAAGAACGGAAAGACCGTTTCGAAATAACAAATTCTTCCTAACATAGGAATCAATTCATACAACAACGATAAAATAACGGGCCTGTCTGAAAAAGATGGGCTTTGTTTTTTTTAAAAATCATGGGTGCAACAAATAAAAGGTCTGATTCAGAATGAATTCTTAAACCAAAATTGGCTTAGCTGATTTTCAATCAAATGTATGTACAACGGAGGATAAAAATAAAATAGCAGTTGGATTTTTCTTAAATTATTAATTTAATGTCCTTTTCATTTTGATCCTTGATTTCTATTTTGATTGAACTCAAATTGTCATTCATATCACACCTGTCCAAAATAAGTTTAAATTTGATATGTGACCAGTGATTTACAAGTGAATACTAATTTTGAAACGTTATTATAAAATAGAAGCCCATAACACCTATTGTAATTTAAAAAATATATTTTGTTTTTCAAACTACATGCATGTTACTTTCTTTTGGCCGTCAAAAGACGACTGAACGATCTGCGAAGCAGTTTTGAGCAGCTTGTCCCGCCATAGAGGGAACAGCTCAAAAAGTGAAGGAGCCCCCACCAATAAATTGGGGGCAAGGCGCAAGGGATAAAACAAAGATAGTTCGCTGTTTCAATTATCCGCTTTCGCGGTTCACTTCGCCATCGCACTGTCGTACGATGGTATCCTGCGTGGCAGGATACTTCGCTACGATCACCTCGCTCACCCAACTGCAGCTCTTTCGCTATGCTAAAAAAACTCGCCTCTACCTCTCCTACTGGGCTCCACAATCCTCGCTTCGCCAACTCCGTCATAGTGGGTAGCTCCTCGGTTGGGCTCAGACAGTTTTTAGCATGACCGCGAAATTCGCTGGTTGGGTACCCGAGCTGCGGAGCCCTAAGCCGCATTGAAATGCATGAAAACCATCATTATTCCTGATATTTCAATCTAAATAATGAATAATATTACGAGCCTTTTCGTCAGCGGCCCAAGAAGGACAGATTTTGGAAATAGCGCCTTATATTGTCGCTCCTTTAACTGAAACTAATATGATGCACTCATCAAACATACCATCCAAATGAAATGACATTATGGAGCGGCAATATACAGCGCCCAAAATCTGTCCCAACAGAGAACCTTGCAAAATGAACCAAATAAAGATCAATAGAACCAAGGAAGATGCCGCCTTAGAAAAGGCTGCGTTTTTTGTACTCCGCTTTCGCGGCTCCTTCACTTAGAGTGCTGTCGCACTCTACCAAGCTTTTAGCTTGGATCGTTCAGTCGTGCGCGACAAAAAGTGGGAATGTTGATTTGTAAAAATTATTTTGGACATATGTGCTTTCATATTTATTCCAATGGAGCTCAAAACAAAAAAATCTCAGCACTCAAAATGGTTTTATTGTATGGTGTTTTCATATTAAAGTATACCAAAAGATGAAAGTATTTAACCATCATTCGAATGATCTCTTAAGCCAATATTTGCACTGACTTTATGGCCATTACTGCAAATACGTATTTAGTATTTCAGGATCATTTAATCAGAGACTAGAATTGACCATTCAAATTATACGATGAAATAAATGCTTTCTAGTCTCAGAGACAATCAGGTAAGGGAATTAGATGGAGCTTATTCCTGTTTTGATGACAAAAAGCCGAGATTAACAATCCCTATTCTTATAAAAACAAATACGACATTAAAAAATGGAATTGGTCTTCTTAAGATTTGAGCCTTCCATACTGAATGTGGCATTGTTGTCTATCAAACCAATTTTGGATTTAAAAAGATATCCAGACCTATAACCAAGATCCAAGCCAGCATCACAATCCATTCGAAAATGTACTCCTGCCAATACCCGTGACCAGGCGTTTTCGATGGCCATTTCTCTGAATGAATTAAAACTACGTGCATCGCCTTCAAATTCTTTTCTCCCATGGTGCGTATAATCTGTCATGGCAAAATGATCTCCAAGGTATGCGCTTAATATTACATCTGCGGTAGCACCAAACGCAGCATGTCCTGATGGATAGGTTGGAAAAGCAGGAGAAGGAATGTGGGAATACCAATCCTGATTAATGAACTTCTTAACAAAGGTCTCAGGTCTCATCAAATGATAAGTGTATTTAGCATTCCAAATCAACACTGCCGCATCAGACATGGCTAGTCCAAGAACCATGTTCATCTGCAAGCGTGTCCGAAAATCTAAATCAATGAGGGCAGCTGCTTCTTTGGCAATTGAAATCCAACGACCCGGAGGTGACATGGTCAGACCTGCTTTGTCATCGCTCCAAAATTCTGCAATCCACTTTTCTTCACGATTTAGATTTTGTTGGATCATGATCAGCTCATAAGCCTGGGAAAAATACTGGCTATATTCCTCCGGGCAAAATGCAGGAGGAGGAATCACCTGCAAATCACCGGTATCTATTACCAAAGTTCTGACGTTTTTCCAATTTGGCAACAAAGCCGGCATGGGCCTGCCTCCAGTTTTTTCCCAACACAGCGGACACTCCGGCGGAATGTATTTTTCATCGTAATTATACAAAAACGCATCGTGGCCATGGGTATCAGACATGGAATACTTCCAAACTTTTTCCGCCATTTCAAACCCATAACTGATCGATCTCATCTTCTTTTCCGGGTCCAATCGATTTCCCAGTTTCTTGCGAAATTTAGATTCCAGTAATTTGACTTTACCCAGTTGTGCCGGAGGAGCAGTTACAAAAAACAATTCGGCCAGACGGGAATAACAACTATTTACAGAAAGTCCTGCATCTAATCCGATCGTAACGACGTCAGACTGATTATCCATGTTTTGAAGAAAACAGCTAAGGTCCTCAAATTCGGATTCTGTCACAGAAGAAAGGTAAGCTCCCAATCCCAGGTAGGCATGCATTCTGGCAGCTACGGGTGGACGGTATCCAGCAGTGGATTTTTCAAGTTCCAGCAAGAGGTCTGTCCATTCATTTAACATTTCAGATTTATAGTCCTTTGAATTTGAGGTAAAATATTCAAAAAATGTAACAGAGGATAGTACCGCTAAAAGGATGAAATTCCAAAAATTCAGATATTTTTTCATGGTCATTCATTGGCAGACATCAGGACTTGTCCTTACCATTCGGCAAATATAGGTGAAATTCTGTTCCCAAACCAATTTTTGATCGAACCTGAAGATCAATACCGTGTAATTTTATCACTGAATCAACCACTGTCAAACCAATCCCAGTACCTTGTTTGTTTCTCGTTCTTGCATCCCTGTAAAACGGTTTAAATATTTGAGACAACTCACTTTCCTCAATACCTGGCCCGTTGTCTTTGATTACGATCTCTCTGGCACCGGATTCTGGAATCCGGATGTCCACAAAAGCAGATTGGTCTTGCGAAAATTTACAACAATTATCGATGATGTTCATAAATGCGGAACACAAAAGCGAACGGTTTCCCTGTATGTATAATTGTTCTTCTGACATAGGAATCCCCTCATAGTTTATGTGTATTTTATAATCCGGATTGGCTCGAAGAATTTGTTTTCTAGAATCCATCAAAAGTTCTTCAATTCGACAAGACTCTGATTTGAAGTTTCCTTTGAGGGTGTGAATTTTGGCCAACTGCATTAAGTTGTCAGTAATGTCTGAAAGGCGGAAGCAGTCCTGCAGAATGGACTGAGTAATTTTCCGGTATTCTTCTTCCGATCTGTTTTTGCTTCTCAGCAACAGCTCCAATTGGGAAGTCATGACGGAAATTGGATTCTTGAGCTCATGCGCCACATTTGAAATAAAGTTTTTTTGATAAGCAAATGCTTCATCGATCCGATCGAGCATTTTATTAAAAGTAGTGATCAAATGAGATATTTCATCTCCCTCCTTGGTCTCTTTCAATCTTGTGTCCAGACTGGATGGCAGTATATTGTCCACCTGATCATTTAATGTTTTGAAAGGTTTTAGAGAATGGGAGGTGTACCAGAATCCCCCAATGGCCGCAATACCCAATGACAATAAGAAGGTTAATAACAACAAATTACTGATATCATTCAACTCCTTACTGCCCATTTTCTTTTGGGCAATGACGACCCATTTTTCTCCATGCCCCACCGATTTGATAAATCCAATGATCAGTTGATTGCCTGATCCAAATCTCCGGATCTCTGATTGATCCATTAATTCTAAAAAATCGGAATATTGAATCTTTATTGGGACAGGACTTAAACTAAACAGTTTGTGATACTGCTGGTCAAAAATCTCCAAATCAAAACTTGAAGGAAGAAAGGATGTATCCTTGTAATTACCCATGTTCGATTTCTCAGTCCAAATCCGATCCACCAAGACTGATGACTGGGCTTTCATTTTCTGGAAATTGTCCTGCACCAGAATTTCCTTGTATTTAGAATAAAAAAATGACAAAGCAAATCCCAGAATCAAAGCAAACAGGAGAATGTAGTGCAGTGTTAATCGGGTCTTAATCTGCATTTACTCCGCTTTAAAAATGTAACCTGTCTTGTACACAGTATGGATCAGTTTAACGGAATGATCTTTGTCAATTTTCTTTCGTAAAAAATTAATATAAACCTCTACAATATTGGTGCCTGTATCAAAATCCAACTCCCAAACTTTCTCACAAAGCTCCTCTTTTGAAATGATCCTTTCCGGATTTCTGATAAAATAATCCAACAAGGCAAATTCTTTGGGTGTCAATTGAATTCTATTGCCATTTAAGCTGCGATATACAGAGTTGGTTCTATAATTCACTTCAAGGTCAAAATATTTAAAATTCTTCACCGATGTGATCGAAGTATCAATGGGTCTTCTTGCAAGTGCCTTTATTCTCATTAAAAGCTCCTTAAATTCGAAAGGTTTGACCAAATAATCGTCGGCACCGGATTCGAATCCTGTCGATTTGTCTTCCATTTGGGCAAGCGCCGTCAAGAAAATAAATGGAGTGTGAATGCCTTCCCCTCTGATTTTTTTGATTAATTCAAACCCCGATAGACCGGGCAGCATCACATCGGAAACGATTACTGAATATTTTTCTTCCAGGGCTGCATCCAAAGCTGCATTGCCATCAAAATAAAGATCGCATTCAAACCCTTGTTCTAATAGACCATCTCTGATCGATAAACCCAATTTACGCTCGTCTTCAATAATCAGTATTTTAAGCACACATTCATTTTTTTTAAATATTTAAAACGTTTATTTCTCATAAAATGTAAAGATAAATAAAATCCAACTGGAATAAATTGACTTTAATAACCATGCCATAATCCCAGGGGCCAAATTAGCTTTTGTATTGATTTTCAAGGTTTCATATTGAATAAATGACCCCAATTTTAATGACTTTTTAATAATTTTAAAGGCTTTGTGGGGTTGGCAACCCTTATCTTTGCCTCGAAAAAATTATATTATATCATGATAAACTTTAACAAATTACTATTTCAACTTGTAGTGTTGTTCTTTGCTGTTACCCTCATCACCGGATGTAACAGGGACGGGGACAACAATACCACAACTGACGACAACAAGGTCAGTTCATATCCTTATGAAGCCGTTTGGGAATGGAACGATGTGTATTTGAAAATTGAGAGGTATGCGGCCGGCTACCGTCCCGGACCCGCTCCAACTTCTTTGGCTTACATGGGAATTGCTATTTATGAAGCATGTGCCCCTGGATTTTCAGAGTACAAATCCATCGCCACATCATTTCCTGAAGTTAGTTTCCCTAAAATCATTGAAAATCAAGAATATCACTGGCCAACTGTGGTGAATGCAGTGTACAATGTGATGATGCCCAGATTTTTTGTGGATCAGACAGCTGAACACAAATCCTGGATGTCTCAACTCAATGCCCGTCTCAATGCAAAATACCGCGGAGAGGTATCTCAGGAAGTTTTTGAGCGTTCTGTAGAAAGAGGTCAAGACGTGGCTGAAGTTGTATGGAATTGGTTTACCAATGACCCTGTTGCCTACAACCACTATAAAAATCCTTTCCAAGGATATGATTGGAACACAGCCTACAAAAAAGAAGGAGATTGGAGACCAACTCCTCCGGGACCTGATCAACCAATGGGTGGTGTGTATGGACGTTGCAAAACCTTTGTCATAAGAGGAGATGGAGAAAAAACATGCAGAAAACCTCTTCCTTACAGTACGGATCCTAAATCACCTTACTACGGTCAGGGTTATGAAGTATTGACTCGCAACAATGCCATTGAAGCTGAAGAAGATCAGTGGGTTGGTGAGTTTTGGAGCGATGATTTGTTGGGTCAGACCTTCAGTCCTGGACCTCGTTGGATTGCAATTGGCAATCAGGTTTTGGAAATTGAAAAAAGCAATCTGGAAACTGCCATCGTGATGGCTGCTAAAGTGGGTATTGCTCTGCACGAAGCAGCTGTGGCCTGTTGGTATTCTAAATACCTTTACAATCTGGAAAGACCCGTAACTTATATTCAAAAATACATTGACCCCACTTGGGTGCCATCGCTCGATTGGGCTGCCAACAATTTTGTCGGCTTTAGCCCTCCATTCCCAGCCTACCCTTCCGGTCACTCAACCATGGGAGCAGCTGGTGCAGAAGCCCTCAGCAGCATTTTCGGTTACAGATATGCCATGACGGACAAATGTCACCTTGGAAGAAGGGAGTTTAACGGAAATCCACGTTCATTCAATAGTTTTTACGAAATGGCTCAGGAAAATGCCTGGTCCAGGGTTCCACTTGGAGTCCATTGGAGAATGGACTGTGAAGAAGGTGTCAGATTTGGCAATGAGATCGGAACCTGGGTTAATAACAGACTTCCCTGGAAAGGATAATTATATCGCTTAAATTCATTTTAAATAGAAAGCCATCTGTATTTGACAGATGGCTTTTTTTAATTAGAACCAATTATGATGCACTTAATAAAGTTCAGAATTTTGATTTTATGGCTATTTACATTTTCTATTTATATATCTTGCAATGAATGGAAATCAAAGCCAGCAAAGGAAGGCGAATTGTTGGAATACTATACTACCGGAGAGTTGCAGAAAAAATACAAACTTTCCTATGGCAAAAAAGATGGAGAATGCCTGTTTTACGATAAGGATGGGAAGGTGAAAGGAATTATTCGTTATCGCAACGATCTTCAGGAAGGCAAAACGGAATATTTTTATCCTTCGGGAAAACACAGAGAAATTCAATATTATTCAGAAGGAAAAAAAACGGGTTGGGACAGCGTCTTTTATGAAAATGGACAATTGTTTCAGCTGATTCATTTTATGAATGGCCAATTACATGGGGATCAATACCATTATGACACCACTGGTAAAATGATACACCACGGTATATTTAATGCTGACACTTTGGTTAAAGTCATTGACCTTAGGTAAGTATTATTGGCTTGAAAATTGAGAAAAATCACTTTTAAGAATAACAGCGCTCATTGGATTTATTCCATTATTAATTATGGAATTGCCTTTTAGATAATATTGGACTACATTCATCCCCTAAAACACTGGTTTCAACCATCGGACACGACATTCGACATGGATGCGAATTACTTTTGTGAGCCTTAATTAATTTCAGTTTTAACCAAATCAAAATTATGAAAACTATTATTACTTCATTGTTCACATTTATCTTCTTGGGCTGGCAATTAAGCCCCAGTCAAGCGCAAGGTTGTGTTGCTGTCCGAAGCACAGGAAGTGCTTGTACTGGTTTGACAAACTTTGTTCAACCCAATCACGGCTGGCAATTAAATTTTGCTTACAGATATTTTAAATCTTACAAACATTTCAGAGGAAATCATGAGGAAAAAAATCGTGTGGAGGCTGGATCTGATGTGAGAAATTATACCAACAATTTAGACATCGGAATCACCAAATTCTTAAATCAGAGATGGTCCATTGGGATCAATATTCCATTCCAATCCACCTCGCGATCTTCTCTGTATGAGCATGATGGAAAGACCAGACATTTTACGGAAGCTACTGGATTAGGCGACCTTCGCATTTCTGCAGGTGCCTGGTTGTTTAAGCCCTCTTCAAAAGGCAATGTACAAATTGCCCTGGGGATAAAATTACCAACAGGGGACTACAATTATATGGATTTTTTCTATAAGAATGATTCCACTGAATTGCTGGGACCTGTTGATCAATCCATACAACTGGGCGATGGTGGAACCGGGATAACAACGGAAGTCAATGCCTTCTACAATCTGTTTTCCAAGTTGGGTATTTACGGTAATTTTTACTACTTGTTTAATCCTAGAGATCAAAACGGTACCTCCACCGCCAGAGGAGGAACACCGAATGCCACTGCGATAAAATACAAAACTGCCACCATGAGTGTTGCTGATCAGTATCTGATACGTGGTGGTATTAATTTTACAAGCCGTCGTTTTTCAGCTGGTGCTGGAGTCAGGGCGGAGGGAATTCCCAGTGCTGATGTATTTGGGGCCAGCAACGGATTTAGACGTCCGGGATATGTGATATCGGTAGAACCATCCGTTAATTACCAGTTTAATGCCTTCAGTGTATTTGCCTCAGTTCCTATTGCCCTGGAAAGAAACCGCGTGCAAAGTCAATCAGACATCGCAAGATCCACACCGGAAAATGTGGTCATAGGAGATGCCGCTTTTGCCGATTACTCCATTAATATTGGATTGTTTTATCAATTCGGGGGAATGCAACATTCCAGAGACATTAAAATGGATATGGAATAAAAGAATTCATTCTAATAAAAATTCACAAATAGCACTGTTTAGAATCGAATGAATTGGTTTTAATTAAAAGAGTTTTTCATTACCTCCCCTAAAACCCATACGTTACCCTTCCCAACTATTGGGAGGGGTAAACTCCTGGGAATTATGGATTCTAATTTTCAATTATTCTTTTAAATTCAATAAAGGAAACTTGAGCTTTTGATTTCAATCATTGATCCAGCCTACAGGACCACCATTTTTCTCAATTTATAAATATTTTTGGCCATGAAAATTAAATATTTTTTCTTGTTTATCTTTTTTTCAATTCTATCTTTCGGGGCAATGTCCCAAACTCCAGTGGACAATCTGATGATGAACAAAGGCAGAATTTGTTTTGCCGGAATATATACACATGATTCATGGAATCAGTACTGGGAAGGTAAGTTAAAAAGGGACAATGGGAATATAGGCACATTGACCAGACAAACCTTTATGCCAATGTTTTCACTTGGTCTTACCAATAAAATCAATTTGTTGGCTGCTCTTCCATATGTTACCGCTGCACCATCCGCCGGTCAGTTTATCGATCAAAAAGGTCTGCAGGATATTGGTCTTTGGCTAAAAACCACTCTCTTGAATAAAACTATGGGTCCAGGCAGTTTTCAAGTACACGGGGTCATAGGATTTAGTACTCCTGCTTGGAATTACAACAAAGATTATCAGCCTTTCAGTTTGGGACTTGGAGCAAAGGAAGGTTCTCTCAGGGCCATTGCGCATTATCAATTAAACAATGGATTATTTTTCAGAGCGCTGGGATCCTATCATTTAAGAAGCAACATCACCATCGAAAGAGATTTTTACTACACGGACAAACCCATCTACTCCAATATAGTAGATATGCCAGATGCTATCATGTTTGGTTTTAATTTAGGGGGCTGGTGGCTCAACAATACCCTGAACGTCTACGCAAGTTATGATGGAATGGTTTCTCTTTCTGGCCATGATATCAGAAGGCAGGACATGCCTTTCCCCTCCAATAAAATGAACTTTAGCCGAGCAGGTCTAAATATTCAATATTATTTTCCATTCCTAAAGCAAATGAGTGTTGTTATCTCTGCCATGCAAGTATTAGACGGCAGGAATTTTGGGCAATCTTCCATTTATTCCGGGGGCCTGACTTACCAGTTTGGAATATGGAACAAATCATCCAATTAAACTCCTTCCATTAAAACAAAATGTCAAAAAATGAAAAAGATATTTAATCAAACTATATTTATAATAATAAGCATTGCATTTTTTGCAGGCTGTGTAGCAGACTTACCTGAATATTTTGAATTTACACCCTTCGAATATTCTAAGGTGGATGAAACTGGAGGGAACTGGAAAACAGTTCTTATTACCGATGTGAACGCCATACAACTTGCAACTCCTGCAGCGATTGGGAGTTCTGAGTACAATCAGGAATTAAGTGCCTTGAAAGACATGTCTCAAAATCCAAGTGCAGAGCAAATAGAAGCCATTCAATATTGGGCAGGTGATGGCATCGTCAGATGGAATGAAATTATCCGGGCGTTTATTTCTAAATACAATCTTCCACCTGCTCCGGTCGATGGGGTCTATGGAGCTCCCAATGCAGCAAACCCCAGTGCTTATCCAAATTTTCCATTTGCACATCCTACTTATGCTTGTCGGGCTTTGGCATATTTAAGTGGAGCCCAATATGATGCAATGATTGTCAGCTGGCACAATAAATTTAAATTCAACCGCTCGGCTCATCAAAAAGCGGATTCAAGTATTTCTTTAAGATTACCGGCAACAGATATTCCCACCTATCCTTCAGAGGGGGCCGTCATTGCGGCAGTTTCAAGGGTAATGCTTACTGCATTGTTTCCACTTGAAAAAGAATGGATTGCACTTAAAGTGGAAGAACATAAAAACAGTCTGATGTGGGCAGGAAAAAATGTATTGAGTGATATTCAAGCAGGAGATTCGCTTGGGTCCATCATTGCAGCTGAATTTTTGAAACGAGCATCAACGGATGGCATGAGGAATGCACAAACTCCAAAACCAATTTCTGATTCCATCAAACAATTGGCCATCGATCGATTTGGTTGGTCCTGGAAAAATCTTGAAACTCCGGAAAGACCCGTGGGCATCACTCCATTGTTTGGAAAAGTCAAGCCTTGGTTCATATCTAATATTGAGACTGTGAGACCCGGACCTCCCCCTGCCATTGGAAGTGAGCAATTTAATATAGCAGCTGATGAACTCAAGGAAATTGCCAAAAACCTTACCCAGGAGCAAAGAGCAATTGCTTACAAATATTCCGATGGAATAAGTACTTATTCACCCCCAGGTCACTGGAACAGGATCGCGGTGGAAGACATCACAAAAAACAAAATGAATCCAATCCGGACAGCCCGCGTGCTCGCCTATTTGAATTATGCGGTAATGGATGCGGGAATCAGTTGTTGGGATACAAAATATTTTTACCACTACCCCAGGCCATCCCAAGCCATTCCCAATTTTAAAACTTTGTTGGGAATCCCTAATTTTCCGGCATACACCAGCGGACACTCAACGTTTTCGAGCGCTGCTGCCACCGTCCTGTCTCATTTTTTCCCTTCCTCAAAGGCAAGATTTGAAGCGATCGCTGAAGAAGCAGCGATTTCCAGATTGTACGGTGGGATTCACTATCGCTTTGATTCTGAAACAGGGAATGCTACGGGTAAATTAATTGGGGATTATTCGGTCAATGTGGCAAAAGTGGATGGTGTAGAGTAAAAAATAATTTGAATCAATAATTTTCATTGCTTCGTTTAGAAGCTCAATGTAGCTATTCTTTAACAATTTAATGCTAAACCGGGTATTGCTATTACTGGTATAAGTTATGATTTGAATGCGCCATTACTTTTAGTCATTGGTGCCGATATGTAGCATATCTTTGAATCGATAAAATAATTTTTTAGAACCATCCATTCACTTTGCAATTTCGTTTAATTCCAACGATGATTTTTAAGCTTCCATTCCAGGGATTTACGATAGAGTTTTTTCAATTTCTTGTCCAACTTTTTGGCATACCACTCGCCATTTTCTTTATAGAAATTCTTCTTTGACAATTCGTTGATAACGGGTCGGAAAGCATTCAGCCGAAGATGTCTTGGCCAAGGTGCTGGCAAGGATTGACCTTTCTGGTCCAAAAAAACAAAGGCATCAAGTTCCTGCCCTTCTGTATGTGCCTGTGCAATGATCACTATGGTAGAATTCCGAAAATCAGGTAAAACATTGGTCTGCAAATTTGAATCCAGGTAAATTGCTTTTCTGAAATTGTGATTTTTTAATTCAACATGATCTCTGTCATAATAAAAATAAACCGGACACAAACTGAAATTGCTTTTCATCCCGGCCATTAAGTAGTAATTAAAAGAATCCCTTTCTTTCTTCACGCGATCAATGGTGTTTTTGGTATCCATATAATTCCTGGAATCAATGGGCTGACGATCCAGCAGTTTCTGCAATGCCTCTAATTTATTTTGTTCACTTCTAAGCCGGACCAGAATTTGACCATTTGACACATCCTGTATCAACTGGTATGCCGTGTATCCAATGCTGTCCTTTTGAGCCTTCAAACCAAAAATGTTAAAACAAACTAAAAGTGCTATGATGTAATACCTTTGGCTCTGTAATTTTGCGTTGAAAGACATTCTATTCTAACGATTTTAACGAACAAATGTCTGTAATTAATTAACAAACCACCAAAATTAAAATCATCAGTATGTCTCAATACATTGACATAGAAACTCTTAATCAGCAGATTGCGATAGAAAGCCAATTTCTTGAACCTCTCCGCCAGTCGCACGCATCAGTCATTGTTGGCCAGGAATCTATGATGCACAGGTTGCTGGTTGGTCTTCTTACGAAGGGTCATATTTTGTTGGAAGGGCTTCCGGGATTGGCCAAAACTTTGGCCATTAAAACCTTGGCGGCCTCCATTGATGTTAAATTCAGTAGGATCCAATTTACACCGGATTTACTACCCGCAGACATCATCGGAACTTTAATCTACAATCCCGCCGATCACCAGTTTGCCATTAGGAAGGGACCCATTTTTGCCAATTTAATTTTGGCAGATGAAATCAATCGTGCTCCGGCAAAAGTTCAATCCGCACTTTTGGAAGCCATGCAGGAGCGGCAGGTGACCATTGGAAAAGAGAGTTTCAAATTAGAAGAGCCATTTCTTGTGCTCGCGACACAAAATCCCATTGAACAAGAAGGTACATACCCTTTGCCAGAAGCGCAGGTGGATCGATTTATGATGAAGGTAGTCGTCGGTTATCCCCAAATGGAAGAAGAGAGACAAATCCTCAGAAGAAATCTCAATGATCAATTTTCTGTTGAAGTCAAACCTGTCCTTCATCCTGATGATATAATAAAAGCAAGGAGATCGGTACAAAAAATTTACCTGGATGAAAGAATTGAAAAATACATTCTCGACATTATTTTCGCAACCAGGTACCCTGAAAAATACCAGTTGAGTCAACTCAAACCACTGATCACTTTCGGTGCCTCCCCCAGAGCAAGTATCTTCCTGGCACTTGCCGCCAAAGCAAATGCCTTTTTAAACAGGAGAGGATTTGTCATACCTGAAGATGTCCAATCGATGACAAAAGATATTCTTCGTCACAGGATAGGTCTCAGTTATGAAGCGGAAGCAGAAGAAATTCATCAGGAAGAAATAATTTCTCAGATCTTATCCAAAGTGGAGGTACCTTGATTCGACTTTAATGTTGAAACAATGATGATAAAGTGTCCTAAATTTTTACAAATTCTTTTAATTGGCTTAATGGATCTTGTAATCCAAGGGATTGGTCACGCGCAGAACATAGGATATGAGCAAATAAAACATCGCTTTTCACATCCCGAAAGAGGCATATGGATTGATCATTATGCCGGATACAATCAGCACGGTGAAATCATTTTTATTAGTCTTGCTCATGATCAAAAGGAGATATTTGGAATCATTAAAAACATTACAAAACATCTTACTTACGGAATTGAAGGAAACTATAAAAAATCTAACTTAAATACCATCCTAACAGACAGTACCGGTAACAGAATTGGTACTTTTGAAGGGAAAATCAGGGACAGTTTTTTGATCGCAAATGCATTTCACTTACAAAGTGCCCAAATCATCCATTGCAAACAGGTAAGCCGATACACACAAGAAACTCCCGATTGCCCAGTTCAGCTGTATTATTCAGAATATAGCAGCTCCGACAATTCCAGGCTCCTGACCTTGCGCAGATTTGAGGATGGATCATTTTCCGGTTTGTTGGTTGATCTGGCAGATAGCAGCGCTTCGTGGGTGCATGGTAGCATTTCATTCGGCAATCCTAATCCCGGAACCATTTTTGTCTGTCATTTCAATTCAATTGTCAAGAAAAAAGGTGAAATCCAATTTAAAAATGACAGTACCCTCGCCCTATCGATTGCTGAACCAAAAACAAAACTACTCTTTTACAGGTCGAAAAAATTTCCTTTTAAATGCAGGACTGAAACTCATTTAAGCTTGCAAGGCAATTCGAGATTTCCGTGGCCTGAAGACAAATCCTTTCGAAAATCTATTCAGGAGGAAGTCAAAAGGTGGAATGATAAAATCTATGAACATGGTATCAAATCCATGGCCTTGTACCAAACCTACAACCTTGAATTCGTTCCCATTTGGTGGACCGATCAAATTGTTTCCGGTAGCATTAGAATGGATGATCCGGTCGATTCTAAATGGAGAGAAATCCCATGGCATTATTCTTTCAGACAAAATCAAACATTTACTTTGGATGATATTTTTGACAAAGACAGCGATTATAGAACGAGAATTAGCCAAAATATTCAAAGGATTAAGCAGAATATGTTGGAAGGAACGAACGGACCATTGCATGAATTCATTGTGGGTGATCCTTTTGAAAACTGGAGCATAACACCCCTTGGTTTTTCCTTTCAATCCAATTGGCATCCCATCTATGGTGAATTTAGAATTCTGATCCAATATAAAACTATGTTGGATCAAATCAAAAAAAATGGACCTCTAAAAAAAATGATCTAATCTATGGAAGTTCAGGACTTGCTCACCAGGGTGAAGAGAATAGAGATTAAAACAAAATCCCTTACCAATCAAATGTTTTCAGGGGCATGGTATTCTAGTTTTAAAGGAAGGGGAATGTCCTTTTCTGAAGTCCGTGAATATGCTGCCGGAGACGATATAAGACACATAGACTGGAATGTCACCGCCAGAACTGGACAACCATTTGTAAAGGTGTTTGAAGAAGAACGTGAACTCACCATTATGTTAATGATTGATGTGAGTGATTCTACTTTTTTTGGAAGTACTGAATATCTCAAAACGGAATGGATTACAGAACTGGCAGCAGTTCTTGCCTTTTCTGCATCTCAAAATCAGGACAAGGTGGGATTGCTACTTTTTTCAGATAAAGTTGAACTTTACATTCCACCCAAGAAAGGCAAGCAACATATATTAAGACTTATCAGAGAAATGCTTGTTGTGAAACCCGGCAAAAAAAAATCAGGTCTTGATATTCCATTAAAATATCTTAACGGAATCATGAACAAAAAATGTGTTTGCTTTATTTGTTCTGATTTTCAATTTAACATTCCTGAATCGTCTCTTAGAATCGTTTCGAAAAGACATGATTTGATTGGTTTCCAAGTGTTGGATCCACTTGAATTAAGCATGAAATCAGTGGGTGTCATTCCTGTAAGAGATGCCGAAACCGGTGAATTTACTATGCTTGATTCACTGGACAAATTTGGTCTTCAGTTGATTCAACAAAATCAAGAAAATCACAATCAAAAAGTTCGCAGTGCATTTTTACGAAGCAAAGCAGACTTTATGACACTAGACTTGAACGCGTCTTATACCAAAAGTCTTATTAAATTTTTTAAACGAAGAAGTGTTTGATGTTGAAAAGGATCCGTTTTTTCCTAGGTCTATTCATCTTCACGGAGGTTCTATCCGCGCAATCTGAATTTCAACAGAAGCTGGATACTTCTGCGATGCTTATTGGTGATCAGCAGTGGATTCATCAGACAAGCAGTTCTGTGGACTTTACCCAGGACCCACTATCTGGACTTGACACACTATCCTGGATGGAGATTCTTGAAGTACAAGCCTGGTCAAAAATAAATGATCAGAAGTATGTACGAAAAATCCGCTTTACAGTATTTGATAGTGGAACATTTCAAATATTGCCATTTCCTATCTATTATCCGAAGGATACATTGACGTCCCAGCCCCTAAGTCTCAAAGTATTTTTTGTGCAAGATAGTACAGAATCCTTAAGACCTATCAAAGACATAATTGCTACTGACAAAGAAGATCAGCTCTACTTATACGCACTGTTTGGAATCATCCTGTTGGGCATCATGTTGTTTATCCTTTACAAACTTTTCAAATCAGATGAGAGAATTCCGGAACCAGTGGTTTTTAAAACCGGAGCTTCTGCTGATCAAATTGCCCTTTCAGAACTGAATAAATTGTTGCAAGAAAAGTATTGGCAAAGAGGGCAAATTAAAAGGCATTACGATGAACTGACCAGAATTCTCCGCAGCTATCTTTCGGATGGTTTTTTTATACCCGCAAAAGAATCTACCACCAGTGAAATTGTACAAATATTAGAAGCATTTGAACCGTCTTTGCAACAATTGGAGCAGTTTGAAAAAATTTTTCAGATGGCTGACCTCGTAAAATTCGGTAACCATCAGCCAGAAATACAAGTACATTCCGATTTAATTTCTCTATCTGAACATTTTGTGAAATCAAACTCATTGTTTATTCAAGATTTACAGGAAAAAAATAAAATTACATATGCTAAAATTCTTGGGACGGAGACCGCAGCACAATTTGAATTTCCGAATGAAGTCGTTCCCCTCCCACTTGTCCAATCATATACTTCCGGGTATTCAGAACTTACTTTAATCAGTCGGTTAATCCGAATCCAAAAGTTCGAAATTCCAATCGATTGGGTGAAATGGCACCAATCAAAACTCGGTTTACTCAATCGATGGCATGCCGGATTTGTTTTAAAAAATAACCAATGGTATCAGACAGTTTTTATTTGGATTCCCGCTTTTATGGTCATTTCTATTTTTTTCCCAATCCTTCTCCTTGTTTCCTTGTTTAATAAAACAACACTACTTTCAGGAGGCATATTTACCTTGAGTAAAAATAAAAAAATTCTTTTGGATCACAGTAAATTGAGATGATGGACTGGATTTCAAATATTCATTGGCACCATCCATGGGCACTTCTATTGTTGCTCTTAATTCCTTTTTTGTATTACAAAAGCGGCTCTCAGAAAATTAGCCATTCCTATCTCCAAATCCCAACTACATCCTTTATCAGTAGGTCAAATTCAGTGCGAATTCAATTGTACCGCTTTTTTCCCTGGCTAAATTATTTAGGTCTTTTGTTTTTTATAATCGCCCTCGCCAGACCCCAATATATTTTAAGAGAAGAAAAGGTGAATGCGGAAGGCATTGATATTTTTATGGTCATGGATCTTTCATCCAGCATGCTGTCTCAGGATTTCGAACCCAACAGACTGGAAGTGAGCAAGGAGGTAGCCGTGGAATTTATACAAGCAAGAAAATATGACAGAATCGGTATAGTAGGATTTGCCGGCGAAGGTTTTACCCAATGTCCCCTTACGGTAGATCAGAATATATTGATCAATCTGTTGAATGAATTGGAATGTGGCATTTTGGAAGATGGTACAGCCATAGGGATGGGTATATCTACTGCAGTGAGTCGATTAAAAGAGGATACCCTCGCTAAAAGCAAAGTCATTATCTTGATTACAGATGGAGTAAATAATGCCGGGGAAATATCTCCCGGGTTAGCTGCACAATTGGCTCAAACCTTCCAAATCAAAATTTATTCTATTGGAGTGGGGACCAAAGGTGAGGCTTACTCACCCATTGGCCGAAACTACCAAGGCGAATATGTGTTTGGTATGGCGCCAGTCAATATAGATGAATCATTGTTGCATACCATTTCCTCTCAAACCGGAGGAAAATATTATCGAGCCACCAATAGAGAACAACTCAAAGAAATTTATCATGAGATTGACCAATTGGAAAAAACCAAAATTGAAGTCAGAACCTATAAAAGATATTCCGAACAATACCGCATTTTCGTTTGGGCAGGTATTTTTATGATTGGAATTGCCAGTTTTATTCGTCATTTTTTAAATCCCATGATGCCGTAATATGTTTAAATTTGAACATTCAGAGTATTTGTTGCTCTTTCTCCTCTTACCCTTGATCTCAATCATCCGATATTTTCTTTTCAAGAGATCTGAAATGGTGCTCAGAAAGCTTGGCCATAATAAATCACTTTCGAAAAGTCTGATTTCACAAAATTCTTTTTCAAAAATTCAAAATATCCTGTGGTACTGTTGTCTTGGATTTCTAATATTCAGTTTAGCCAATCCTCAATATGGTATAAAAAATCAAAAAATACAATCCGGAAATGCACAAATCATCCTGGCCCTTGATGCATCCAACAGCATGTTGGCAGAAGATATAAAACCAAACAGGCTTTCAAGAGCGCAGTTGCTGATCAGACAAATTACCGAGAGTATCAATCCTGGAAAGACAGGCTTAATCAGTTTTGCGGGTGATGCATATCTCCAATCCCCACTTACTTCTGATATTGCAACCATACACTTACTGAGCTCAATCATTAAGCCAGACCAAATACCCACACAGGGTTCTGATCTTGGTGCTGCGATCGAAATGGCCTTAAAAACTTTTCCGGAGAAAGATGGATTTCATAAGCTGTTGATCCTTTTATCTGACGGTGAGGACCATGAAGGGGATGCATTGACTGCCGCTAAAAAAGCAAATGATCTTGGAGTAAGTATTATTACCATCCCCATCGGAACTGAAGAGGGTGCTTATGTGCCGGACCCAAAAACAGGTCTAAAAACAGACCATACCGGCAATGCCATTCGGTCCATTCCAAATAGAAAACTTTTAAAAGAAATTGCGGAAACTGCTTCAGGAGAAATGCTCGAAATTCAAGACACAGAAGCACTCATAAATGGTATTCAAAGCAGGATTAAACACATTCTCAAAAAAGATTTAAGCTTTCAACTAAATAGTGAATTTGAGTCCAGGTTTCAATGGCCTCTGAGTATTGCCATCCTTTTTCTTTTGGCTATTTTGTTCAAACCTCATTTTAAAATGAACAGGAATTTAGCAATCATTCTTATCCTTTACAGTTTTTCTTTTCAAGCAAAATCTCAAAATCCTGCAATGATTGCCAGGAAAGCCGACAAGTTGTACCTTGATTCAAGCTTTCTGGAAGCTGAAGAAAATTATCGAAAAGCAAATAGTATAAAACCGGATTTCAAATATCAATACAATATTGGTAATAGTCTTTATCATCAAGGCAGAATAAATGAAGCAAAAGAGCAATACCTTAAAAGTTTGCAAAATGTTGGACCTCATCAGAAAGATGAGTCAAATGCCTGGTACAATCTTGGAAACAGCCACTACCACACTCAGGAATATCAACAAAGTGTAGATGCTTATAAAAATGCGCTCAAAAAAAATCCGGAAGACCTTGAGTCTAAAATAAACCTGGCAAAAGCTTTAAAACAATTAAAAATCCAGCAACAGCAGCAACAACAGCAGCAGCAGCAGCAGCAGCAACAACAACAGCAGCAACAACAGCAGCAACTACAGCAGCAACAACAGCAACAACAACAGCAAGAACAACAGCAACAACAACAGCAACAACAACAGCAACAGCAACAGCAACAGCAGGATCAACATCAGCAGGAAGGAGGAGAATTAAGCCAGGAAGAAATGGAGAAAAAGCAAGCTGAGCAAATCCTAAAGATGGTCGATCAAATGGATGAAAAAGTAAAACAAAAGTTGAAAAGCAATCAAAGAAAAAAGAAGAGCAAGGATAAAGATTGGTAATAAAAAAAATCCAAGAATGTCCGTAAACTGCAACTACAAAGTCGCAATTTCTCCCTATGCTTCCAAATGAAAATACTCCAGTAGTCTTGCAATGGCAATGCGGTATCCTTCCAAACCAAATCCCTGAATCGAACACCAACAAATATCCCTTATCATCGATTTTTGTCGGAAGGGTTCTCTTTTGTTCAGATCTGTCAAATGCACTTCAATACTTAAGATTCCGATCGCAAGAATTGCATCACGGATACCTATGGAGCTGTGGGTATAAGCGGCAGGGTTGATCACGAGTGCCTGATGCTTTCCTTTGGATTGTTGGATCTTTTCAATTATTTCTGATTCATCGTTCGATTGGAAATAATGCAGATTGAACTGTGGAAATTCAGAAACCAAATATTGAAAATAATCATCCATACTCTGCTGTCCATATTTTTCTGGTTCACGACTACCCAATAAATTAAGGTTTGGACCATTCAGAATGAGAATGGAGGCTATTTTCATTAATTGACCATTTCTGATAAATACTGAAGGCGGACCAAGCGAATTTCTTCAAAAGTAATGTCCTCTTCTCTTAATTCCTTGTAGGCATCCTCTGCAGAGTCGCTGTCTGCTGTGGCAAAGTAATCATAAATTTCGTCGCAAATGGTCTCATCTATGTTGTCTTTAATATAATAGCCGATGTTGAGGCGTGTCCCTGAACTCACAATGATATTTAATTCTTCCATCAGATCTTCCATATTCATTTGTACATTGCGCGCAATGTCCTCTAATGGCATTTTCTTATCAATGCACTTTATGATCTCTACCTTGTATTTTGATTTATCAGCAACCTGTTTAATTTGAAAATCATCTGGACGTTCAATTTCATTTTCTTCTACATACTTTTTAATGTAATCAATAAATGGCTGACCGTAGCGTTCGGCTTTTCCTCGGTTGACTCCTGATATCTTGCACAAGTCTTCCATAGAAATCGGATATTGAGTGGCCATATCTTCCAGAGAAGGATCAAAAAATACCACCCATGGTTTTACCTTGTGTTTTCTGGCGACTTCCAAACGAATCTCCTTTAAGGTAGCAAACAATGCCGGGTCTAAGGCAACACCCTGTGTCGGGGCAATGTCTTCTTCGATTGAGCTCGTATCGCTGTAATCGTGGTTAATGGTGATTTGTACTTTCTTGGGTTTTTTAAGATATTCCAAACCTTGGTCACTAATTTTCAATATCCCATAGGTCTCAATGTCTTTGATAATATAACCCATCAAGATAGCCTGGCGGAAAAGTGAATACCAGAACAAATTACCACGATCCTTACCCTGACCAAATAGTTCATGTCTGTCCAACTCATAATCAAGAATATCCTTGGTATTAATTCCACACAAAAATTCTGTCAGAGGTTTGATGGTAAAATTCTGATTGAGAGAAAGGATCGTGTTAAGGGCTAGTACCAATTCTTCCTTAATTTCTATTTTGGGTTTAGGATGTCTGCAATTGTCGCACATTTTTTTGCACCGGTCTTCCTCAAATTCTTCTCCAAAATAATGCAGCACAAATTTTCTGCGACAGACAGAACTTTCGACATAAGCTTCCACTTCGTCCAAAAGTTGAGCACCCATTTCCCTTTCTGATGCAGGTTTATCCCTAAGAAACTTCTCTAGTCTGGTGAGATCAGCATTTGCAAAAAATGCATAACATTCTCCTGTCATTCCATCACGTCCTCCCCTACCAGTTTCCTGATAATAGTTTTCCAATGATTTGGGAATATCGTAATGGATCACCACGCGAACGTCTGGTTTGTCAATTCCCATTCCAAACGCGATAGTTGCAACAATGACATCAATCTGCTCCATCAAAAAATCATCCTGGACCTGTGTTCTTGCTTTGGAATCCATACCAGCATGATACGGTGAAGCACTCAATCCATTGACTTGAAGAATTTGAGCCAGGTCTTCCGTCGTTTTCCTTGCTTGTACATAAATAATCGCAGACTGTCCCTTGAAGCCTTTTAGGATTTGAATGATCTGCTTGATCGTTTGTTCTTTGGATATTTTAGGTCTGACCTCATAATACAAATTGGATCTGTTGAAAGATTCCAGATAAATGTCCGGATCCTTCATCTCCAAACTCTTAACAATATCTGTTTGAACTTTAGGCGTCGCCGTCGCAGTAAGCGCGATGATCGGAATGTGTTTGTTAATGGCGTTGATCATGTCTCTGATCCTCCGGTAATCTGGTCTGAAGTCATGGCCCCATTCTGAAATGCAATGGGCTTCATCAACTGCTACAAAACTTAGATCTACCGAACTTAAAAATTCAATGGTCTCATCTTTTTGAAGAGTCTCAGGAGCCACGTAAAGTAATTTTGTCTTTGCTTTTGTAATATCCTCCTTGACCTGTTTAATCTCCCCTCGATTGAGAGATGAGTTCAAAAAATGAGCCACCTCGTCTGTTTGCCCATATCCTCTAATGGAGTCCACTTGATTTTTCATCAATGCAATCAATGGAGATATGATGATCGCAGTACCTGGTAACATTAAAGCCGGCAATTGATAACAAAGTGATTTGCCACCGCCTGTCGGCATAATCACAAAAGTGTCCCTTTCGTTTAAAACGGACTTAATGATAGCCTCCTGGCTACCCTTGAACCCATCAAATCCAAAAAAGTAATCTAATGCTTCGTGTATTTTCTCTGAAGTATACATCCTTAGTCTGTCTAATCTTTAATCGGTTGGGTATTCCTAAATACCATGAAAAGTATAAAGTTACAATGAGTCTGGTGAATGAATGCTAAGGTATTTCAAAATTTACAAAATATTACCAGATAATTTACTCTTTTTGCATTTCCATTGTAAATCATAAAATTATGTTAGAAAAATGATCGACCAAATACTTCAATACCAAGCAAAATCAAAGAATCTGGAACCAACTGCAACTGAAATCAGCCAGATGAATGATCAAATCATCCATTTTGCCCTTGGGTTTATCCAACAGCTGGATCAGTTAAAAGCCTATCGTCCCATTCCGGATATGAAAGGACGCATGGAGGACCCTGAAAAAGTGGAGTCTTTGGATCAAATATTGCAGCAACTGAAAACTGATATGACCGACATTGGCTTAAACCCCGCTTCCGGTGGTCATTTAGGGTATATCCCTGGAGGTGGACTTTATGCTGGTGCGATGGGCGACTTACTTGCTGCAATAACAAACCAATATGCTGGAATTTTCTATGGTGGCCCCGGTGCTGTAAAAATGGAAAATGAATTAATCCGATGGCTTTGCCAGCTCGTCGGATTTCCCAAAACAAGCCTTGGGAATTTGACAAGTGGTGGATCCATAGCCAATTTAATTGCTTTTGTAACCGCCAGAGAGGCAAAAAAAGTTAAATCTGCTAAAATTCCTCATCAATGCATCTACCTCACCACACAAGTACATCATTGTGTGCACAAAGCCATAAGAATTTGCGGTTTGGAAGAGGCTAATATCCGATATATTCGGATGAATGATGAATTTAGAATGGACACCGGGGAGTTGGAAGCAAAGATTAAAGAAGACATACGGACTGGTTTATCTCCTTTTATGATGGTAGGAAGTGCTGGAACCACAGACGCAGGAGCGGTCGACCCCTTGAATGAGATGGCAACAATCGCAGAAAAGTATGGGATCTGGTTTCATGTTGATGCTGCATACGGTGGATTTTTCTGTTTATCCGAATTGCCAAGACCCGACAAACTCAAAGTCCATGATCTCTTTAAAGGTATTGAAAGGGCTGATTCCTTGGCCATCGATCCCCATAAAGGAATGTTTCTTTCTTATGGGCTGGGCGCTGTTTTGATAAAAGATATTGATTCTCAATACAAAGCGCATTATTACCGCGCCTCTTATATGCAGGACAATGTCCAAAGTCAGGACGAACCCAATCCGGCGGATCTATCCCCAGAACTCACCAAGCATTTTAGAGGTCTCAGGCTTTGGTTGCCTTTAAAACTTTATGGAAAAGAAGTATTTGTCAATGCACTGAATGAAAAAATACTACTTTGTCGCTATTTTTATTCAGAAGTGCAGCAATTGGGTTTTCAAACGGGCCCATATCCTGATCTTTCGGTTTGTATCTACAGATATGTGCCTGAAAATATGGATACCCAACTCTTCAACCAAAAACTCGTTTCGTTTGTGGTAAACGATGGACGGGTTTTTGTCACCAGCACTACCATTGACGGGACTTTTTGGATTCGTCTGGCTGTCCTGAGCTTCAGAACCCATTTATATCACATTGAGACCTTGTTGTCGGTTTTGAAAATGGGTTGCAAAACTCTTTTGGAGAAATAGATTGAGGGTGATGGACTTTTATTGGAATGAAAGTCCAGCTCATAAAGATAAAATTCCGTCTCTTTGCACAATAATTATCAGGTACCAAACACATGCGAGTATCAATAGACTGGTTAAAGCAATACCTCAAATTCGATGAATCACCGGAAGAGATCTGTGACATATTGACTTCTCTTGGTCTGGAAGCTGAGGGAATGGAAAAAATGGAATCGGTCAAAGGTGGGTTGGAAGGAGTGGTTGTCGGTCAGGTGCTTCAGGTGTGGCCTCACCCCAATGCTGACCGGCTTAAACTGACACGCGTGGATATTGGAGCTACCGAAATACTTCAAATTGTGTGTGGTGCAGCCAATGTAGCCGAAGGTCAAAAAGTGTTGGTGGCGAAAGAAGGCAGCACAATCCATCCCATATCCGGAGAACCACTTACCATTAAAAAAGGTAAAATCCGGGGTGAATTTTCTGAAGGAATGATTTGCGCGGAAGATGAGTTGGGTCTTGGAAAAAGCCATGAAGGAATCATGGTTTTGGAGGATGATGCTCCTGTTGGGCAGGCAGCTGCTTTGTTTCTAAAATTAGAATCGGATCAAATTATTGAAATTGGCCTGACGCCTAACCGCGCCGATGCCACCCATCATTTGGGCGTAGCCCGCGATATTCTCGCTTGGTTGAGGGTCCATAGAACCCCAAATGCAAGCTTGGTTCTTCCACCATTGGCTCCCATCCATCAAATAAGTCAAGGATCAAAGGAATTTAAAATCGAAGTAGAGGATTTTGAAAAATGTCCAAGATACTCCGGCGTCATTATAAATAATATCAAAGTTGCGCCGTCGCCAAAATGGCTCCAGCAACGAATCACTTCGATGGGCCACAAACCAGTCAATAATATTGTGGACATTACCAATTTTATTCTTTTTGAAATGGGTCAACCGCTGCATGCCTTTGACCTCAAACACCTTGCCAAAGGCGTCCGAATTAAACAGGCTGAAAAAGATGCAAAGTTCGTCACGCTGGACGGCATGGAAAGAAAATTGGATTCTGAAGACTTAATGATTTGTAATTTGGAAGGAAAGTCACTTTGCATGGCTGGCGTCCTCGGTGGTTTAGACAGCGGTGTAAATGAAGATACCGTTTCCATTTTTTTAGAGTCCGCGCATTTTAATCCATCCAGCATTCGAAAGACTTCAACAAGACATTTGATTTTCTCACAGGCGGCTAAAATATTTGAAAAAGGATCAGATCCCAATCTCTGTTTAACTGCATTACAACGGGCCGTTTACTTAATTCAAGACATCGCCGGAGGAAAAATAGAAGGTGATTATTTTGACCGTTATCCCAATCCCGTACTCCCTGTAAAAATTCATCTTTCCTTGGAGGAAATCAGTTCGCTGACCGGCATTGCTTTGGATGAATCCACATTAAAACAAATCTTTTTGGCTTTGGAAATGGATTTCACCGACCATAGAGATGGAAATTTTACAGTTGAAATTCCGAGTTCCAAACCAGACGTCAAAAGACCTGCTGATCTGATCGAAGAGATTTGCCGGGTGTACGGATTGGACCATATTCCTGTACTCCCAAAAATACAAATATCCTTTCCAAAGAAAATAAAGTCGTCCTATTCTTTGCGAAAAAAAATGGCCGATTGGTTAACAGCCAATGGTTTTCATGAGACCATGACCATTTCACATGCTTCATCAGCTCTGGCACTGAAATCAGAAGTATGGAAAGATGACGAGCTTGTCTACATTCACAATACAAGCAATACCTCTTTGAATATCATGAAACCATCTGTATTGCTTTGTGGTCTTGAAAACATCGCTTTTAATCAAAACAGACAACAAGCTGATTTGGCAATTTTTGAATTTGCGCGAGAATACAGAATCAATGAAGGCAAGATCCATGAGTCATCAAAACTCGGGATTTGGTGGACCGGACAAATGCAGGCGGCCCACTGGCTCAAACCCAAACCTGAGGGATATCATTTTTATGATTTAAAATCTACCGTTGAAGGACTTTTGTATCATTTTGGGGTCTTGCACCAGGTAAAACCAGAAGATCCGGGGATGATGGAAGGAGGCATTTGGGAATACGGACAGAAATGGGGCAAAGTGGCCATCGGCGGGCTTGTTTCCACCCGCTTCACCAAAATGTACGACATTAAAAAATCAGTTTGGTTTGCCCAGTTTAATCTGGATCGTCTAGAGCAGTTGTTTCAGAAATCTCCAATTCCATTTAAAGAAATCAGCAAATTTCCAAGCTCATCCAGGGATTTGGCCGTTGTCATTCCCGAAGAGCTAAGTTATCAGAAAATCAAAGACCTGGCAATTAGGAAATTGGGGAAAACCTTGATTTCTATTGAGTTATTTGACGTATATCGAAACTCAGAGCTGCTGGGTGCCGGTAAAAAATCGTATGCGCTTCATTTTGAATTTAGCTCATCGGAAGGCCCTCTTTCGGCGAAATACCTGGATCAGTTGATGCAGAACTGTATTGAAGAAATGGAAAGTGAATTTGGGGCCCTGGTTAGAAAATAACCTGCCTTTTTACCTTGGGAAAAACGAAATTCTGACTATATTTGCACCAAAGGATGTTGAAAAGTTGTTTTGACTTAACGAATCCTGAATTTTTTAATATATAAAGGTCAGTACCATAATATTTTATGTGAAAACCTGAAGGAATTGGTGCAATTTAACATTATATAGCGGTATTCAAAGTGTTTAACAGCAATAAATACAAGACTTCGAGTTCGCCCCAACTTGTCCATGTGGCTATAAAGGCGAGTTTTCATTGGATATTCTGATATAACATACCTTACAACGCTACGCTCTAATCCTTTTGGAATTCTGGTAAATTCAATGAATTGGTCTGACCAACAAATTGTTATTGCAATATGGATCCAATCATTGGTTTAATTTTGGGTTTGCTTGGAGGCAGCGGAATCGGATTTTTTATCATCCGCGCTGTGGTGGCAAAATCAAATCAGAAAAAACTAGAGGATATCAACAAATCCTCGGACCTCGAACTTGAAAAAGCGAGAATAACAGCCCAGAGAATCCTGGATGAGGCCACCAACAAAGCGGATAAAATCATATCCAAGGCAGAGGCCAAAAACGACGCAATCAAGCAACAAAAAATCCTAGAAACCAGGGAGAATTTCAACAAGCTCAAATCCGAATTCGAATCTTTTAAAAACAGTCAGATGATTGATTTAAAAGAGAGGGAACTCAAAGTGAGCGTGATTGAAAAAGATGCCCGGCAAATGAAGCAGGATATTGAAATCCGAGAAGCTGAGATCAATACCTTGCGAGAAAATCTGGAAAAACAACTAAAAATTGTTTCCAAGAAAAAAGAAGAACTCGAAAACGCCAACGAAGAGCGCATCCAGCAGCTCCAACAAATAGCTCGTTTAACGGAATCTGAGGCCAAGGAATTATTGCTTCAGGCTGTAAAAGCCAAAGCTGCGAATGACGCTCTCGCGATGGAAAAAGAAATTGTGGAAAATGCAAAAGCCAACGCCAACAAAGAAGCGAAAAAAATAGTGATCCAGACCATTCAAAGGATGTGTGCAGAATACACCATTGAAAATTCTGTTTCCGTCTTCAACTTAGACAGCGATGACATTAAGGGACAGATCATCGGAAGAGAAGGAAGAAATATCCGTGCTCTGGAAGCTGCTACAGGTGCCGAGATCGTGGTTGATGATACTCCGGAGGCCATCATTATTTCCAGTTTTGACCCTATCAGAAGAGAGGTGGCCAGATTGTCTTTAAAACGTTTGGTGGCAGACGGTAGAATCCATCCTGCCAGAATTGAAGAAGTTGCTGCCAAAGTGAAAAAGCAATTGGAAGAACAGATTGTAGAAATAGGCGAGAGAACGATCATTGATTTAGACATTCATGGTTTGGATCCATATCTGGTGAGAATGATTGGAAGAATGAGATTCAGATCATCTTATGGACAAAATCTTTTGGAACACTCTATGGAGACTGCCAATCTATGTGCCGTAATGGCTGCAGAACTTGGTTTAAATCCAAAGCAGATCAAGATGGCCAAGAGAGCCGGACTTTTGCACGATATTGGAAAGGTGGCAGAAGAAGAATCCGAACTTTCACATGCGCTTTTTGGAATGAAGCTCTGTGAAAAATACAAAGAGCATGAAGTCATCATCAACGCGGTGGGTGCCCACCACGATGAGATTGAAATGAACAATATCATCTCTCCGATCGTCCAGGCATGTGATGCCATCTCAGGCGCGAGACCGGGAGCCAGAAGGGAAATTCTGGAGTCGTATCTCAAACGCATCAATGAATTGGAAGAACTTGCCATGACTTACGAAGGTGTTTCCAAGGCCTATGCTTTACAGGCAGGGCGCGAACTTCGCGTGATTGTGGAAAGTGAAAAAGTCACCGACCAATATGCGGATGATTTGGCATTTATGATCTCTCAAAAAATCCAGGATGAGATGCAATATCCTGGGCAGGTCAAGGTTACGGTGATTCGTGAAAAACGTGCGACCGCTTTTGCAAGATAAACCTTATTAAATGAATAAAATGCTGAAACAATTCTTATTTCTGATTCTGTTTTCAATTTTGTGGACAAGCAAGACAGATGCCCAATTTGAGGTGAAGGCTCAACCAATTGCATTTCTCTTTGAGGCCTTCCCAATTTCCTTAGAATACGGTTTTAGAGAAGATTGGGGTTTTGAGACCGATATGATCGCAGCAGATGGTCTTTTCCAATTGACTCCGGGTATCAAATACTACTTTAATAATTCAGAGCGGGGATTTGACCGATGGTATTGCGGAGCTTTTGGACTTTTGGGGACATATGGAAGCGACGGAGTTATAGGTTTCGGATTTAATGGCGGATATAAATATGTGTCCAGAAAAAATATCATTTTTGAAATCGCCCTGGGTATTGGAAGAGGGTTTGGTGATGGGACCGAAGACAATATCATTGGTACAGGAAAACTTCATCTGGGCTACCGCTTTGGTTCAAATAAATAATAAGATGAATCTTTTTCGATAGACCTTACAATTCGTAAAAAGCTTGTAACAATTTAATCTGATTGCGGTAAAGTAAAACCCTTTTATCCAATTCCAATTTTTTCAAAAGTCTGGAAATCACTACCCTCGAAGTTGCTAGATCCTGAGCGATCTGTTCGTGACTAAGGTTGATCAAAGTAGAATCGGTAGCTTTGGATTTTTCCATTAAAAAATGGACCACGCGTTCATCCAATTTTTGAAATGCAATTTGATCCAAAGTTTTCAATAACTCATTAAATCGAAGATGAATGGTCTGCATGACAAATTTCTTCCAGCTAGAAAATTTATTCATCCATTCATCCATCAAATATCCTGGCAATAAAATGACTTCGACCTCCTCTTCAGCAGTGGCTCGGATCTCACTTTCATGGTGCTCCATGCAACAAGTAAAGGTCATGGCGCAACTCTCCTGAGAATTTACATAATACAAAAATACTTCCCTTCCTTCGTCATCGATTCGACTCACTTTGATCAAACCAGACAAAACCAATGGTATTTGATCCAATACCTGACCCGGTTCTATCAGATGAGCACCAGCTTCTATTTTTCTATAATTTCCCACCTGTCGAATCTGATCAACAAGTGCTTTTTCAAATATTTTTTCCAATTCCGTAAGACTGTGCATGCAACAAAATTACTCCAATTGAATAAATCTCTGAGGAGAATCTTACTTTGAATTTTTCAAGCAGTCTTTAAAGTTTAACCAGTTTATGGCATTGTAATAAAGTATTGTCATACACGAAATAAATTGGAAAATGAAATCCTTTGATATTAAAAAATAGGATTGTTTTCGGAGACTTCCACCAGAGGAAAATTTTATTGAAAAGCATTCTCATTACCTGTTAAGCTGAATATTTGTCTTGCCTTGTCTTTATCGCGCCTGATCCAACCCAATTGCAAGAATTCAAGCTTGCATTACATAAAAGCTTTATAGAGAATTTCTTCCTGTTGTGACTCGTGGACTTTCTTATATCCAACTGCAGGAGATGCGCTGGCTGGTCTTGCGACAACGGTGAGCGAAACACCTGGCCACCACGAGCGCACATGGGCTGCTGCACCCATATTAAGTGGTTCTTCCTGGACCCAACGCGATTCTACCTTTGGATATTGATGAAGAATTTCTTTAATTGCTGTTGTTGGGAAAGGATAGAGTTGTTCCAAGCGCACGAGCAAAATATTTTCTTTTTTGTCTTTCTCTTTGATTCTTTTTAAATCGTAATACACCTGGCCAGAACAAAACAAAATTTTCTCAATGGACTTTGGATCCGCGATTGGATCTATCATGATTTCTTTGAACTTGGTATCCGGACCAAACTCATTTAGCGAACTCATACATTCAGGATGTCTAAAAAGGGATTTGGGTGACATCACCACCAAAGGTTTTCTGAAATTAAATGCAAGTTGTCTGCGCATCAGGTGAAAAAAATTAGAGGGTGTTGAAACATTGGCGACAATGATGTTGAATTCTGCACAGGCTTGCAGATATCGCTCCATTCGGGCAGATGAATGTTCAGGCCCCTGTCCGTCATAACCATGTGGCAACAACAAAACCAATCCGCTCATGCGACTCCACTTGAGTTCTGCAGAGGCAATGTATTGATCAAAAATAACCTGGGCTCCATTGGAAAAATCTCCAAATTGCGCTTCCCAGATCACCAGATGATTGGGTGTAGCCAGAGAGTATCCATATTCAAAACCCAAGACGGCAAATTCAGACAAAAGAGAATTGTAAATCAAAAATTTCCCTTGGTTTTCTGAAATTTGATTCAATCGATTGTATTCAAGATTATTTTTCTCATCAAACAACACGGCGTGTCTGTGTGAAAAAGTACCTCTCTTCACATCCTGGCCTGAAAGCCTAACATTTTTTCCTTCTGAAAGGAGACTGGCATAGGCCAAAGTCTCTGCCATCGACCAATCGCACAATTCCTTTTCGGCTAAGGATTTCCATTGTTTTAATATTTTTTCGACTTTAGCAAGTGGTCGAAAATCTTTGGGGATGTTCAAAATTTTTGAGAAGAGAATTTTTATATCATCTATCTGAATTCCAGTCACCGGCTGGTCTTCTTCTGAATATTCTCTTACATTTTTTCTTAAGTTTTTCCAGGCAAGCTCAGGTTCCTGGTAAGCATACGGTAGCGGCTTCTCTTTTACCTGATCGAGCCTCAATTGCAGAACTTCCCAAAACTCTTTTTCAAGATCTTCCGCCATCTTTTTTTCTAATTCTCCCCTGCCGTTCAAAACGGATATATATTGATCCCTCACATTGGGATGCTGGCTGATAATATGATACATGGAAGGTTGCGTAAACTTAGGATCATCTCCTTCGTTGTGTCCATGTCTGCGATAGCACACCATGTCGATAAAAACATCGGTATTGAATTCTTGCCTGTATTTTAAAGCAAGCTCAGCAACATAGACCACAGCCTCCGGATCATCCCCGTTGACGTGAAAAACAGGTGCCTGGACGATTGCTGCCACGCTGCTGCTGTATGTTGAAGATCGGGCATCTTCGAAGTCTGTGGTAAAGCCAATTTGGTTGTTGATAATAAAGTGGATGGTACCTCCCGTATAGTATCCTTCGAGTTGTGACATTTGCAAGGTCTCATAGACCACTCCTTGCCCTGCAACTGCAGCATCTCCGTGAATTAAAATCGGCAAAATTTTGTCGTAATCCGATTTATACAAGAGATCTGCTTTGGCCCTGGCCAATCCTTCTACGACAGGATCGACGGATTCAAGATGAGATGGGTTGGGAGCAAGTTTTAGCTGGATTGTTTTTCCCATCTCAGTTTTTATTTGAGAAGAAAAGCCCAAATGGTATTTTACATCTCCCGAACCAAAACTCAAATCCGGAACAGCCGTTCCTTCAAACTCACTAAATATTTGCTCGTAAGTCTTTCCCAATACATTGGCCAATACATTCAAACGACCACGGTGAGCCATGCCAATGACCACTTCTTCAACACCGAGTTCTGAACCTTCCTGAATCATGGTGTGTAAGGCAGGTATGGTGCTTTCACCACCCTCCAAAGAAAAGCGTTTTTGACCTACGTACTTAGTATGCAAAAATTTCTCAAAAATAACTGCGCCATTCAAGTCTTTCAGAATCCCCTTTTTTCTATCCAAGTTCAATCCAAAATCAAGGCTGTCTTTTCTGGATTCTATTTCTTTTTTTAGCCATTGGTACTTTTTTTGATCTTCGATGTATTGATATTCAAAACCAATTTTTTCGCAATAAATTTTACGCAATTGTGCAATCAATTCAGCCAGGGTACCTTTTCTTCCTAGAAGGACGGATGTTGCAATAAATTCCTCCTTCAAATCAGATTCTGATAAACCAAAATCCCCAATCGAAAGACCCGGTTTTCGATCTTTTCTGGTTCGGATTGGATTGGTGTCTGACAATAAATGTCCTCGTTGTCTGTATGCTTCGATCAGCGCAAATACGGACAATTCTTTTGGGAGAAATTCCGGTTTATGATTGTTTTCGGATTGACCCAATCCCATGTTGAAGCCCTGAAAAAATCTGGACCATTCAAAGTCCACACTTTCAGGATCTTTGGACCATTTTTGATAGAGATCTTCTATGTAGGAAGGGTGTGCGTTGGACAAAAAAGAGTGGTCTTTTATCATTGCGATGCCATTAAAAAAGAATGAAAAGTGGTTTCAAACCAAAGACTGGTTAAAACCAATAATAAACGTATTATAACTCTCAAAGTTCAATCCCTGAAGCATGAATTCACATCATTCATGTTTTTTCGTGATTTTAAAATTGTGAATATTTTTAAGTGATGAAAAACTTTTTTGTATCAAAGCCAAATTCTCAATTTAGTTTGGATGCCTTTATTGGGGAAATCAAAACATCCTGAAAGCCATATTTACTTCCTCACTCGTTTATACGTTAAAAAATGAAGAATGGCTTCCATGTCGTTGTAACTAATGTGCTCCGTCATGCTGTGCTGGTCAGAAGACTCCATTTTTAATTTTGAGAGATAGGTGTCTAATTGCTGGTTGGTAAAATCCGGTGAGTTGTCCCTGGCTCTTGAATAAATGCCATGGCAGCTGCTACAATTTATTTTATAAAGATCCTTACCTTGGTTAAAATATTCCTGCATGACTTTTTTGCTGTTGGCAGATGCATTTTCCGGTAAGGGATAATAAATTCTAGGTTTACAGCTTAAGAAACTGAACAATAAAATCAAACCAGTAATCATTTTCTCTTTCATCGGATCGCTTAATATTCTCCTCCAACTTTCCTATGTTGGTATTTCTTATTTTTAGATAAAGGTAATGCATCGGGTGGAACTCCAGTTTCAATTTTCTCGTCCAAGGTTTGCATAAAATGAATTAAGGCATTCATTTCTGATCTGGTCAATTTCAAACTATCTGAAGAGAGCGTTTGGTTATCGAGTATCAAGCCCCTTCCCTGACCTCCACCATTGTTGTAAAAGTCCACCACTTCTTCCAAACTCCAAAATACCCCATTGTGCATATAGGGCTTGGTCAGATGACTGTTGCGAACCGTTGGTGTTCGGAATGCTCTAAAGGTTTCCTTGGATGGATGAAAATGATACCTCCCTGAATCCCTGCTCACCGATTGAAACGAAGTGTCCGCAGGAACTCCGAGTACTTCAAACTCAGAACCCACATAAGGTGGTTTGACCCCTCCGAATTGTGGGGGAAAGTGACAGGTTCCACACTGCGCTTTACCCATAAACAAGTTAAATCCCTGAACCGCCAGCTCATCCGGTTTTTCTTCGTTTCTGATCATTCGGTCAAAGGCCGAGTTTTCATATACAAACTGCCCCAGGTACATCGAAATAGCTCCGGTAAGGTGTTCAAAAGATGGTTTCTTGATGGAAGTAAAGGAGGCTACCGATTTCAATTTTAAAGCGTATTCAGGAATAGACATGATCTTTCTGACCAGTCGCAAGGTATCTTCCTTGAGTTCCTCGGGATTGGATACTACCTCTTTCATCTGCTTCACCAGATTAAAATGTCTGCCATCGTGCATCAACAAATGCTGGTGAATGCTTCCCAGCAACGAAGGAGTATTTCTTTCCAATCGACTTCTGCGATCAAATTTCAAGGCACTTTGTACTGTTGTATCTGTGAAGAACATTGATGGAACATGGCAAGAAGCACAGGCCCGTTGATTGTTGGAAGAAAAAATGGGATCGTAGAAAAGCAATTTTCCAAGGGCAATGATTTCCCGTTTTTGTTCTTCCAATCTGGCCGGACGAAAAACCCCCATGTCATCCTGGGCTTCATAAAGTCGTTTGTCAAATATCGACACTGCCTTCTTGCTTAAAGAATAATCATTAAAACTGAACGACCTCATTCTGTATTTCTGAATCATCCGTTGATTCAAGCCAAATAAAGGTTCCACATAATCGCGAATGAACATAAAGTGAGAAAACTTACTCCAAACATCTGATTGTTGTGACAACCAAACCAACATTGAGCGATAAACAAGGTTAAAAGAGTCGGTTAATGAAAACTCTGGAAAGCTGACATTGTGGGCTTCATGTATTTCAGCAACTGAATTGCAAAGAATTTTTAATTCAGGAATAATTCTGGATGTATCCGGACATTCAAAACCAGTGGTATAAATGGCGGCCAGATTTAATAAAAACAATCTCTGTGCATAGAAAAAAGCATCCGGCGTTCTTAAAAATACCCTGATCGAATCATGCCAAAAAACATCACAGGTTTTTAAGGCCGTATCCAATAAATGGTGCAAAGAATCTGCAGAAAATTCCTCCTCTTCCAGATAGTTTTCTGCCAGTGTCAATCCACCACCATAACGTGCATAAGGCTTTTCAAATTTTTCAAAAACTTCCGTCTCCCATTCTAAGGGCAGCGGACCATTGATTAATTTATAAGAGATTGGTTCAAGATATCGAAGCCAAAAGTCAATCTTTTTCAATGCAATTCTGGCAGTATGGATTCGATGAATGGCAAGTCCTGCATCAAGCGAATCAAGTTGTTCTCTGGTTGTATTCAACTGCTCCCTCATTTGAAGTATTTGCTTTGAATAATGCCTTTCTGATGGAGTTCTCACCATATCAAAAGCAAACACCAGGATCAGCCAAATTAATGCGATGCAAGCTGCAATCCATTTATGAAAAAAACGCATTTTCATCTAACAACCGAATGTATAAAAGGATGAATGCGGCAATACCTGTAAATGCTAACCATCAAATTGGTGTTTTTGGTTTTGGGTAATACTGGCCATATCCCATTTATGATGGAATTTAAATTCCGAACTTCTTATGGGACAATCCGCTTTCGAACAAATCCCACACTGGGACGAGATACATGGATCCGTGTGAATGGACATTTCTATCCGGCCTTCAAAATGATGATGCAAAATCTGATGAAGCATTTCGATTTCTTCGTGAGACTCCTCCACGGTGAAATATCTTGGAACGGTCAAATGACAGTCAATGTGCATAAAACCTGCATAATTAACGACTCTTAGATGGTGAATGTCTATCCAATTTTTTCTCCGATTGGTATGAAGAACGTCTATTAGGTCATTAATCATCACGAGATCCACTTCATCCATGATGCCGGAAATGGATTTTCGAATTATTTTCAACGCAGAGATCAAAATAAACACTGCAAACAGAATGGCTACAAAGGCATCAATGAGATCAATTCCAGTCCACCACACCAAAAACAAACCGATGACAATCCCTAATGAGGTAATTGCATCAGATCGTATATGGGTTCCACTGGCCAAAAGAGCAACGGAGTGATTTTTTCTCCCTACCTTAATGCAATACTCACCAACAACCCAATGCACCACCATTGCAAATACCATTAAAAAGATGCCCAAGTCCAGCTGTCTCACTTCCTGGGTCCATAAAATAGATCTGATCGATTCAAATATGATCCAAAGACCTGCCATGGCGATCATGACTCCTTCAGCTGCGGAACTGATGAATTCTACTTTGCCATGTCCATACGGGTGATTTTCATCTCGGGGTCTTGCAGACAAAATCAAACTGTAATACCCCAAAAAACCTGCGGTCACATTGACCAGACTTTCCAGGGCATCAGACATTACCGCTACTGAAGAAGTGAGATACCAGGCAAACAGTTTGACAAGCATCATTAAAATGGCAACGATCAGCAACAATCGCTGCGCGCGCAATGACAAGTTTTGTCTGAGAGGAGTGCTCATTTAATCCAACAAAATTAACTGAATAAGGCTAAATCAACAAGTTAGAATCATCAAAGTTAAACCCATTCTTGCTTTTACCGTTTCTTCCCTTATGTTTCCAGACTATGATGTCATTGTTGTAGGTGCCGGCCATGCAGGTTGCGAAGCGGCAGCGGCTTCAGCCAACATGGGTTGTCGGGTGATGCTGGTGACCATGAATATGCAAACCATTGCACAAATGTCATGCAATCCTGCAATGGGCGGTGTCGCCAAAGGACAGATCGTTCGAGAAATTGATGCAATGGGCGGATATTCGGGGATCGTCACAGATGAGACCATGGTCCAGTTTCGCATGCTCAACCGATCAAAAGGTCCTGCCATGTGGAGCCCTAGGGCACAGAGCGACCGGATGTTGTTTGCGCGTAAATGGCGTCAATTGCTCGAAGCCCACCCCCTCATTGACTTTTGGCAAGACATGGTGCGTGGTCTAATGATTAAAGACAACAGGGTCGTGGGTATCCGAACGGGAATGGGTGTTGAAATCATTGGAAAAACGGTCATTTTAACCAATGGCACTTTTCTCAACGGATTAATTCACATAGGCGAAAAACAATTGGGAGGTGGTAGAGCTGGAGAAAGTGCTGCCAGAGGGATTACCGAACAATTGGTTGAGTTGGGATTTGAAGCGGGCAGGATGAAAACTGGAACTCCTCCCAGATTGGATGGAAGAAGCATCGACTATTCCAAAATGGAAGTCCAGGAGGGCGATCAGCAAGCAGAACGATTTTCTTATACCCAGACCCAGCTTCCGGACAGGCAGTTGCCTTGTCATATCAGCTATACCAATCAGGAAGTACACGATATTCTTAAAACAGGTTTTGACAGAAGCCCTATGTTTGCAGGTAGAATACAGGGACTAGGACCGAGGTATTGCCCTAGCATCGAAGACAAAATAGATCGCTTCTCTGACCGGGACAGACACCAGTTGTTCGTCGAACCCGAGGGTTGGGATACCCAGGAAATTTATCTCAACGGATTTTCATCATCTTTGCCGGAAGAAGTACAATACAAAGCGCTCAAAAAGATTCCCGGGCTTGAAAACGTTAAAATGTTTCGGCCGGGTTATGCCATTGAGTATGATTATTTTCCACCGACGCAGTTGGGATTGAGTCTTGAAACCCATTTGATCCAAAACCTTTATTTCGCCGGACAGATCAATGGTACGACAGGGTACGAAGAAGCAGCCTGTCAGGGATTGATGGCCGGTATCAATGCATCGCTCAGGGTGAAGGAAAAAGAACCATTGATCCTCAAAAGATCAGATGCCTACATCGGAGTACTGATCGACGATCTGGTAAATAAGGGTACGGAAGAACCTTACCGGATGTTTACCTCCAGGGCAGAATACCGTATTTTATTGCGACAAGACAATGCAGATCTCCGATTGACGCCCATTGCCGATAAAATAAGTATGGAGCATATGGAGGCCAGACTAAAAAGATTGCATCAAAAACAGGATTGGATCCATCAGATCAGCCAGTTCACTCAGAACAACAGCGCAGATCCCGATCAGGTCAATGCTTATCTAATAGAAATTGACAGCAGCCCGATTGACCAAAAAACAAGAATTGCCCAACTGATTAGCCGCCCAAACGTCGAACTGGCCTCACTGCGCAACTACCTCCCTGCACTGGACCAGTGCTGTGCTCAGGCTGATGCAGAATCGCTTCAGGCCACTGAAATCAATATTAAATACGAAGGGTATGTTCGCAAAGAACAAGAATTGGTGGACAAAATGAATCGTTTGGAAGCCGTTAAAATCAATCCTGAATACGATTACCACAAAATCAATGCGCTTTCCAATGAAGCCAAAACCAAATTGTCTAAGATCAAACCCATCACCATTGGTCAAGCCAGCCGGATCAGCGGTGTATCTCCTGCGGATATCTCCGTTTTGTTGGTTCATTTGGGACGGTAAGGAACTATTTGAAAATATAAGTATCGGGATATCAAAAATGAGGATAAGCCTTAAATAAAAATCTGTCCAGAAATGTGATAGACCGTATCTTCCATCCGAATTTTTTCTTGGCTTTAAATTTTTATCAAAATTTTTTGATTTGAAAAAATTGTATCTTATTCCAAATATTTTGTGTTGAAACAAAAAAAACAGCAAAAGCTTGACTGAACAAGAAAATTATCCTTAAATAATGCATGAAGACCAGCTATTCTTTGACGAGGTTTCTTTGCTAACGCATACATATACTCCACTTGGGACTCTGTCAAATGCTTTGGGCACGCAGCCATTCCATGCTTTCGGCCCAGCCCCAGGTACAATTGGTGGGAGCCTCTGCACATATTCAGCGGACGATCAAAACTGTAATAAAAGTCGCCCTGTCGAGACTAAAAATAGAAAGAATCAAACAATGAGAAAATATTTACAAAATTCTATTTTCAACGTTCCTGCTATAATGAATCCCCGCTCACTTTCGTTTAAATTAACAAGGTTCCTTTAAATCAATGCTCTTTATGAAATACAATAAATTTTTATTCGTCATTCTGATCGCCATAAGTTGGTCTTGTACAAAAAGCAATGATGCCGCTTCCAATTCCGATTATCTTATCTTTGGGCATTATTTTGGATTTTGCGGAGGTGAAAAGTGCATTGAAATTTTCAAACTAACTGACACATCGCTATACGAAGACAGCAATGATTTATACCCTAATAGTGATGGTTTTTACCCTGGAAATTATTTTAAACTGACCCGCGAAAAATTTGAGCAGGTCAAGGATCTTGCCGATAAATTTCCGGACACTCTGCTACAAATCAAAGACAGAATGATCGGAACTCCCGATGCAGGGGATTGGGGTGGTTTTTACGTCGAGCGCAAAAATGCAAATGAGCGTTCTTTCTGGCTGCTGGACAAACACAAAGCAAATGTTCCCATATCGCTCCATGAATTTATGGATTTGATGGATGAGAAAATACAATTGCTGCAATAATCTTCAAAGCTACCTTTCTCATCGTCCAGGTACAATAAGAATACATTTCTTCAACTTTTAAGTAAGTTTTCAGTTCTCTCTGGAGAATTTTAATGCATGATACTGCCCATTTATTTATACGGCCAATCTGTACTCAAAGAAAGAGCCAAAGAAATCTCTTCGGATCATCATGGTTTGCCACAACTCATTCAGGATATGTGGGACACCATGTACCATGCCACTGGCGTCGGTTTGGCTGCGCCTCAAATCGGCCAATCTCTGAGAATTTTTGTGGTGGACACCTTGCCCTACTACGAAGATGAAAACGAGTCCATAGGCTTGAAAAAGGTATTTATTAATCCGACCATTCTTGAAGAAACCGGTGATGAATGGGCCTTTGAAGAAGGCTGTCTGAGCATTCCCAAAATAACCGCTGATGTCAGGCGACAGACCAGCGTCAAATTGCGCTATCAGGATGAAAATTTTAACTGGCACGAAGAATTATTTGATGGCATGAATGCACGGGTCATTCAACACGAATACGATCACATCGATGGTGTACTTTTTATCGAAAAAATTTCTACCGTACGCCGCCAGCTAATCCAGCGAAAATTAGAGAAAATTAAGAAAGGGCAGGTCGAAGCCCGATATCCGGTTAAATTTTAAGGGGCACTAAAAGAAAAACCCTGCGCTGACATACCAATAGTCCGCAAACTGTTTGGTCCCGGTATAAAGTTCTGAGATGCCGTATTCATAACTGACGTCGAAAACAAATCGTCCCATGTCGATTCCAGCCGAGCCCAACAATCCTGCGGTAAAGTCCCTCATTCTGTTGTAATTTATCCCCAAATTGTTTTTTTCAATATAAGCCGTGTACGAAATCATTAGCCCACCCATTGCCCTCAACTGAAAATCACTTCTTCTGAGCAGACGTGCACCAACCTGCAAAGGCGCCTTAATGAAATAGGAGGAAGGCATAGAATTAAACAACTCAATGCGGTTGCTGCCGGCCAATCCCACCTTGTGTAATTCAAGTCCTACCCTGCCATACCAAAAATCTTTTCCCAATCGTGTGGTTAAACCCACATGCCAGCCATGGTTCCAGGCACCTGATTGGTTGACCAGAGAATAAGAAGTTCTCATATTGCTAGCACCCGCCGAAGCTACCAAACCACTTTGTCCACAAACAAAATGACTCAGAATGAAAAAAAACAAGACAAATCCAATTGGCTTTTTCATGCCACAAATAAACCAAATTTTATCGCAATTCAAGTGAAAATTAAAAAGGCTCATACATGCGATAAAAAACCTATACCTTAGCCCTTGATATACAAAAGTAAGATTATGTTTCCCGATTTATCCTATATTCTTCATGCCCTTTTCGGAACCTCTCCTGACAATGCTTTTTCAGTGGTGAAGACCTTTGGCTTGTTGTTGGGAATCGCAGTATTTTGTAGTGGCTGGATGTTGTACTACGAGCTGATAAGAAAAGAGCTAAGCGGACAGCTACAAGGCAGAATGGAAACCGTTGTGGTCTACAAACCCATCGATTGGAAGGAAATTCTTTTACAATCCTTCATCAATTTTGTCATTGGCTATAAATTTGGCTTGATCATCAGTGATTTTGAAAACTTTCAGGAAGATCCGGCGGCGGCGGTATTTTCATTAAAAGGATTTCTTCCAGGTGGTTTGATTTTAGGAGCATTGACCTTTGTTTATTACTGGTACAAAATGCAAAAACAAACCGACAAAGAAATCAGAAAAAAAGAAATGTTCATCCGACCGGTAGATCGTATCTATGATATCACTGCTTTAGCCGCTATATCTGGTATTGTAGGTTCCAAATTGTTTTCTATTTTTGAAAACTTTGGTGATTTTATCAGAGATCCCATTGGCAGTTTTTTTAGTGGATCTGGTCTTACCATTTACGGTGGCCTCATACTTGCATTTATCGTGGTGTACCGCTATCTCAACAACAAGGGACTTCGCCCCATCCACATGATCGATGCCATCGCTCCTACCCTGATGTTAGGTTATGCTGTTGGAAGAATGGGTTGCCATTTGAGTGGTGATGGAGACTGGGGTATTGTCAATGAAATGGCAAAACCCGGCTGGTTTATCTTTCCAGACAGTTGGTGGGCCTTTTCTTACCCTCACAATGTACTCAATGAAGGAGTACCCATCGAAGGCTGTGTTTGGAGACATTGTCACGAGCTAATACCCAAGGTATTTCCCACCCCTTTGTATGAATCGATCCTTGCCTTCCTGATTACAATCATATTGTGGCTATTGAGAAAGAAAATACACTATGGTGGGGTTCTATTCTTTATCTACTGTATTTTTAATGGAGTTGAACGTTTTTTTATAGAGGCCATCAGGGTAAATCCAAGATATGAGATAATGGGTTTTCATCCTTCGATGTCTCAATTTATCGCATTCCTGTTGGTGATCATTGGAATAACAGGATCCATTTACTTTTGGAGAAAGAAAATAAGCTAAACCAACATTGATCCCAATGCATTACATACATTCAAAAAAAGATTGACTGCATGAAAGTCACCGATTATTTCAAACAATCACCAGAAAAAACATTTGTTTCCTTCGAGATTCTTCCTCCACTCAAAGGTGGAAGCATTCATCTTTTGTTTGATCAGCTGGACCCCTTGATGGAATTTAACCCACCCTTTATTGATGTGACTTACCACCGTGAAGAATACATTTACAAACAACAGCCAAGCGGGTATTACGAAAAAACTTCCATTCGCAAAAGGCCAGGTACAGTAGGGATTTGTGCGGCTCTGATGAATCGCTACAAGATCGAGGCAGTACCTCATTTGATCTGCGGTGGATTTACAAAAGAAGATACAGAAAACGCTTTGATAGATTTACATTTTTTGCAGATCAACAATGTACTTGCTCTTAGGGGCGATGCCAGGAAATTTGATGAAAAATTTATTCCAGAACCAGGAGGACACGATAATGCACTTGATCTCGTCAAACAAATTAACTCCCTCAACCAGGGAAATTATCTCGACCCCAACATTGAAAATGGAAGTCCCATGGATTTCTGCATTGGAGTAGCCGGCTATCCTGAAAAACATTTTGAAGCACCCAGTTTAAAGTCTGATTTAAAATTTACCCGAAAAAAAATTGAAGCAGGAGCCAATTACATTGTTACCCAAATGTTCTTTGACAACCAAAAGTTTTTTAAATATGTAGAACTTTGTCGGGCAGAAGGGCTTGATGTGCCCATTGTACCCGGCATCAAACCTCTCACCAAAAAATACCAACTCAATTCAATCCCCAGAAATTTCTACATTGACCTTCCTTACGATTTGGTGCGAGAAGTCCAGAAAGCAAAAACCGATGAAGCGGTCAGGCAAGTAGGGATCGAATGGTGCCTCCAACAATCCATCGAACTAAAAAAATCCGGCGTACCATGTATCCACTACTATGCGATGGGTGATGGTGATGTGGTCAAAAAGATTGTGGAGAGGTTGGTGTAACCAGAAGGTTTTTTTTGATATTTTGAATTTCTTTAAACTTTCAATAATTTACAGCGTCAAATACAAAAATTACAAAAATGAAAACCACAATTAATGTTTGCTTTATTGCAATTGTATTACTGAATTTCTTCAGTTTAGGCAGTCAAGTGTATGCCCAAGGTACAGCCCGTCCGGATAAATGGTCCAAGCTGGGTAGCCGTCTGGTAAAGCATGATATCGACAAAGATGAAATTGTGGTAACTGCCGTAGAAGGGCTCTTTGACGCCCTCCAAATTCGTGTAAAAAAAGCCGGAATCAATATGCATCGCTGTGTGGTTCATTTTGGAGATGGCAGCACCCAAGAGATAGAACTAAAACAAGAATTCAAACAAGGCGAAAAAAGCAGACAGATCAATTTGGATGGCGCCAACCGAATTATTCGAAAAGTGGTTTTTTGGTATGACACCAAAAATTATCGCCGCAAGCAAGCTCTGGTTGAGCTGTGGGGAAAGGATATCCGATAATGTGATTTGACAAAGTACAGAGACAAAGAATTTGAACGGAAAACGTGTAATTTCGATTCATTAAGAACTGTACAAATTTGAATACTATGGCTCTTTTTGTCTGCATACTTTAAGCCCACTTTCAAAATAAGGGACAAGACTTGTGGAAATAAACTGCCTGAATTTTTCTAAAAACTTGATTATTACTCTCTACCTGGGATAGAGCTGAACAATTTTAAATAGCCAATCTTGTAAAATCCAGCCAAAATCAACAGAAAAAATTTGTAACCCCTTAAAATTCAATCGGCGAGAAGACATCCAAAGCCATTGGAAATTTATCCATCAGCCTATGGAATAAAAGGAATTCTTACTGGCGTCTTGCTTTTGTATTGCAAATATTCATCTCCAAAAAAACGAAACAGATATTCCTCTTCCAACTCAATCCTCTTTTTAAAATAAACCCAGGACCAAAACCAAAATAAGAGGAATGAAATTGGATTTGAGAGAAGTATCTGTGATGCCAGCGCCCATACAAACCACCCAAAATAAGCTGGATGCCTCGACCAGGAATAGATACCCGTGGTTATGAGCTGATGCTCCTTTCTACGATCTATCTGAATGGCGTGTGTAAATGATTTTTGGGCAGTAAGGATGGAGGCAAATCTCATCGTCAAACCAATCACGCACAAGATAAATCCAGGCAGCCACAAATAATGAATCAGTAGTCCTTTGTACGCATTCATATACTTCCATCCTAACTCATACTCCAGAATTGCAATGGCTTGAGCCAGTAAATAAGGAACTGAAATCAAAAGAGCGGAAAAGTGAGCCCTACCATGAATCCTTTTCGTCAACACAAATTCTCCAATGTGATAAAAAGACAACAATCCCACGTAAACCCATAATATATGTTGACTCATAATTTACTCTAATTTTTGGTCTTTTAAAACACTGAGGAGAGTTCCTCCTGAAGTATTTCCATTTCATGCTGGTTGCTTTCAATTCTCTTTCGTATGATATGTTCCAACAATTCAAGTCCATAAGGTCTTACCATTGCTATGGCTTGATCAAAAGCATCCAGCGACTCCCTTAGCATTCTTTCTGCGAGGCCGGTCAGATAAATCATTTTATGCATTTCTTCACTGCTCAATTCATCATTTTGAATTCCAAATTCAGGCAATATTTCCTTCAAGCGCCACCAGGCATAGTTGTTGATATTGGTGTCCATATCAGTTTTCAATCCCCTTATTTCATTGGGAATATTGTACCCCACAGTAAACCACTCCATCACTTGGATAAGATTGAGATAGGTGTCTGTATATTTTTGATCGGTCAGAAAATACAAGATGTCGGCGATCAGATAGATCATTGAGTATTTGTGTTTCAACAGATTTCTGTATTCATCAAAATCCAGCTTGCGGTCGGTTTGCTTACTTTCCTTCAACTCTTTGAAATGATCCCAATATCTCTTGTAGTAAACCTTCCAAAATTCTGAATTTGCAGAAAATAGCCCGGTAAGCAAACGCTGAGATTCGATAAAACAAAAATGGCTTCTAACCAATGGTTCCTGGATAGAAGCACCGGAGATTTGAATATCATATACTTTGTCGGCTTCGTAAATTCCAGTAGAACCAAGATAAATAATGGCATTAATCCTGATCTGCTGATCTTCATTGAGTCCTGGAAAAGCCTTCATAAATGCCTGTGCTAAACACAAAAAAAGACTTCTCTGAGATCGCATTACTTCTTCATTGACCAAAAGTTGCTTTATGTCTTCTGGCATGGGTGATGAAAGAATCAAATCTCTAACACCCTGAGCAGTTTCTTGCTGTCCTAAAATTTTCATGTGTGCAATAATTTTAATTAATCAATTCATTTATTTATTTGTCTTTGAAATATTATACACCCTAAGGTAAACACGATCCAAGTTTATTTCAAACATCGGATAGCTGAAATTGCCACCTCGACAATCCTGAAGAATTAAAAATTCCTTATCCCTCCTGCAATGGAGAGATAAGGATTCTTTCGTCTAGCAACCAGGTGACAACATCTTGTTGGAGATTGGATTTAAATTACGAAGATTAATCTTCTTCATTAACTCCAAAAGGACTGGTTTTGAAATTCTTGTTTGCATGTTTTAATGGTTTTTATAATTAAAATAATGATTCATTCTAAATGGCTTTTATGAAAGGAATTTGAGTTCATTAGATATCTGTGGATTTTTATACATCGTTCTTGCTTATTGTATCCATTCGTATTATAGTCCTTCTTACTTTAGCCCAAAGTATACAAACTACTTTTTATAGAGATTTAAAAACAGAGTCGTTCATGATATAAATTTAAAAATATTACAAAGACTAAAAAATCCTTATCCCATATTTTTTTATGGGATAAGGATGATTTAAAACTTAACACGCTCCACCCATCATTACATTGGAGATTGGGTTCAATTTGCGAAGATTGATTTTCTTCATCGACTCGAACATCGTCTGTTTTGAAATTCTTGTTTGCATTATAATTTGTATTTAAAAGTGAAAAAATAATTTTTAGCAGATGGCTAAGTCCAATTGACTTCGCTTGCCTGGCACAAAAGTGGGCACACAGCAGCTATGTCAGCTTTCACTTTTTTCCCAAAACATTGCACATTTCTCCCATTGGTATTATTTAGCTGATTATCAATTCATTAAAATGCCATTTGGAGCCCAAGATAGTAGATTTTTACAGTATACCAGCTCCTGTAATCGCCCTTCACTGATTACCCAGAATCGCTATATTAAAATATTTCATTGCGAATTCCATTGATAGAATGTAGGGCGCAGCTCACCAATACTGTTACAAGGATTTTGTATTCCAAGACCAGAAACATGGCTAATAAAATTCATTGTTCCATTCAGTGATCTTCTAATCGATCCTAAGCTTTTGAAATAGCGGACACATCCCGTTTTCAATCTATCCTCTTGCCATAGAAATTTCCTCTGAGAACGAAGATTAAAATTAAATTTCAATCCAAACCCACATTTGTCCAAAATAATTTTAAATTGAAAATATGGCTATTGATTTACATGTGTATACAAATTTTGTAACGATATATTAAAATTGAACCTCCATAACAGCTATTGTAATTTAAAAAATATATTTTGTTTATCAAACTTCATGTATGTTACTTTCTTTTGGCCGTCAAAAGAAAGTAACCAAAGAAAACTCGCGGCTGGACTCCTCGCTCACCCAACTGCAGCTCTTTCGCTATGCTAAAAAAACTCGCCTCTACCTTCTCCTACTTGGCTCCACAATCCTCGCTTCGCCAACTCTGTCATTGTGGATAGCTTCTCGGTTGGGCTCAGACAGTTTTTAGCATGACCGCGAAATTCACTGGTTGGGTACCCGAGCTACGGAGCCCTAGGCCGCATTGAAATGCTTGAAAACCATCATTCTTTCTGATATTTCAATCTAATTAATGATTAATATTAAGAGCCTTTTCGTCAGCGGCCCAAGAAGGACAGATTTTGGAAATAGCGCCTTATATTGTCGCTCCTTTAACTGAAACTAATATGATGCACCCATCAAACAAACTAGCATAGTGAAAATAAATTATGGAGCGGCAATATACAGCGCCCAAAATCTGTCCCAACAGAGAACCTTGCAAAATGAACCCAATTAAGCCTAATAGAACCAAGGAAGATGCCGCCTTAGAAAAGGCTGCGTTTTTGTCCACTTTTTGAGCGACAAAAAGTGGGAATGTTGATTTGTAAAAATTATTTTGGACAGGTGTGATCTAAACCACCAATTTATCGGGAGATCTTTTGTAGAAAATAGCTCAATAATATAAAAGCCGGGCTTCTCAACTTACCGTTCCTCATTCCAATTACTCCAAATGAGTAACAAATAACAAACATAATAGCTACAATGAGCATGTTGACCGGATCCGGAAGCCGCATTTGGTTATAGATAAAATCCAGGGTTCAGATCTTGGCGATTCGTAAGCTTAATAGAATTGGATAAGGGTGTTGATCAAAAAAATTAAATTTGACCCAGGGATTGTCGCAATCCAACTGAATCAAAGGAATGAACTTAGTAAGGAATAATTATTCTCAATTGCAAGCCCAAAGTAATTGTTATACTATAAAATAGCATCGCGAAACCTTATTCTTCAGACTCGAATTGTTCTGAATATGATTTATCTATGCGCAAAAAATAAAAACAACTTTTCAAATAAATGGATAAATATAACGATGCTTCCGGGTAATTCGAATACAAACAAAGGGTTCAATGAATCCTTATCCCGTCGTTTATGACGGGATAAGGATGTCAGAAATCTTAACACATTCCACCCATCATTACATTGGAGATTGGGTTCAATTTGCGAAGATTGATTTTCTTCATTGACTCGAAAACAGTCTGCTTTGAAATTCTTGTTTGCATTATGATTTGTATTTAAAAGTGAAAAAATAATTTCCATTCGATTGAGTTGTTCAGATTGTTAATTGATCATCACAGGGACAAAGATGCCCGCGGCATAGGCTTGTCCATTTTCACTTTTCTCCCAATTGCTTGTCTTTTTTTCCCAGCTTAATAAAGTAATTGAATTTCAATTATTTAGAATGCTTCACTGAACTAAGAAATCTTGAATTGGGTCAAAAATTGTTGCGCTGGAACTGATTCAGCGATATGATTGCACTTGTCTTTCCCTGTATTCTGATGCACTCATTCCAAATTCAGTCTGAAAAACTCTGGCAAAATACGCGGGAGAATTAAATCCTGAGGCGTAACCGATCTCAGAAATGGTCATTTCCGGAGACTGCATCAAGAGCTTTGCTGCATGTTGTAATCTAATGGTTCTGATCAATTTGACCGGTGGGTTGCCTGTTAATGCACTTACCTTGCGATGCAACTGACTTTTAGACATGCCCATAAATTTGCACAGGTCCTCATTGTCTAATTCCGGTTCTGAAATATTCTCTTCAATGTGAGATTTAAGTTTTAAGAAAAACTGATCATTTAATCTGAAGTCGTCCTCCAATAAACTCTGGTTTGTTTCTGGTGGATCAGCTATAATTTCTGGACTTAATAAATCAGCAGATGTGTATCTCCTTATGAATTCGCGTTTGAGTTGAAAAAGATTTCTAACGGTCAATTGCAATTCTGTGGGATCAAATGGTTTTGGCAAATAAGCATTGGCACCGGCTTTTAAGCCTTTGATCCTGTCTTCAGCCTGAACTTTTGCAGTTAGCAATATGACCGGAATATGGCTTGTGATGGGTTCAGATTTAAGCTTTTGCAACAACTCAAATCCATCCATGATGGGCATCATAATGTCTGAAATAATTAGGTCTGGAACCAATGTACAAGCTTTGTCAAATCCATCTTTTCCATTTACAGCCTTGTGACACATAAAATGTTCATTGAGACATTTTTCAATATACTCGGCGATTTCAGGGTTGTCCTCAACAATTAGTATCAAATCTTCCGAAGCAGTAGTCTCACCTCCTTCTTCCAATAATTCACCGGGGCGCTCAGTCAATGCATCAGAATTAAGTTCCAGTTCCAAGGATCCACCCAGCTGACTGGCTGGATCTTGTTGAAAATAAAATCTTATGGTAAACTTTGATCCCTTGCCGGGCTTGCTTTCCAGTATAATTTTCCCACCGGTCCGATCCACCAATTCCCTTACCAATGTAAGTCCAAGGCCTGATCCGGCTTGAAGGCTACTCCGATTGGTCTGATAGAATGGTTCGAATATTTTTAAACGATCTTCATCAGACAAACCAGGTCCATTGTCCGATACGATGATGTCTGCCATCACATTTTCTGAAAATTGCTCCGGATGATCTTTATGCAGCTGTAGCTGCAGACTGACTTTGCCAAGTTCTGGTGTAAACTTGATGGCATTCGTCAAAAGATTATCAACAATTTTCTGCAAGACGTCCTGATCAAATTCACAAATAAGTTCTTCGCAATTGGATTGAAATCCGAAAGCAATATTTTTATTTTTGGCCAGTGGCTCTAATCTTGAATAGCATTCCGCAAGAAACAAAACCAAATTGCCTGAACTCGGTTTTATGGCCAATCTTCCTGACTCAGCCCTTGCCAAATCCAGCATTTGATTGACCAAATCCAACAATCTTCTACCTGCTGCTGCAATTTTTTTAAAATGTCCGCTCTCGGTATTGTCAGTCTCCATACCAAATTGGGCATATCCCAGAATTAAGGTAAGTGGTGTCCTGAATTCATGGGTGATGTAAGAAAAGAATTTCGTTTTCATATCGTGCAGTTGTTTGAACTGCAAGGCACTCAAGTGCTCTAACTGTCTAGAATGTCGAAGTCTCTGGTATTTAAATATTGCGAATAAGATGATCAATGAAATCAAACTGAGAAACCACCAACTTTGATAAAAGTATTGTCTGACATCCAGTGCCAAGGTGTATTCTTCGCTCCAGTCTCCCATTAAATCAGCTCCTTTCACCCTGAGCAAATGTCTCCCTGAAGGAAGCCATGGAATTTCAATCCTGTTGCTGTTGGTATAATTCCAGCTTCCGTGTATCCCTTCTACCATGTATGCCAGTTGAGCCGGATTATCGGCAGAACTCCCTGTCAAACAAAATTCGAAATCGCAATACCGGTTTGAGGGAGGAATTATCAGTTTCTTTATATCCTCTGCCCCAAGTCTATATCTCTTCAATTCTTTACCATCTGAATGACTGATGACAATTGGTTTAATTCTACTTTGGTTATCAAATTTTGCGCCCAACAAATCTTCTGACCTAAAGACATTGATCCCATCGATGGTACCAAAGACAAATCTGCCATCTCTTAACTTTAAAGAAGACCTTCGGTTAAATTCATTGTGACTTAAACCATCTTCCTTGTAAAATTTAACAAATGAATTTTTATGCATAAAATAATAAGCAAGTCCATCATAGGTTGCCACCCATAAATTAAGACTATCTGCGATCAAGCTTGCCACTTTTTGATTGGGCAATCCCTCCGCATTACCATAACGTTGAAGAACTCCATTTTCCGGATGATACTTAATCAATCCAGAGCCCAGAGTCCCAAACCACATTGTTCCATCGGCTGTTTGCTCAATACAACTTACAGGTGAATCTGTATTGCCATACCATGATTTTAATCTCTTGTAAGACCGGTTTTTAGGATCAAACCATTGCACTCCTGCTTGATTCCCAGCCCAGATGTAACCCCTTTTGTCTCTAAACAACACTGAATTGCCATTGATTTTCATAGAGTCTTCCGAAATATGCCGGGTTAAATTTTCCAAATGATTTGTGGCCTCTGTCCAAAGGTATAGATCAGAAATGGTTCTATCCTTTGACCCGCATAAATACCATTGTCCATCCTTTCCCGGAACAAAATCGTATATATTTGGAAGTATTTTCTCTGCGACACTCTTGGATAGATCCAATCTTGAAAAATAAGTGTTGTAATCCAACCAAACAAAATTTTCATCCGCACTGATCAGTTTTGAAAAATCATCGCTGACCCTTACCCTCTCTTTGGTTTTAGGATCATAAAATGGCAAAATATTCTGCGCATCCAACATAAGATCCACTGTCATGATGTCATTGTACGCGGTGCATACAATCAAGAGGCTATCTTTCACTGATGCAATTCCTCTAGTAGGAAACAGTGCACCTTCCTTGGCTTCATTTTGGTAAACGGATTTGTGAGTGAGGAATTTCTTAACCTTTGAACCCGACTTTCGATATTGCGCGATTCCTTCATACCCATAGGCAAAATATCCCTTGATGAAATCATTGGAAATGACAGCTCTGTATCGAGAGGGTGTGGGTAATACTTCATACATGTTTTGATTTTCTTTATCAAAAAAATACAAATGGTCAATAAAATTCTGGAAGTTTCTGATGTCGGCGAAAGCCAGATTTCCTTTTTCGTCAGCCTCCTGAAAGACCACTCCCTCCGGAGTATTTAAAACAAAATCCCAGCGATCATATATACAATTGTAAAAAAACAATTTACGCAAAGTCGGATCAACAAAATACAATTTCTGATTACCTGATATGATAAAATAAGAAGGTCGAAATGAATCAAATTTTTTCTCGGCGTCATTTTCATAATATGTGGTGTATTCCCTTTTGTGCCTTGATTCAGGTGAGATCCGAACGATGGATCTTTTATCGGAAAGATACCACACATAACCACCCATTACACAATAGGGCTGATTTCTATTGACTTCTGCTGCGTAGCCTCGTGTCGTGTCTCTAACGCCTAGCTTGATGCAAGGCTGAAAAACACCCCGTGAATTATAATAGTACAAACTAACTGAATCACTTCTATTTTCTCTTGCCAAAAAAAATGGATTGCGGTATTCATCCGCCAGCATAGCTATCAATGTTTCTCCCCGGTCTCTAAATTCCCTTTGATCTACTTGCTCGAGTATTCCCGATTTGTAATTATAAACACCTATAAGGGATAAATCAACACTGCTATAATAATTAATAAATCTAAAGTCGCTGATTCCCGACAATCTGAAAGCTATACCGGAATATGAAACCCCAAATTGGTCTGTCATTGGAAAGGAGTGAAACCTCGATCCACCCCAACGATTTAATTCTCCTGCAGTTGCAAACCAATAAAGTCCGTCATGGTCTAAGGCTGAGTAGGTGATTTTGTTTTCAGACAATCCATCTTTTGCATCCAATTGACGTACCAATGAATAGTTGAGTTGTGCATACAAACCAATACCCATCAGTGTCGAAAATATAACACAAAACGGACGCATCCACAAGCTAAATCTGAATACATTACGATTTCCCAACTTGCATTCATTTTTTACAACCAGAGTAGATGGATTGGCAGGCATTGCAACGAAAATACAATTGTTATTCAAGGCCCAAGTTACAAAACGATCCATAAAATTCCCGAAAATTATTCTGACTCAAATAATTCTCCATCGGTTAAATTAATGTTAAACGATACCGATACCCTAAAAATAATGATCAAGTTGTCCATATCTTTGCCCCGATGAAATTGTCAATCAATATATCTATGAATAATATGATGATGTCTTGTTGTATGTGCAGCTATACAGCAGGCTTCTTGTATGTTTTTATAGATTAGAGCTTTCAAAAGAAAAATATAAAATACAAAAGAGCCTTGCAAATTGTGAGGCTCTTTTTTTTTGTGCAAAAAAAAAGTAAATTTTTGAAAATGAATTATTTGGAATGCCCTATTGAAGGCAACAGTTTGGATGAATACACGACCCGTTTGGTAGCAACTTTGGTTGCATTGATTTCAATTTCAGCTTTCTGGCTGAATTCAATCTGGACTGTATCATTTTTGATGGTAGATTTTGGTGTTAGGGCTTTTTTACTTAGAAAATACAGCCCATTGAGATGGGTCGCAAAAAAAATCCAAGCTTGCCTTCAGATACCCTCCAAACCGATCGATGCGGGCCCTAAAACATTTGCTGCCAAAATAGGACTGGGATTTTCTGTGATCATCCTGGCATGTTTTGTAGCAAAATATACAACAACTGCTCAAATACTTCTCATGATTCTAAGCTTGTGTGCATTTCTGGAGAGTGTATTTTCTGTATGTATTGCCTGTCTTGTGTATCCCTTGACCAAAAAATTAAACCATTTGAAATGAGTCATAATATCCGGTATTTCAAAGCAGGTGATTTCGTGACTGAAAACGGATCCAAATTGGAGAAGCTAAAAATAGCTTATCATACTTTTGGCAGCTGGAAAGGAAACGATACAAAGGTGATTTGGGTCTGTCATGCTTTGACTGCCAGTTCTGATGTATCTGAATGGTGGTCCAATCTATTTGGAGCCGGTAAAATCCTGGATCCCAAAAAATATTACATCGTTTGCGCTAACAATCTTGGTTCTTGTTACGGAACCTGCTATCAATTCCAAGAAAACGAAAATGAATTATCCAACCAGGAAAAACTAAGTATAAGGGATCAGGTTCAATGCCATCGACTTCTTCAAAAAAAATTGGGAATTCATAAAATCTATCTTTTGATTGGAGGCTCGCAAGGAGCTCAACAAGCCATGGAATGGGCCATTATAGATCCCATGGCCATTCAAAATTTGGTATTAATTGCCACCAATGCAAGGCATTCTGCATGGGGCATTGCATTCAACGAAGCACAAAGGATGGCCCTTGAGAGCGGGGAGATGGGAATCCATACAGCCCGCGCGATTGCGATGTTGAGTTACAGAAATTATCAGATGTATGAAAAAACCCGTGATTACAAAGGAAGTGAAGCTATTCAAAACATTCTACAGTATCAAAGGTATCAGGGTTCTAAATTGGCCAATCGATTTACCCGAAAAGCATATTATATACTCAGCATTGCCATGGACTTGCACGATGTAGGGAGGGGCCGCAATTCAATGGAAGAAGCACTCAAAAGAATACAGGCAAAAACTTTGATCATTGGCATTTCCTCAGATCAATTATTTCCGGTTGTAGAACAAAAATATCTTTCAAAACACATTGCTCATTCAAAATTGCACATTATCCGATCAGAATATGGCCATGATGGATTTTTGACAGAAGGAAATAAAGTAAACCGTTTGGTTTTAAAATTTTTAGCATCATGAAAACAGAAATTAATATTAAAAGGCAGGATCAAGATTTCTTGTTGGAGGCAAGGAATTCAACCGGAAACACCCTTCTCATAGACGCCTCGGAATCCTTTGGCGGACATCAACAAGGCATTCGTCCGATGGAATTGGTTCTTGCTGCATTGGGTGGATGCAGTAGCATCGACATCATCCATATCTTGAGAAAACAAAAACAAGAATGCGATTCCTTTGAAGTTGAAATTCAAACAGAGCGCATTGCCATTGAGCAACATACAGAATTCAGTAAAATTTTACTGATTTTCAGATTGAATGGGCCTATAAAAAAAACCAGTGCCATAAATGCCATCAATTTATCCATTGATAAGTATTGCTCAGTTGCAAAAATCATAGAAACAAAATCACAAATCACCACACAATTAATACTGAATGGAAAAGAAGAATTTTGAAACGACCGCCATCCGAACACAAATACCTCGTTCTAATTTCAAAGAACACTCCGCACCTCTGTATCTAAGCTCAAGTTTTGTATTTGAAACAGCGGAAGGATTGAGAGCGGCTTTCAATGAAGAAAATGACGATTACATATACTCCAGGTACAGCAATCCCAATGTAGATGAACTTGTTCAAAAAGTTTGTCTGCTTGAGGGTGCAGAAGACGGAATAGCCTTCTCTTCCGGAATGGCTGCCGTTTTTAACAGCTTGTTTCCCCTTTTAAATCAGGGAGACCATATCCTAAGTTGTGCCTCCATATTTGGAGCAAGCAATACACTTTTTACCAAATATTTTCCAAAATATGGAATCACAACTCACTTTTTTAATGCACTGGAAACCCATCAGATTGAAAACTACCTTCTACCAAATACGAAAATCATCTTTCTGGAAACACCCACCAATCCAACGATTGAGTTGCTGGATCTGGCCTACATTTCAGAAGTAGCCAAAAAGCATCAGATTTTATTGGTAGTAGACAATTGTTTTGCAACACCCTATCTTCAACAACCCATTCAATTTGGCGCAGATCTGGTGATTCACTCTTCTACCAAATATATGGATGGACAAGGCAGGGTCCTTGGTGGTTTGTCGGTCGGAAAAAAAGAGTTGATTCGGGAAATCTATTTGTTTGCAAGAATTTCAGGACCAAGTCTTTCAGCCTTCAATGCCTGGCTTATCAGCAAAAGCCTAGAAACATTGGGATTAAGGATGGACAGGCACAGCCAGAATGCATTGTTTGTCGCGAAAAATCTTGAAAATCACCCTAACATTTCCAAAACAATTTATCCTGGCTTGGAGTCACACCCTCAATTCCATCTCGCCAAAAAACAAATGAAAACCGGAGGCGGAATTCTTGCTTTTTCTCTCAAAGGTGGATATCTGGAAGCACAAAGATGGATGGACGGATTAAAAATGATTTGCATTTCTCCAAATTTAGGAGATAGTAGAACCATTGCCACTCATCCCGCTAGTTCTACACATTGCAAACTGACTTCAAAAGATCGTCAAGCCCTTGGAATTACGGATGGTCTCATTAGAATTTCTGTCGGTCTTGAAAATGAAAACGATATACTGGAAGACATCCTTCAAGCATTTCATAGAAAATAAAATCAAAACAAATGAAACAACTCAATATTGGACTATTTGGATTTGGCTGTGTTGGTCAGGGCCTGCATTTTGCACTCCAGCACAGCACTGGATTTAAGGCAAACATCAAAAAAATAGTTGTCAAACATCAAAACAAAGAAAGATTGGTAGCATCTGATCTGATCAGTTATGATAAATTTGAAATTTTGGATGATCCTGAAATTGATTTAATTGTTGAATTAATCGATGACGCCAATGATGCTTTCGAAATTGTCAAATTGGCCATGTTGCGTGGAAAACACGTGGTAACTGCCAATAAAAAAATGCTGGCCTTGAATCTTGCGGAATTAATGTCTTTACAGCAGAAAAAAAAATTGAGTCTCCTTTACGAAGCATCAGCATGTGGAAGTATACCCATCATCCGCACGTTGGAAGAATATTTTGACAACGAAGATTTGCTTCAGCTTTCAGGAATCTTCAACGGTACCACCAATTATATTCTAACGAAAACCATCGACGAAGGTATAGATTACCAAACTGCTTTAAAGGGAGCTCAAATGGAAGGATTTGCTGAATCTGATCCCACCAGCGATGTAGAGGGATTTGATCCAAAATACAAGGCTGTTATCCTTTGTCTCCATGCCTTTGGACTCATCGTCCATCCTGATAAAATCCTAAATCTGGGCATCAGCTCACTTCATGCAAATGACATCCGGTATGCCAGCGAAAAATCACTTAAGATAAAATTACTCCCTGTCATTCGCAAAATGGATGATCATCAAATCACAGCCTATGTAATCCCCCATTTTATAAATACAAGTAACAACTTGTACAAAGTGGATCGGGAGTTTAATGGAGTTATTGTGGAAGGACAATTTAGTGGTCAACAATTTTTTCAGGGAAAGGGAGCCGGAAGTCACCCCACCGGCAGTGCAGTCCTTTCAGATATTTCGGCCCTTTCTTATGATTACAAATATTCTTTTAAAAAATTCGAACAAAAAGGTCCTAAAAATTTTACAATGGATGTCTCACTGAATGTGTACCTTAGAATCAATACAAAATCTGATCTTGAACATATTGTTTTTAAGGAAATTCATTCCCAATATTACAGCAAGGATTATAATTTTGTGGTTGGTAAAATCAGTTTGGATCAATTGTTTCGGTCACAAAATTATCTGAGAAATCATAAGCTTTTTTGTGCAGTAATAGAATAAAAGAAATAATGCAATACCTTGGATCAGGTAAAATGATCTGTTTACCTGGCAGACTAAAATAATTGCAAAGATGGGACAAAATTCAGTTTTAAACTTTCTCAAGCAGTCTTTGCAGGAGCAACTTACTTGCTCAGATATATTCATTCAACCGGATTTGCGAATTATTGTTAACAACGACTGTATAAGCCAAATCCATTGTGCTTGACTACCTAAAAATAAGCTACTTTTGCAGGCCATGACCGATCCGAAACAAATTTTGAATTTTCTAGAGACCTTGGCGGCAGAACGCATCCTGGTATTGGATGGAGCCATGGGTACAATGATTCAGCGATTCAGGCTTTCCGAAAAGGATTTTCGATCTGAAAGATTTATCAATCATCCTGTCGATTTAAAAGGCAACAACGATCTGTTGGTTATTACCAGACCCGATATCATTTATCAGATCCATTGCGATTACCTTGAAGCGGGTGCAGACATCATAGAAACAAATACTTTCAATGCCAACAAATTGTCGCAGGCAGATTATCAGCTGGAACATCTGGTTTATGAAATGAACGTGGAAGCTGCCAGAATTGCACGCAAGGCTGCAGATGATTTTATGCGTCAGAATCCAAGCCTTTATAAATTTGTCGCTGGTGCGCTCGGACCTACCAATCGCACAGGGAGTTTATCACCTGATGTGAATCGACCCGGTTATCGTGCAGTTAATTTTGAGGACCTGAGATCCACTTACTATGAGCAAGCAAAAGGATTGATCGATGGTGGTTGTGATATACTTTTGGTAGAAACCATCTTTGATACCTTAAATGCGAAAGCCGCCCTCTTTGCAATCAGTGAATTATTTGAAGAATATGGCCAAAAATGGCCATTGATGGTTTCGGGTACCATCACCGATGCAAGTGGAAGAACGCTTAGTGGTCAAACCGTCGAAGCATTCTATATTTCAATGAGCCACATGGAACTTTTTAGCATCGGATTAAATTGCGCTTTGGGAGCAAAAGAAATGAAACCCCATTTAGATGCTCTGGAAAAAATAGCTACTTGCAGAATCAGTGCCTATCCCAATGCCGGACTTCCCAACGAATTGGGTGCTTATGATCAAAGTCCAGAAGAAATGAAATCCTACATCAGGGGATTCGCGGAAGAACATTTGGTCAATATGGTGGGAGGCTGTTGCGGAACAACACCGGATCATATTCGCCTTATGGCAGAAGCAGTCAGGGAATTAAAGCCACGTGCTATCCCAGAAAATCAATACCATTATACCATGTTGTCAGGACTGGAGCCTTTGATCTTCAGACCTGAGCTCAATTTTGTCAATATCGGTGAGCGGACCAATGTGACTGGTTCCAAAGCATTTGCAAAACTGATTCTGACGGGCAAATTTGATGAAGCACTGGCAGTGGCGCGTCAACAAGTTGAAGCAGGAGCTCAAATTATTGATGTCAATATGGATGAAGGGCTTTTGGATGGGGCAAAGGCCATGAGAGAATTTTTGCATCTGATTGGATCAGAACCCGACATCGTCAAAATTCCTGTGATGATAGATTCTTCCAAATGGGAAGTCATAGAAGCGGGATTGCAATGTTTGCAAGGTAAATCCATCGTAAATTCGATTTCACTTAAAGAAGGAGAAGAAGTATTTCTGGCACAGGCCAAAAAGGTGAAGAGATATGGTGCTGCTGTCGTGGTCATGGCTTTTGATGAACAGGGACAGGCCGACAGTTTGGATAGGAAAGTTGAAATTTGCACGCGGGCTTTTCATCTCCTAATCGATAAAGCAAATTTCAAAGCGGAAGACATTATTTTTGATCCCAATATTTTTGCCATAGCGACTGGCATTGAAGAACACAATGAATACGCGATCCACTACATTGAAGCCACAAGAATTATCAAAAAATTATGTCCTGGTGTAAAAATAAGTGGTGGTGTCAGCAATTTATCTTTTTCCTTCAGAGGAAATGAAACGGTGCGAAGGGCCATGCATTCCGCTTTTTTATACCATGCCATACAGGCAGGAATGGACATGGGTATTGTCAATGCAGGTGTAATAGATATCTATGATGACATTTCGCCAGAATTATTGGTTCTTGTTGAAGATACCTTATTTAATAGGCGTCCTGACGCCACTGAAAGATTAACTCAATTTGCAGATTCAATCAAAGGAACTTCAACAAAAGATAAAAAAGCAGAGGAGGCCTGGAGATCACTTGAACCGGACGATCGATTAAAATATGCATTGGTCAAAGGTATTAATGAATTCATCATTCAGGATACGAAGGAGGCTTTGGAGAAATTAAAAATACCACTCCAAATTATTGAAGGCCCCCTTATGGATGGCATGAATGAAGTAGGTGATCTTTTTGGTGCTGGAAAAATGTTTTTGCCACAAGTGGTCAAAAGTGCGCGGGTCATGAAGCAGGCAGTTGCCTACTTGACTCCCCTGATGGAATCTGAAAACAAAGAAGAAAATAAAAAAGGAAAAATTCTTTTGGCCACAGTCAAAGGAGATGTACATGATATCGGTAAAAATATTGTTGGGGTTGTACTGGCGTGCAATTCTTATGAAATTCACGATTTGGGAGTGATGGTTTCTGCTGACAAAATTTTAGAGTCTGCAAAAGAAATGAAAGCAGATGTAATCGGTCTCAGTGGATTGATTACACCTTCACTGGATGAAATGGTTCATGTGGCTGAAGAGATGACCAAAAGAAATTATGCAGTCCCACTTCTGATCGGAGGCGCTACCACTTCAAAGCTGCACACTGCACTAAAGATCGAACCAAAATATTCCCATCCCGTAGTCCATGTTCTGGATGCTTCACGGGCTGTTGGTGTTGTTAGCAATTTACTCAATCAGGATAAGGAAGTTCGCAATGATTATATTGAACAGATTCGATCAGAATACGAACAAGTCAGAATTCAAAGAGAAAAAAGAAATGCCGGAAAAATATTGCTTTCAATCCAACAGGCACGCGAAAACAAGTTTGTTTTTGATTGGAAAAATTATCAAATTCCTGTACCAAAAAAACTGGGAATTCAAATACATGAACTCAATCTCAAAGTCCTAAGTGAATACATTGACTGGACTCCATTTTTTCTGTCTTGGGAGTTAGCGGGAAGATATCCTGCTATTTTTGAAGATCCTGTGGTTGGGCACGAGGCAAAAAAATTATTTGAGGATGCAAATCAGTTATTAAAGCATATCATTGATCAGAAGCTTATTTCAGCCATTGGAATTACTGGAATCTTTCCTGCTAATTCAGACACAGATGATATTTTGATCTATGATGTTGAAAAACCAGATCAAATAAATTACAAGCTGCATCATTTGCGCCAACAAATAAAGAAAACTGCTGGACAGCCAAATTTCTGTTTATCGGATTACCTTGCACCCAAATCATCCGACACAAAAGATTATATCGGTGCATTTGCAGTCACTGCAGGAATTGGTGTTGATCAGCTCGTGAAGCAATATGAATCCAAGCATGATGACTACCATGCCATTTTGGTGAAAGCGATTGCGGACAGATTGGCAGAAGCGGCTGCTGAGTATTTGCACCTACAGATTCGTACCAATCTTTGGGCTTATTCGGAGAACGAGAACCTGAATAATGATGATTTAATTTCTGAAAAATACCTGGGCATAAGACCTGCCCCCGGGTATCCTGCCTGTCCGGATCATACCGAAAAAGACCTGTTGTGGAAACTCTTGGATGTAGAAAAAAACACGGGAATGATCCTGACAAGTTCAAAAGCCATGTATCCAGCTGCATCGGTAAGCGGGTGGTATTTTTCTCATCCCGAATCCAAATATTTTGGAATTTCAGAAATCGGTGAAGATCAGCTGGAAGATTATTGCAAGCGGAAAAGCTGGACTCTGGAGGAGGGCAAAAAATGGTTAAGCCCTCTATTGCCATAATCTTTAAATGCTTACTGGAACTCGATGATTTTATAAGAACATCTATTCATTCCAGATCTGTCATTCGAATTCTTACACCACCAAAATGAGCGAGGAATGCAAACTCTTTTCCAAATACCTTCCAATTGAAATAACTTAAGATTTACCTGAATTTATCCTATTGAGTATTGCCATGGTTGTACTTACACTAACATGGCGTTTATTCATTCCGAATTATGCATTGGAGTCCGCTATAACAACGAATATGGCAATCAAATAAAGACTTTTGGTGAGCAGCCTTTGTTCTGATTCAGTGATGAATCAAATAGATTGAAAAGCATTTATTATAAAACCATTTCTGATCGAAATAGAATCTCTAATCCATGATATGGGTTAATGACCCTGTAGGAATTATTAGAACGATAATTTGAAATAAAAAAGGGGCCATCAGATGAGGCCCCCTTTTTTATAAAATACATCAAAGAGTTACTTTGAAATAATCATCATGTTGTGCACCTTCCTCACATTGTTCGTAACCAGTACAATTCGATAGATCCCACTGGTCTCAAGGACAAAAAGACTTTCATCAATTCGAATCCTTTGTGTGGATTTATCAATGTTGAGCGAATAAATTTCCCGTCCCAGGAGATTGAAAATTTTAATCGATCCTTCATCCACTATTTGGTCAAACTCAATGTCGAAAATTCCTTCATTGGGATTTGGTACGATTCTGAAATCCACAAGAGCAGAAACATCTGTACGATCAGTATCGTCATATTTCTCTGCTGTATCATTGTTTGGATCCGTATCGTCCAATCCCTCACTACATGATTTGCAAGGTCCCAAATGTCTGTTAGGGCCTCTGGTACTCAGATAAGTTGTGTATAGAATACATCTTCTTGTACAAGATCCATTCGCGATATCTGCTACCACTACCCTCTGTGGCACTGTACCACATTTCCAGTCTGACTTTATTTGAGCGAAACTTGGTGGAAACTTACAATCCGGTAAGCCATCACCATTGTTGTCAACAGAATCATCTCCACCCGGACAGACATCACATTCATCTCCTACCGTGTCGCAGTCGCTGTCAGCCTGATCCTCATTGGGGAAATCGATGCAGTTGTCGCATGGATCATAAACCCCATCACCATCTGAATCATTTGTAATGGTTACTGTTGCCGTGCAGGTCGAACTATTGCCATTGACATCGGTCACACGTACAGTTACTACGGTCTGTTTCGGGCTATCGCAATTGAACATATTTGGATTGACAACTCTCGTCAAAACTCCGCAATTGTCAGTATTGCTCAATAAAACTTCCAGTGGAGTAATTGTTCTCATTTTACTTTGTGGAAGAGCAAAATTCAAATTCTTGCAGGTAATATTTGGTGGAATTGTATCCCTAATAGTCAATATGGCATGACAGGTATCTTCTAATCCAGATGAGTCAATGACTTTAAGAATGACAGTCCTGAATGGAATATCGTCGCAGTCAAAAATTTCTCTGCTCAAGGTTCTTGTTTTTATTCCACAGTTGTCTGTGGATCCTCCATCAACATCCCATACAGTTATCGTATCCTTACCTGTCTGGTCAAGGTGAATGGTAATATTCATACATACCGCGACAGGAGGCTCAATTTCATAAATTTCAATTTTAAGATCACAAATGGATGTGTTTCCACAGGCATCTGTAGCCGTCCAACGAATGGTATCCAATCCGACCGGAATTCGTTCTCCTTCCAGAGTGGATTCAAAATTATAATTATTGATCAATGAAACTGAGTCCTGACACAAATCGCTGGCAATAGCATCAAACTCTGTACCGATAACCGTATAGAAACAATCCATGGTATCTGCTTTGCGGACCAGAACATTTACTGAAGGACATGTTATAATAGGCCCCGTGGTGTCCAAAGCAGTTATGACCTGTGGTCCGTTTCCACTGGATGTATTACCACAATTGTCTGTCACAATCCATGTTCTGTATACTTTGGATTCGCAATCACCCAAAGCAACCGAATCGCGATAGGTTGCAGATGGATTTCCATCGCAAGGATGCTGAATGTTGGATGGGAAACCTGTGATAGAAGGTGATTCATCAAATTCGCAAGCCTGGTGATTTTTAATGGCCTTCAGCTGGAAGTTGTCAATCATCAATTCCTGAGTATTGTTGTTAGTGCCGCCAGACCATCTGACCCTGATCCAAAGTTGACTTGGATTATTGACCCCGGTAATTGGATTTGTGCATTCAGTCCATACTCCCTGCGTCAACAATGTATTGCTAAATGTAGTCCAATTGACTCCATTGGTGCTGTAATCCATCACAAGATTGGTTGCACTGCCATTGCTGTGTCTTCTTGCCTGAACATACACTTCAAAATTCTGGAAAGCAGGAAGATTTCTGCCACCGATATTGAATTGCCAATGTCCGGGCAAGCTGGAGTTGTTGACCTTAAGTGATTTACCCGCAATTGAGTTTAGACTAAAGGCCAATGGGCCGGTGACAACTCCTGGGATAAAGGACATATACATGACCGAACTTGTATCTACCTCTGAAGTAATTCCAGGATGCAGGAATGGAGCAAGTGATTCATAAGTCACACCTTCATTAAATGTATAATTGACCAACAGTTTATTTCCTGCAGCAAATTCACCTTTATAAATTGTGATATCCGGAGGATAATCAAATGTTGGTGGCAAATTGTTCTCCACGGTAATCATCTGAACACACTCCGCAAGCTGTGAACACAAATCTATGGCGGTCCATGAGCGAATTATTTCTTGTTCGCCTGGACACATACCTGGAATAATCTGATCATCATAGCTCAAATCCGGAGTTCCGTCACAACCGTCAAATGCCTCTGGGAATCCAGTATTCAACGGATTTGTACCAGTATTACATTCGATGGTAACGTCATCAGGACATTCTATAACCGGTGGATCCATTGGTGTAACAATGAAATTAGCTGTGCAGGTCTTTGGTACATCACAATCACTTGTAACAGTAAAGATGATTTGTACCGTTCCACCACACTCATTCGGGAAATCAAAATCGTTGGTGGTCAGTATTGGATTACATCCACCAGTCACGTTTGCAGTTGCTACCCAATCGTCAAACTTCTCTAATATTTCATCCCTCGTCTGACAAGCCTCTTCCGTGATATCCGGAGGACAGGTTAAAGAGAGTGGAGAACTCAATACAGTAAATGTAGCACTACAGGTTGTTGAATTTTCACAATCACTTGTCACTGTGAAAACAACCGTCGTTGTTCCTCCGCAAAAACTAGGCGCACCCGAATTATTGTTGGACACCATCGTATTGCATCCTCCGTTAACAGAATAAGAATTAAGCCATGTGTTAAATCTGCTATCAATCTCTGCCTGGGTCTGGCAGGCAGCTTCAGTCTGATCCATCACACAGGTAAAGTTAACTGCGGGTGCATTGTTGACTGTGAAGCTAGCGCTGCAGGTTGCCGAATTTTCGCAAGAACTGCTCACTGTGAAAACAACTGTAGTGGTTCCGCCGCAGAAATTAGGTGCGCCAGAATTGTTGTTGGACACCATGGTATTGCAACCTCCGCTCACTGAATACGCATTTAACCAGTTTGCAAACGCCGCATTGATTGATCCCTGGGATTGACAGGCAGCCTCAGTTTGATCGCTCGGGCAGGTAAACATAACCGGAGCCGGAGTCGGAACTGTAAAGGTAGCAGAACATGTTACACTGCTTTCACAATCACTGGTCACAGTAAAGACAACTGTAGTGTTGCCTCCGCAAATTGGAGGAGGTCCAGAATTGTTGTTGCTCAACATTCCATTACATCCACCGGTGAAATTAGCTGAATTTAACCAAGCGGCAAACTCTGCATCCAAAACAGCCTGACTGGGGCAATTTGAAGAATTTGTATTGATTGGACAATTCAAATTTACATTGGGTGCGTCTGTTACGGTAAAAGTCGCCATGCAAGTCACAGGACCTTCGCAAGAACTGTTGACTGTAAAAGTGACCGTAGTAGTTCCTCCACAGAAATTTGGCGCACCGCTGTTGTTATTGCTCATATTGGCATCGCAACCACCTGTAAAGTTTGCAGTATTCAACCAGCTTGCAAAAGCACCATCAATGGCGCTTTGATTCTGACAAGAGGCCTCAGTTTGATTGGATGGACAATTTAGCATCACATCCGGAGCATCTTCCACGGTAAATGTTGCCGTACAGGTTACATCATTCTCACAGTCACTGCTCACCGTCCAGGTTACTGAAGTTGTTCCTCCACATTCATCAGGAGCTGAACCTCCACTATTACTAATCGTTGCATTACAACCACCAGAGAACATTGCATCATCCAGCCAATCATCAAAAGCCTGATCTATATCAACCTGATCCTGACATGCTAGCTCTGTATGGTCTGCTGGGCAATCCAAATCCACCGGAGGGGAATCCTCTACGGTAAATGTTGCTGTACAAGTCACATCCTCACAATCACTGGTCACCGTCCAGGTCACACTTGTTGTACCTCCGCAGGCATCCGGCGCCATCCCACCACTATTGCTGATCATCGCATTACATCCACCACTAAAAGTGGCATCGTCCAACCAGTCGGCAAATGCAAGATCAATGGATGCCTGAGATTGACAGTTTACTTCTGTATGATCTGGTGGGCAGGTCAGCATAATATCCGGCGCGTCCTCAACGGTAAATGTTGCCGAGCATGTGACGTCATTTTCACAATCACTGCTCACCGTCCAGGTCACTGTTGCGGTACCTCCACAAGCATCTGGAGCAGATCCCCCGTTGTTGGAGATCATCGCATTACAGCCTCCACTAAATACTGCATCATTTAACCAATCATTGAACTCCTGGTCGATGGTCGCTTGATCCTGACAGGCGATTTCCATTTGATCAGCAGGGCAATCCAGATCTACCGGAGGTGCAGCATCTACAGTAAATGTCGCAGAGCAGGATTCCATGGCACCACATTCGCTTGTTGCTGTAAATAATACCGTTGTGGTACCTCCACAAGCATCCGGTGCACCGGTGTTGTTGTTGGTCACCATGGTATTGCATCCACCATTAAAGCTAACCGAAGCCAGCCAAATATTGAATTTATTGTTGATTTCAGATTGGGTCTGGCAAGCCAGCTCCATCTGATCCATCGGGCAGCTGATGCTAAGTGCTGGCGCATCCATTACTGTAAAACTAGCACTGCAAGTCATTGGCATTTCACAATCGCTATTGACAGTAAAAGTAACAGTAGTCGTGCCTCCGCAAGCATTGGGAGCACCCGTATTATTGTCAGACAACACAGGATTACAGCCTCCACTTACGTTTGCAGAATTTAACCAGTCATTAAACTTTTGATTGATGGTAGCCTGGGTTTGACACTCGAGTTCAGTTTGATCAAGAGGACAGGTCAGCATCACATCTGGGGCATCTTCTACGGTAAATGTAGCAGAACACATGACGTCCGCTTCACAATCACTACTTGCCGTCCAGCTGACTGTGGTATTACCACCACAAGCATCCGGTGCACCTGTATTGTCATTGGTCAAAATGACATTACAACCACCATTCACATTTACATCGTTCAACCAATCAGAAAAAGCTTGATTGATCATAGTCTGATCCTGACAAGCCACTTCAGTCCTGTCAGCAGGACAGGTCAGCATGACCAGTCCCGGATCTTCTACTGTAAACATCGCCGTACACATCACAGGGTCTTCGCAATCGCTGGTTACTGTGAAATTTATGCTGATGTTTCCTCCACAGGCATCAGGTGCAGAACCACCTGTATTTGAAAGCATTGGGTTACATCCGCCATTTACCATGGCAGAATTTATCCAAATATTGAATTTTGAATCAATTTCAGCCTGGGTTTGACAAGCCATCTCAATTTGGTCCACTGGACAAGTCAGCATCACCGCCGGAGCATCTTCTACCGTGAATGTAGCTGTACAGGTCACATCCCCTTCGCAATCGCTGCTCGCCGTCCAGGTCACCGTCGTACTTCCGCCGCAGGCATCCGGTGGTGCGCCGCCACTGTTGCTCAGCATTGTGTTGCATCCGCCACTTACCATCGCATCGCCCAACCAATCGTTGAACTGCATATCTATTTCTGACTGTGTCATACAGGCCATCACAGTCTCATCCGGTGGACAGGTCAGCATCACCGCATCCGGCGTCTCCACCGTAAACGAGGCCGTACAGGTCACATCGTCTTCACAATCACTGCTCACCGTCCAGGTCACACTTGTCGTACCTCCGCAAGCATCCGGTGGCATGCCACCGCTGTTGCTGATCATCGCATTGCAACCTCCACTGTACATCGCTTCTCCCAACCAGTCGTTGAATTCCTGGTCGATGGTTGCCTGATCCTGACAGGCTGGCTCCGTCCGGTCGGACGGACAACTCAGCATCACATCGTCCGGTTCCTCTACCACAAAGTTCGCCGTACAAGTCACATCATCTTCACAATCACTGCTCACCGTCCAGGTCACTGTGGTCGTGCCGCCACATGCATCCGGTGGTGTGCCGCCATCGTTGGAGATCATCGCATTGCAGCCCCCGCTGTACATCGCATCGCCCAACCAGTCGTTGAATTCCTGGTCGATGGTTGCCTGATCCTGACAGGCTGGCTCTATTTGATCCAATGGGCAGGTCAGCATCACATCTGGTGCATCTTCTACCGTAAATGTAGCTGTACAGGTCACGTCATCCTCACAATCGCTGCTCACCGTCCAGGTGACTGTTCTGGTTTCTCCACAGGCATCCGGTGGCGTGCCTCCATCGTTGGTGATCATCGCATTGCAGCCTCCGCTGTACATCGCATCATCCAACCAGTTGTTGAACTTTGTATCGATCTCTCCTTGTGTCTGACAGGCCATCTCCGTTTGATCCGGCGGACAGGTCAGCATCACATCTGGTGCATCTTCTACTGTAAATGTAGCCGTACAGCTCACATCCCCTTCACAATCGCTGCTCACCGTCCAGATCACTGTCGCACTTCCACCACAGGCATCCGGTGGTGTACCACCATCGTTGGTGATCATCGCATTGCAACCTCCACTATAACTCGCATCACTCAACCAATCGTTGAATTTTGTATCGATCTCTCCTTGTGTCTGACAGGCCATCTCCGTCTGATCCGGCGGACAGGTCAGCATCACATCTGGTGCATCCTCTACTGTAAATGTAGCCGTACAGCTCACATCCCCTTCGCAATCGCTGCTCGCCGTCCAGGTCACCGTCGTACTTCCGCCACAGGCATCCGGTGGTGTGCCACCATCGTTGGTAACCATCGCATTGCAGCCTCCATTTACTGTCGCATCGCCCAGCCAGTCATTGAACTTTGTATCGATCTCTGACTGTAACTGACAGGCCATCTCCGTCTGATCCGGTGGACAGGTCAGCATCACATCGGTGGCATCCTCTACCGTGAATGTAGCCGTACAGGTCACATCCCCTTCACAATCGCTGCTCGCTGTCCAGGTCACCGTCGTACTTCCGCCACAGGCATCCGGTGGTGTGCCGCCACTGTTGCTCAGCATCGTGTTGCATCCGCCACTTACCATCGCATCGCCCAACCAGTCGTTGAATTTTGTATCAATCTCTCCTTGTGTCTGACAGGCCATCTCCGTCTGATCCGGCGGACAGGTCAGCATCACATCTGGTGCATCCTCTACTGTAAATGTAGCTGTACAGGTCACATCAGCTTCGCAATCGCTGCTCGCCGTCCAGGTCACCGTCGTACTTCCGCCGCAGGCATCCGGTGGTGCGCCGCCACTGTTGCTCAGCATTGTGTTGCATCCGCCACTTACCATCGCATCGCCCAACCAATCGTTGAACTGCATATCTATTTCTGACTGTGTCATACAGGCCATCACAGTCTCATCCGGTGGACAGGTCAGCATCACCGCATCCGGCGTCTCCACCGTAAACGAGGCCGTACAGGTCACATCGTCTTCACAATCACTGCTCACCGTCCAGGTCACACTTGTCGTACCTCCGCAAGCATCCGGTGGCATGCCACCGCTGTTGCTGATCATCGCATTGCAACCTCCACTGTACATCGCTTCTCCCAACCAGTCGTTGAATTCCTGGTCGATGGTTGCCTGATCCTGACAGGCTGGCTCCGTCCGGTCGGACGGACAACTCAGCATCACATCGTCCGGTTCCTCTACCACAAAGTTCGCCGTACAAGTCACATCATCTTCACAATCACTGCTCACTGTCCAGGTCACTGTGGTCGTGCCGCCACAGGCATCCGGTGGTGTGCCTCCATCGTTGGTGATCATCGCATTGCAGCCTCCGCTGTACATCGCATCGCCCAACCAGTCGTTGAATTTGGTATCGATCTCTGCTTGTGTCTGACAGGCATCCTCCATCTGATCCGGCGGACAGGTCAGCATCACATCTGGTGCATCCTCTACCGTAAATGTAGCTGTACAGGTCACATCATCCTCACAATCGCTGCTCACCGTCCAGGTCACTGTCGCACTTCCACCACAGGCATCCGGTGGCGTTCCACCATCGTTGGTGATCATTGCATTGCAGCCTCCATTTACTGTCGCATCGCCCAGCCAGTCATTGAATTTTGTATCGATCTCTCCTTGTGTCTGACAGGCCATCTCCGTCTGATCCGGCGGACAGGTCAGCATCACATCCGTGGCATCTTCTACAGTGAATGTAGCCGTACAGCTCACATCCCCTTCGCAATCGCTGCTCACCGTCCAGGTCACTGTCGCACTTCCACCACAGGCATCCGGTGGTGTACCACCATCGTTGGTGATCATCGCATTGCAACCTCCACTATAACTCGCATCACTCAACCAATCGTTGAATTTTGTATCGATCTCTCCTTGTGTCTGACAGGCCATCTCCGTCTGATCCGGCGGACAGGTCAGCATCACATCTGGTGCATCCTCTACTGTAAATGTAGCCGTACAGCTCACATCCCCTTCGCAATCGCTGCTTGCCGTCCAGGTCACCGTCGTACTTCCGCCACAGGCATCCGGTGGTGTGCCACCATCGTTGGTAACCATCGCATTGCAGCCTCCATTTACTGTCGCATCGCCCAGCCAGTCATTGAACTTTGTATCGATCTCTGACTGTAGCTGACAGGCCATCTCCGTCTGATCCGGTGGACAGGTCAGCATCACATCGGTGGCATCCTCTACCGTGAATGTAGCCGTACAGGTCACATCAGCTTCACAATCGCTGCTCGCTGTCCAGGTCACCGTCGTACTTCCGCCACAGGCATCTGGTGGCGTGCCGCCACTGTTGCTCAGCATCGTGTTGCATCCGCCACTTACCATCGCATCGCCCAGCCAGTCGTTGAATTTTGTATCAATCTCTCCTTGTGTCTGACAGGCCATCTCCGTCTGATCCGGCGGACAGGTCAGCATCACATCTGGTGCATCCTCTACTGTAAATGTAGCTGTACAGGTCACATCATCTTCGCAATCGCTGCTCGCCGTCCAGGTCACCGTCGTACTTCCGCCGCAGGCATCCGGTGGTGCGCCGCCACTGTTGCTCAGCATTGTGTTGCATCCGCCACTTACCATCGCATCGCCCAACCAATCGTTGAACTGCATATCTATTTCTGACTGTGTCATACAGGCCATCACAGTCTCATCCGGTGGACAGGTCAGCATCACCGCATCCGGCGTCTCCACCGTAAACGAGGCCGTACAGGTCACATCGTCTTCACAATCACTGCTCACCGTCCAGGTCACACTTGTCGTACCTCCGCAAGCATCCGGTGGCATGCCACCGCTGTTGCTGATCATCGCATTGCAACCTCCACTGTACATCGCTTCTCCCAACCAGTCGTTGAATTCCTGGTCGATGGTTGCCTGATCCTGACAGGCTGGCTCCGTCCGGTCGGACGGACAACTCAGCATCACATCGTCCGGTTCCTCTACCACAAAGTTCGCCGTACAAGTCACATCATCTTCACAATCACTGCTCACCGTCCAGGTCACTGTGGTCGTGCCGCCACAGGCATCCGGTGGTGTGCCTCCATCGTTGGTGATCATCGCATTGCAGCCTCCGCTGTACATCGCATCGCCCAACCAGTCGTTGAATTTGGTATCGATCTCTGCTTGTGTCTGACAGGCATCCTCCATCTGATCCGGCGGACAGGTCAGCATTACATCTGGTGCATCCTCTACCGTAAATGTAGCTGTACAGGTCACATCATCCTCACAATCGCTGCTCACCGTCCAGGTCACTGTCGCACTTCCACCACAGGCATCCGGTGGCGTTCCACCATCGTTGGTGATCATTGCATTGCAGCCTCCATTTACTGTCGCATCGCCCAGCCAGTCATTGAATTTTGTATCGATCTCTCCTTGTGTCTGACAGGCCATCTCCGTCTGATCCGGCGGACAGGTCAGCATCACATCCGTGGCATCTTCTACAGTGAATGTAGCCGTACAGCTCACATCCCCTTCGCAATCGCTGCTCACCGTCCAGGTCACTGTCGCACTTCCACCACAGGCATCCGGTGGTGTACCACCATCGTTGGTGATCATCGCATTGCAACCTCCACTATAACTCGCATCACTCAACCAATCGTTGAATTTTGTATCGATCTCTCCTTGTGTCTGACAGGCCATCTCCGTCTGATCCGGCGGACAGGTCAGCATCACATCTGGTGCATCCTCTACTGTAAATGTAGCCGTACAGCTCACATCCCCTTCGCAATCGCTGCTCGCCGTCCAGGTCACTGTCGTACTTCCGCCACAGGCATCCGGTGGTGTGCCACCATCGTTGGTAACCATCGCATTGCAGCCTCCATTTACTGTCGCATCGCCCAGCCAGTCATTGAACTTTGTATCGATCTCTGACTGTAGCTGACAGGCCATCTCCGTCTGATCCGGTGGACAGGTCAGCATCACATCGGTGGCCTCCTCTACCGTAAATGTAGCTGTACAGGTCACATCAGCTTCGCAATCGCTGCTCGCTGTCCAGGTCACCGTCGTACTTCCGCCACAGGCATCCGGTGGTGTGCCGCCACTGTTGCTCAGCATCGTGTTGCATCCGCCACTTACCATCGCATCGCCCAACCAATCGTTGAATTTTGTATCAATCTCTCCTTGTGTCTGACAGGCCATCTCCGTCTGATCCGGCGGACAGGTCAGCATCACATCTGGTGCATCCTCTACTGTAAATGTAGCTGTACAGGTCACATCAGCTTCGCAATCGCTGCTCGCCGTCCAGGTCACCGTCGTACTTCCGCCGCAGGCATCCGGTGGTGCGCCGCCACTGTTGCTCAGCATCGTGTTGCATCCGCCACTTACCATCGCATCGCCCAGCCAATCGTTGAACTGCATATCTATTTCTGACTGTGTCATACAGGCCATCACAGTCTCATCCGGTGGACAGGTCAGCATCACCGCATCTGGCGTCTCCACCGTAAACGAGGCCGTACAGGTCACATCGTCTTCACAATCACTGCTCACCGTCCAGGTCACACTTGTCGTACCTCCGCAAGCATCCGGTGGCATACCACCGCTGTTGCTGATCATCGCATTGCAACCTCCACTGTACATCGCTTCTCCCAACCAGTCGTTGAATTCCTGGTCGATGGTTGCCTGATCCTGACAGGCTGGCTCCGTCCGGTCGGACGGACAACTCAGCATCACATCGTCCGGTTCCTCTACCACAAAGTTCGCCGTACAAGTCACATCATCTTCACAATCACTGCTCACTGTCCAGGTCACTGTGGTCGTGCCGCCACAGGCATCCGGTGGTGTGCCTCCATCGTTGGTGATCATCGCATTGCAGCCCCCGCTATACATCGCATCGCCCAACCAGTCGTTGAATTTGGTATCGATCTCTGCTTGTGTCTGACAGGCATCCTCCATCTGATCCGGCGGACAGGTCAGCATTACATCTGGTGCATCCTCTACCGTAAATGTAGCTGTACAGGTCACGTCATCCTCACAATCGCTGCTCACCGTCCAGGTCACTGTCGCACTTCCGCCACAGGCATCCGGTGGTGTTCCTCCATCGTTGGTGATCATTGCATTGCAGCCTCCATTTACTGTCGCATCGCCCAGCCAGTCGTTGAATTTTGTATCGATCTCTCCTTGTGTCTGACAGGCCATCTCCGTCTGATCCGGTGGACAGGTCAGCATCACATCCGTGGCATCTTCTACCGTGAATGTAGCCGTACAGCTCACATCCCCTTCGCAATCGCTGCTCACCGTCCAGGTCACTGTCGCACTTCCACCACAGGCATCCGGTGGTGTACCACCATCGTTGGTGATCATCGCATTGCAACCTCCACTATAACTCGCATCACTCAACCAGTCGTTGAATTTTGTATCGATCTCTCCTTGTGTCTGACAGGCCATCTCCGTCTGATCCGGCGGACAGGTCAGCATCACATCTGGTGCATCTTCTACTGTAAATGTAGCCGTACAGCTCACATCCCCTTCGCAATCGCTGCTCGCCGTCCAGGTCACTGTCGTACTTCCGCCACAGGCATCCGGTGGTGTGCCTCCATCGTTGGTAACCATCGCATTGCAGCCTCCATTTACTGTCGCATCGCCCAGCCAGTCATTGAACTTTGTATCGATCTCTGACTGTAGCTGACAGGCCATCTCCGTCTGATCCGGCGGACAGGTCAGCATCACATCGGTGGCATCCTCTACCGTGAATGTAGCCGTACAGGTCACATCCCCTTCGCAATCGCTGCTCGCTGTCCAGGTCACCGTCGTACTTCCGCCACAGGCATCCGGTGGTGTGCCGCCACTGTTGCTCAGCATCGTGTTGCATCCGCCACTTACCATCGCATCGCCCAACCAATCGTTGAATTTTGTATCAATCTCTCCTTGTGTCTGACAGGCCATCTCCGTCTGATCCGGCGGACAGGTCAGCATCACATCTGGTGCATCCTCTACCGTGAATGTAGCTGTACAGGTCACATCAGCTTCGCAATCGCTGCTCGCCGTCCAGGTCACCGTCGTACTTCCGCCACAGGCATCCGGTGGCGTGCCGCCACTGTTGCTCAGCATTGTGTTGCATCCGCCACTTACCATCGCATCGCCCAACCAATCGTTGAACTGCATATCTATTTCTGACTGTGTCATACAGGCCATCACAGTCTCATCCGGTGGACAGGTCAGCATCACCGCATCCGGCGTCTCCACCGTAAACGAGGCCGTACAGGTCACATCGTCTTCACAATCACTGCTCACCGTCCAGGTCACACTTGTCGTACCTCCGCAAGCATCCGGTGGCATGCCACCGCTGTTGCTGATCATCGCATTGCAACCTCCACTGTACATCGCTTCTCCCAACCAGTCGTTGAATTCCTGGTCGATGGTTGCCTGATCCTGACAGGCTGGCTCCGTCCGGTCGGACGGACAACTCAGCATCACATCGTCCGGTTCCTCTACCACAAAGTTCGCCGTACAAGTCACATCATCTTCACAATCACTGCTCACCGTCCAGGTCACTGTGGTCGTGCCGCCACAGGCATCCGGTGGTGTGCCTCCATCGTTGGTGATCATCGCATTGCAGCCTCCGCTGTACATCGCATCGCCCAACCAGTCGTTGAATTTGGTATCGATCTCTGCTTGTGTCTGACAGGCATCCTCCATCTGATCCGGCGGACAGGTCAGCATTACATCTGGTGCATCCTCTACCGTAAATGTAGCTGTACAGGTCACATCATCTTCACAATCACTGCTCACCGTCCAGGTCACTGTCGCACTTCCGCCACAGGCATCCGGTGGTGTTCCTCCATCGTTGGTGATCATTGCATTGCAGCCTCCATTTACTGTCGCATCGCCCAGCCAGTCGTTGAATTTTGTATCGATCTCTCCTTGTGTCTGACAGGCCATCTCCGTCTGATCCGGTGGACAGGTCAGCATCACATCCGTGGCATCTTCTACCGTGAATGTAGCCGTACAGCTCACATCCCCTTCGCAATCGCTGCTCACCGTCCAGGTCACTGTCGCACTTCCACCACAGGCATCCGGTGGTGTACCACCATCGTTGGTGATCATCGCATTGCAACCTCCACTATAACTCGCATCACTCAACCAGTCGTTGAATTTTGTATCGATCTCTCCTTGTGTCTGACAGGCCATCTCCGTCTGATCCGGCGGACAGGTCAGCATCACATCTGGTGCATCTTCTACCGTGAATGTGGCCGTACAGGTCACATCCCCTTCGCAATCGCTGCTCGCCGTCCAGGTCACTGTCGTACTTCCGCCACAGGCATCCGGTGGTGTGCCTCCATCGTTGGTAACCATCGCATTGCAGCCTCCATTTACTGTCGCATCGCCCAGCCAGTCATTGAACTTTGTATCGATCTCTGACTGTAGCTGACAGGCCATCTCCGTCTGATCCGGCGGACAGGTCAGCATCACATCGGTGGCATCCTCTACCGTGAATGTAGCCGTACAGGTCACATCCCCTTCGCAATCGCTGCTCGCTGTCCAGGTCACCGTCGTACTTCCGCCACAGGCATCCGGTGGTGTGCCGCCACTGTTGCTCAGCATCGTGTTGCATCCGCCACTTACCATCGCATCGCCCAACCAATCGTTGAATTTTGTATCAATCTCTCCTTGTGTCTGACAGGCCATCTCCGTCTGATCCGGTGGACAGGTCAGCATCACATCTGGTGCATCCTCTACTGTAAATGTAGCTGTACAGGTCACATCAGCTTCACAATCGCTGCTCGCCGTCCAGGTCACCGTCGTACTTCCGCCGCAGGCATCCGGTGGTGCGCCGCCATCATTGGTGATTTGGGTATTGCACCCACCCGTCACCATTGCCATATCCAACCAATCCTCAAATTTGGTATTGATTTCATCCTGGGTTTGACAAGTATCTTCTGTTTGGTCCGGCGGACAAGTCAACATGACTTCTTCTGCCTCTTCTACTGTAAATGTAGCTGTACAGGTCACGTCATCCTCACAGTCGCTGCTCGCAGTAAAAGTAACAACCACTTCGCCTCCACAGGCATCTGGCGCTGCTCCGGCATCATTTGTAATTTGAGTGTTGCAGCCGCCTGTCACCATGGCTGTATTTAACCAATCATTGAATTTGGTATTTATTTCATCCTGTGTTTGACAGGTATCTTCTATCTGATCTGTCGGACAGGTCAGCATGACTTCATCCGGTTCAATTACCGTAAATGTGGCCATACAGGTCATATCGTCTGCACAGTCGCTGCTCGCCGTAAAAGTAACAACCACTTCTCCACCACATGCGTCCGGTGCAGGTCCCGCATCGTTGGTGATTTGGGCATCACAACCTCCGGATACCATTACTGTATTTAACCAGTCGTTGAATTTTGTATCGATCTCTGCCTGCGTCTGACAGGCATCCTCCATCTGATCCGTTGGACAAGTCAGCATCACATCATCAGGTTCTTCCACTGTAAATGTGGCCATACAAGTCATGTCGTCTGCACAGTCGCTGCTGGCAGTAAAAGTAACAACCACTTCTCCGCCACATGCATCCGGTGCAGGTCCTGCATCGTGGGTGATTTGAGCATCACAACCTCCGGTTACCATCACTGTATTCAGCCAATCATTGAATTTTGTATCGATTTCTGCTTGTGTCTGACAGGCATCCTCCGTCTGATCCGGTGGACAGGTCAGCATCACATCGGTGGCATCCTCTACTGTAAATGTAGCCGTACAGGTCACATCATCTTCACAATCACTTTCTGCATTGAAAGTCACAGTGACACTTCCACCACAATAATCAGGAGCCATTGCGCCATCATTCGTCATCATGGTGTTGCAACCACCACTCACCATGGCTGTATTTAACCAATCATCAAATTTTGTATTGATTTCATCCTGGGTTTGACAAGCATCTTCCGTTTGATCAACAGGACAAGTCAACATAACCTCAGGTGCATCTTCCACTGTAAAAGTTGCCGTACAAATCACATCTGATTCGCAATCACTGCTGACTGTAAACGTCACAGTTACAGATCCCCCACAGTAATCGGGGGCAGCTCCTGCATCATTGCTTAAAGAACCATTGCATCCCCCGGTAAACATGGCATCCTCAAGCCATTCCCCGAATAAGGTATCAATCAGTCCTTGCGATTGACATGCAGCAGTGGTTTGATCCACAGGACAGGTCAGCATGACTTCTTCCGCATCTTCTACAGTAAAAATGGCCGTGCACATCAAATCAGATTCACATCCGGAGGAAAGTGTAAAAGTGACCGAAGTCAAACCACCACAGCGATCCGGTGCTGATCCACCGGAATTGGTCAGCATTGGTTCGCATCCTCCGCCTGACATTACTGTTTCCAGCCAATCATCAAATTGATTGTCCACTGAATCCTGGGTTTGACAACTTGCCACCGTAACATCTGCAGGGCAGGTCAACATGGGTTCAGGAGCATCCTCCACTGTAAAGCTGGCTGTACAATCGTAATCGTCCAGACAATCACTAATGGCAGAGAAAGTAACTGTGACAGTTCCCCCACAACGATCTGGAGGTCCGGTATTGTCATCAGAATATGTCGTATTGCATCCACCTGAAACTTCTACACGGTCCAGCCAATCCTCAAATTCACTGGCAATCTCTGCATCTGTCAAACAAGAAGCCAAAATGGTATCGTTTGGACATGTAATGATCGGACCAGGTCTTGGAATAACAGTGATAATTTGTTCACAGGTATTGGTATTGTCACAAGCGTCTGTTACTGTCCATGTTCTGACGATGGTATAATCACCCACGCATTCGCCTGGTATTTCCTCATCCATCCAGTCCACCATCAGCATGGAATCTGTACAGTATTCAAATCCTTCTGCATATCCTGTGGAATCAGGATGAGTAGAACCTTCGCAATCTACAGTAACATCCTCCGGACAATTGATAATGGGTTGTAAAGTATCAAGTATTGTAATCAATTGGATCGCAGAATCTATGTTGTTGCAATCATCGTATGCATACCATATTCTGGTTATTAAAATTTCATCCGAGCAGGTTTCTCCGTTTGTAATTGAATCCCTATAAAATAAAGCCGGATGTTTGTCACAATTGTCCATTAAATTTTCAGGCCATCCGGTCCATTGAGGATCCGGATCATACGCACAAGTGTCAAAGTGCATCATGGCCCTGATTTGGAAGTTGTCAATGCATAGCGCCGCATCTCCGGTATCTATTGGTCCCGAATAGGTCACCCGGATATAAAGACTATCTGTACCAAGGCCAACTGTTGGAACTGTGGCTGTATCTTCTACCCAAACTCCAAGCGTCAGAGGAAATGAATGAAATCTAAACCAATTGATGCTGTCCACACTGTAGTCCAAATGGCAGGTATCCGCAGCTCCGGGACCTTTTTTTAGCGTCTGAACATATACTTCAAAGTCTGAACACAATGGTAGATAATCCCCACCGATGTGGAATTGCCAGTGCCCATAAACATCCGAGGTATCAACCCGCAGGGAGCGCCCTACAAATGAATCGGTTGCAAATGCCAATAAACCGGTAATGGTACCAGTGTCTGTCAGGAACACATTTGAAGAGATGGTATCAATTGAAGCACTGATGCCATAATACAATCTTGGTCTCAATTCCGAATAGGAACGACCTCTGTTAAAATTATAATTGACGATGACATTGGTATCAGAAATGGCAGTGCCTTTGTAAAGTGTGGTATCATTTGGAACATCAAATACTGGAGGAGTGGTATCCAGTACGGTTATTAATTGAACCATTGGTTCGGCCATGTTGCCGCAAGAATCCTTCAACATCCAGCTTCTGTAAATTAAGTTGGATCCATCGCAAGGTTCAACGACAATGCTGTCGCAAAAAACAGCCAGAAGGTTGGTAGAACAATTGTCCATTTCGTCCTCCACATCTCCCGTTATGTTGGGTGACGCATCATATCCACAGCAAATATCTGCTCTGACCTGGAAGTTGTCTATAAACAAGGAACGATCTCCTGAAGGATTTCCTCCGGAGTAGGTGATGCGTATGAACAAACTATCTAGATTGGCCACTGCTGCCGGCATGGTGGCTGTATCCTGGGTCCAGCTTCCCACCGCCAGTGCTCTGGTACGGAAGGTATTCCAAATCGCACCATCGGTGGAATATTGCATTTTCAGAGAATCTGCACTGTTGAGATCATTTCTAAATGCCTGCACGTGTACTCCAAATCTACTGCCATAAGGTAAATTCCGCCCTTTGACGTTGAATTGCCAGTAGCCGGGCAGATCAGAATCTTCCACCACCATGGCATTGCCTGCATTTGGATTGTTTCTATAGGCCAATGCACCGGAAATGGTTCCCTGGTTGTTTTGCAAAAATGGATTGCTGGATGTATCTATTTCAACTTCAATGCCATCAAAAATCTGGGCACACAAATTGGCATAACTAGTAAAACCATTAAAATCATAATTGATGATTACGGTGGTATCCGGAATGTCCGGACTTTTGTAAATCGTGATGTCAGCAGGAATGGTGAAAGTGGGTAAAATGGTATCTAGCACCGTAATGATTTGCACCTGTGTATCTGCCTGGTTTTCACATTCATCTTCAAGCATCCAGGATCTGTAAATGATGGTTGTCCCTTCGCAGGTACCGGTGGCAACCGAATCCTGATAAGTGGCTTCGAGCATTGAAGTACAATTGTCCATTTCATCTTCTACTTCTCCGGTGGTGGCGGGATCCGTGTCATAATCGCAATTGGCATCCGCGTATATTGTGGTATCAGCAGGTTTGGTAAACGTAGGTTTGGTGGTATCCTGAATGACAATAATTTGTACGATTCCTCCCAATACATTGTTGCAGGAATCTGTGATTTCATAAGTACGCGTGATATAAATTGGGCAAGATCCTTCGGATTCATCAGAGCTATTGACAATCAAACCTTCATCGCTTGTACAATCATCGGTCACATTGAGGTCTCCCGGTAAATCTTCAAGATCCGGAACATTGGTGGCGGGATCCGGTGCGTCGGAAGCTTCGCAGCCATCCACAAAAAGGGTATCCAAACTGCCCGTAAATTCAGGAGCTTCGTCGGTAGTGACTGTAAAAGTTGCCGTGCAGGTCTTGCTGTTGTCACAACTGGAAGTGACTGTAAACGTGACAGAGACCGATCCACCGCATCGATCGGGTACTTCCAGGCTGTTGTCCGTAATCACCATATTGCATCCTCCGGTGGCATCCACTGTCTGGAGCCAATCTTCAAATTTGGCAGTGATCGAATCCTGCGTTTGACAAGCGTCTTCAGTGACGTTCATCGGGCAGGTCAGTGTGACCAGTCCGGAGTCCACTTCAAAAGTCCTCGTGCACATGGCGGAATCTCCGCAAGCGCTGATTCCGGTAAAAGTCACTGTTCTTATTCCTCCGCAAGCGTTGGGTGGCCCTGTGCTGTTGTTGGTTAAATCTGGTGAACAACCACCTTCCACCATGGCTGAATCCAGCCAAATCTGGTATTTTGAATTGATGGCTGCCTGGGTCTGACAAGCCGCTTCAAATCGATTGGCCGGACAAATCACATCCACAGCAGGAGCTCCGATCGAATCGCCCACGGTAAATGTCGAAGTACAGCTGCAGGATAATGGAGCACAGGTACTCACGAAAGTAAAGGTGATGGTATCTGTGCCTCCGCATGCGCTTGGCGGACCAGAATTGTCATTGGTCAGGGTACCATTGCAACCACCCATCCCTTCTGCGGTAGCCAGCCAATTGTCAAATGCATCCTGAAGTTCTGTGGGGCTCAAACAAGCATCCACTTCTCCGGGATCAGGACATTGAAGCACCACCAAGCGATATTCTTCGATTTCTCCATTGGTGGCAGGAACGTAAGCAGCTTCATCTTGGGTGGTTGTGGCGGGGTCATCCGGAAGCACGTTGGTAGTCAGACGTATTCTGAGATACATGGATGGACTCATGACTACATCAGCATTGTTCCAAGTTAGTGTGAGAGGACCATTGTGACCATTGGGTACATTGACGGTGGTTCTTTCCCAAAGTTCAAAACGAGTGTTTCCATTGAAATTGATCCATCCGTACAAAGTAGCGGCAGTTCCGATATTATTAAAAACGCTGTCCACTGTAACCGTAATGGTTTGACCGTTGCCCGGTGCCAGACAGGGTGGATTGGGCACAGCCTGTTCGTCGTTTATACCCGTATTATTGTCTCCCCGGGCATCTATAGTTATTGTAGAACTGGCTTCAGAGTCTAGCAGTCCCATCTTAAGATTTTCGCAATCGATGGTATGGTAAGGCGTAAATCCAAAATCAGCGTCCCCATAATCGGTTTGAATGATGGAAGTCAATCCCAATGAAAATATAACGTGTGAGTCATTCTGCAAGTTGGATTTACTTTGGTCAAATCCTCCTGGTGGTCCCCCCCCAATAATATTGGGTGAAGTCGATGCTTGGGTAGAGTGAATGGTGGTCCCAACGTAGATGTCTGATCCATAGACGAAGAGGTGGTTGGATCCTTTGGGTTCTCCAATGTCTCCAAGGTAATCGTTGTTAGTACCTCCGATATATGTAGAATAAATTAAGGTGTCCAGTGTCTGGGTAAAACCGGCAAAGAACATGTCGGTGCCTCCATTGTGGGTAGGATCATAAAACGGTTCACCGTTGAGATTTTTGACGGGCATGCCCGAGCCATTGATTGTACCCCAAACCAAAAGAAAGGTCTGAACGGTGTCTCCGGGACAGGAGACAGGAGTCACCTGTTTAAGGGCGTTGGCCAACTCTACGATGGAATTATTGGGGTTCGTACTTCCAAAAAAAGTTGATCTGTATTGGGTTCCGTCAATTCTGTATCTACCAATCAAAGCATCGGTGGTCCCTCCATTGTAGGTAGCGTCATAAACTCCTGAAGCTGACACCGGGAAACCTGAACCCACTGCACCAACATAGTAAAGATAATCATCATAAACTTCTACATCAAACAAACGGTCATTGTTTGCTCCTCCCATTTCATCAAGGAACAACATGGAGGTACCGTTGGCAGAAAGAATTCCAAGGAACCCGTCATTATTGCCACCTGTACTTCTAGTCGTTGCTGCACCATTCACTTCAGACAATGTGCTGGTTCCCCAACCCGTAAAGGCAACCCTTCCATCTGGAAAAACTGCTAAATCGTTAAACACGTCATTTCCAGTGCCTCCAAGGTAAGTACCCCAGTTCATTGTATTCAACGGGCTAAATTTCATCATAAAAAAATCCTGGCCTCCAGTGTAAGTGAGATCCCACCCTGGGCCACCGTCGTAAGCAGCAGGAAGGTCAGCCACAACAGTGAAACCGCAGATAAAACTGGTGTCACTCAACGCCTTGATGGAAGTGACCCCATTGATATCATTTCCGCTGGATCCGAGATAGGTCCCATAAATCAAATTATCAAGGTTTTTTGAAAAAACTGCAGCAAAACAATCATTGCCAGAGCGGGTGACATCAAAAGCACCTGCGGTTGTTGGGATATCCATGGCGTTCGTCAAACCACCCACAAAAACCCTGGTGGGTGATAAACTTAAAGAATGAATCCGGTTGTCTTGGTTGGTGCTGATATTGTTAGGACCAAACAAGGTCAGATCCATGAGATCCGATCCATTGAAATTAATCCTGTAAAGTACCGAGGTGTAGTAGGAAGGCAAAGGATTGCTTTGACCATTGAGACCGGTGATAGTATTTCGCCATCCATTCGCATCGTAAGGTGGAGCGTTGGTTGGGATGTTCCAGTTGGTTGCACCACCACAGTATAAGACCCTATCGTTGGTGTCTAGCTCTACTGCATAAAGATATTGGTCAAAATATGGCGAGCTATGGGTGTTCATGTCCATGTAGGTACCCCAAAGAAGGGTAGGGTCAATGACCAAGGGAAGGTTTGGATCAATTTTGGATTTTGTATGAAAACTGACGGTATTGTTGTTGGATTTGACAAATGAAAAAAGTACAGTCTGCTTTCCTTCTTCAGTCACCTGATAAGATTCTGGGATATTAAATTTAACATCCGTAAATCTCAATTCAACCTTAAGACTTCCATCTTTTTCCACTTTCAGCTTGTCTTGCCCGTCAAAACGCATATTGATGTCGCGATAGTCCGCACCAGCATCAATAATCCAGTCAAATTCAAGACTGCCTTTATCAGTACTGTACAGACGCAGTGAAATTCCCTTGTACAGATTTTCAACAATGACTTCTTTTGATGCCTGAACACCTGTGACCCATCCTTTGGGATCATCCCCAAGAAGGTAATTGAATTTTGTACCAAACTTTTCACCAATCTTAACAGTAGGTTCCGGGTTGGCATCCAGGAAATCCATGCTAAAGCTATGGTTTGCCGTTACAAAATCTTCTGTTTCCTTTATAGGCTCCTCTCCTAGTCCAACGGGCACATCAGATTGGCGTTCAACTGTAATCACATCGTTTGCCACAAATCGAATCTTATCTTTCATCAATAAAACAGTGCCCTGCTTGCTCTGAAAATAATACAACAAACCCGGAATAGGTACCTGACCTTTGTTTTCCATAAACTGGATGGTCTGGGCGTTTTCCTTTAAAGTCTTATGAATATTTGCTTCAGTCAGTTTTGTATATGGACTAAAGTCCTTGGTCTGAGCAAACAAGATAGATCCAGAATAAAAGCACAAAAGGACCAATATTGATAATCCCTTCAAAATTTTTATTGAAAGATGCTTCTGCTGATTTCCAAGTTTAAACCTAAAGGCTGATTTGGCATCTAAACTTAGAGCTTTGAATTGAATAAATTCTAAATAACCGTTGTAAAATGACTTCATAACTGGAAGAATTGAATGGTCTGCCTGCAGTGCAATTTTTGGGCGTGGACAGGGCCTGATTTGTGATTAAAATTAGAAGAAGATGAAACAAAGGCGATTGGGGGGTCTGAATCAATCAAAAATGTAAGGGGATTGTGCTGAAACAACAGGGAATAAAAAAATGCCAAAGTAATACTGATATTACAATTTATGTAAATACATAAAATAATGAATATTAATATATTCATGCTAAATCCCTGAGTTTTGCCTGTATTAAAGTCCTCAAAAAAAACCGAGAAATCCAACTAAGTAATTCTCAATTTTTCTCAAATAACTTATCAATTTAAAGCCAAAGATAACCCAATTTGTACTGAATTAGAGCCTCGTAACGATATTTTTTTTCTAGCCTGAATTTTGTCCAGCAGATATTTTACCATGCTTTTACATATCCAGAAAAAAAAGGATATGTTCACCGGTCTATGCTAAAAACGTGAATTAGGAGCGACTCACAAATTGGCGGATCTGCCAGGTAGCTGTCAACATAAAGTATTGCTGCACTACATTGGTAAAATTGTCATCGTACCAGGCCTCTCTCACGACCCGGCTGACGGAGGCGTTTTGTTGGAGCAGATCAAATACCTGAAGTCTGATGTCAAGGGCGTTGTTTTTGAGAAACTTGTATCCCACAGCTGCATTCCATAAGACAATGTTTCTGTTGGCTTCTCCGGTCAAGCCAAAATTAAACTGTGCCAGGACATCCGTTTGTATAAACAAGCCTTTCCAAAACTGCCACTGGATCCTGCCGTAATTGGTCTGAAGGGTATTGAGCGTTATCAGTTCCGGGGTATTGGAATTTCTGATTCTGCTGATCCCCAGGGTACCTGATAAGGTAAAATCCAAGCGTGGGCTGATGTTGGAAGACAGAACGATACCCCCATTCAGGTTGAGGGATCCATTTTGATTGAGTTGATCATTGAGCAAGGAAGGTGTATTGGTATAAAAGCCTCCCAGATTCAGATTCAAATTGGTTTTTAGTGAGCGGATGGGCAGTCCATAACTCAGAAAGGATCTCAGCGACCAGAATCCATCCAGGTTGACCGGCCTAGACCATTGGGCTCCGGCGGGAAGTGCAATGCTATCCAATAGTACCGTATCTGTGGTGGGGATCAAGATATTATTGCCTATATAATCCTGGGTAAAAGAGGCTCCTCCCATGATAAAAAAACTGGTGCCTTTGAGTGCATTGGAAGTGTGGTAACGCCCAAAAATATTTTGTCGGAATTCCTGATTGAGATTGCTGTTGCCGCTATTGACAGAGAGGTTGTTGGTAATCTGAGGCACATCCTGTAGTTGCTCCGCAGATGGTTGATTGGTAGAGGTTCTATAGTTTATTCTCAAATTTTTATTTTGGGAAAACCGAAACATCATCGTGGCATTGGGAAGGAAGTTGACAAAATGTTTTTCCAATCCTATTTGAGTGGGAAAAATCTGGTCGTTGACCAAACTCGCATACTGGTACGAAAGTCCCGCATTCAAATTAAAAATCTTGTAGTTGTAACGGTATTCCAATGAACTTCGGTGACTTTGATACACCGATTTAAACTCATTGCTGAGCTGAATGTCCGGAGTGGGACTTGGCTGTTCGTCGGACAGCTGGAATGTTTTCTGATCGGAATAGGAGGGTGCGTATTGATGGTGGTAAGAAATCTGGAACTGCGATTTGTCATTGATGGGTTCTGTGTAGCTCAGATTGCTTTGTACGTTGGCACTATTGCGTATCCCATCCTGATTTTGCCGAATGGTATCGAAAAATGCGCTTTCGTAATCTTCCAAAAAAGAGACCAGTTCATAATCTACTGTACCGTTGTTCCAACTCGGATTGACCTGAGCAGACAGGGTTCTACCTTGCTTCTGAAAAGAATGTCTGTACAACAATGGCGCTGAAATATTGTACCGGTCAGAGGTCCTTGCCGTGTTAAACTGATTTTGATTAATTTGCTGCAATAGAATTTGATTGATGGCCAGATTCTGTTGACCGATTTCAGCGTTTTGGTATGACAGTCTTGGCGTAAACTGAAAGCTGTTAAAGCTATCTATTTTCCATTCTGCTCTCAGGTTAAAACGATGGTTGAGGTTGTATTGATTTTCCGCTTTACCCTCTGTATAGACCAGTCCTTCATTGGCTGGTGTGGTATAAACTCTTCTCAAGTTGGCAAGGATGTCATTGTCGGATGAATTGACAAAGTAACTTCCTGTCAATTCGAGTGTACCAATTTGGTCAGAATAATTGACCCCAAAAGCACGGGTGGTGATGATCCCCGAACGCTGATCTACCAGAAAGTTGTCGCTGTTGTTGGATGGACCAAATCGCTGTCCCTGTGGTCTTCCTCCACCCGGACCGCCTCCCATACCTGGTCGGGGCCCTCCGGATGATCCGGAACCACTCAATACCCCGGACAAATCTTCGGTGGAAAAATTCTGCTCGTTGATGTTGTTGAGGTTTCCTAAAAAAGTCAACCTGCGACTCCCTTTGAAATAATTGATGCTGGCACCCGTTTTGTAGCGATCTTCCGTACCTGCACCTGCCCAAACCCTTCCAAAAAGTCCATTTCGAAATTGCGGTCTGGTCACAATATTGATGGCTTTAAATGTGTTGCCGTCATCAAATCCTGTAAATATGCTTTGATCCGAACGTTGATCGAAAATCTGAATTTTGTCAATGACTTCAGAGGGTAAATTTCGGAGTGCAGCATTGGCATCTTCTCCAAAAAATCTCTTTCCATCCAAGGTCACTTGTCTGACGTCCTCTCCCTGTGCCTGCACTTTGCCATCTGTCACGGTCACTCCGGGCATCTTGGTGATCAGGTCTTCTGCATTGGCATCCGGATTGGTTTTAAAGGACGAAGCATTGAATTCGGTGGTATCGGTTTTCGTCTTTGCCACCACGGCCATGTCTTTAATTTCGACTTCACTCAGGACTTTGCTGTCAGTGATCAATTGTATGTCCCCCAAATCCAAAAAATCTTCTCGAAGCGTTGGTCTGATCCAATGGTCTTTGTGACCCAGGTGGGAGATTTTGATCAAAATCCTCCCCTTTCTTTCTAGCTGAATGTTAATTTTTCCATTAAGATCGGTTTGAAAACTTTGTATGACGGCACTATCTCCAGCTTTTAGGACAAAAACTATGGCACCCACCACAGGATCTCCCGATTCATCCAGAACAGATGCTTTGATTGTCTTTAACCCATTCTGGGCAAACATCAGAAGGGGTGTCATCATGACCACCCAAAAACCCCACCATTTCGTCATATAAAAATTAATGCAATGGAACAGCTCTCTTTGTCAAATGGTTGCGAAGAGGCATGGATATTAATGCATCAGCATCATGCAACATCTCGATGTAGTTGGAGAGAATAGACATCTCCAACTCCCACAAATCAAGTTGCCATTCGAGTTTTCTGATTTGCAAATAAATGATTTCATCTGCTGGCATTTCCTGCATCAGGATCTCAGATTGAAGAAATTTGGAAATCATTTTATTTTCTTCACTTTGACGGATCTGATCGTATTGAACCAATTGGGATCTCAGCAAATTTTTCCAACGATTGATATTCCAGGAGCGAATGCTATCAGAAAGTGTGATCCGGTCTTTTATCTCGAATATTTCCAGATCCAGTGCATTTCTCCTTCGGTTGGGCAATCCACCCAGCGGCAATGTCAGACCCACTCTGGTGAAGAATTTTTCTTCAAAAGTTTCTCTGTTGCTGTAGTCTCTCAGGCCAAATTGAAGGAATCCATTCCACTCTTTTTCGCGTTTTATTTGAAGGTCTTTTTCTACTTTCAAAACATTTAGTTCCTGTTCTTTTTCCAGGGCGGATTGCGACCTCCATTCCACTTCTCTGTTTTGAGTCAAAAGAAGTCGAATGTCTTCTGCATTTATCCATTGGTCTTTCTCGGAAGAAATATCCCAGATGGTTACCCCCAAGCTTTGTAGTTGTTGAACAATTTCTGCATATTTCAATTGATTTTCGATGGAGTCGCGTTTCCATTTATCTTTATCAGCAGCTTGTTTGACGATGTCTGAAAAGTTCCATTTTTTATCATTGCCCAACGATTGAATCATTGTATGGATGCGCAAGTCGGCAAGTTGATTTAAGCTATCCAACCAGATGGTTTTTGTAGAATAATTTGCAAATTCCAGACAAAGTTGATATCGCTGCAGCAACAATTCTTTCAACAAGGACATGGACTCTTCTTTCAGTAGCTTGTTTTGTGCGTCTTGAAATTTTTGATACTGACCCCATTCACGGAAATTATTGGAGTTGAAGCGGAGAGAAAATAAATTGTCAATTAAAAATGCATCGCGATTGCCATATTGCACATCCAGATCCCTGAGCCATGGAGTCGTAAAATGTTGGTTTTGTTGGAAAGATATTTTATCAAGGGATTGTTTCCATGAGAGGTGATGCCTGTAGCTGGACAATAGCTCATTTGAAAAAGTTTGTTGGGCCTGGGAATGCAACATGCAGTAAAACAAAAAGCTTGCAATGAATGCTGAAATCAATCTGTACATATCGTCAGGGAATGAGGTCTATTCTCACTTTTTCACCAACGAAGAATGGATTGTCCGGTGGGAGAGCGATATACAGCTCTCTGCCGTATGCTCTCATTTCCGGAATTTTTCTTAGTCTGTAAGGCAATTCGGAGATGGTCGGATAAACATAAATGATCGCGCCGCTATCTGAAACTTCGGTTCTATAAGAAGATTGCAAAAACACTTTCCTGCCTATTTGAGGAATCAACTCTGAACTTTCCGGCAGAAAGGCTTTTACTTTTGAAGGTTTGGAAGAAGTAATGGAAAAAATGACAGAACGAGAATCGATAAAATCACCAGGATGAAAATAAAATTCACCAATCATTCCATTTAAAGTAGATAGGATGTATCGATTTTGATATTCCTGATCCAGAAAATTCATTTCGGATTTCTGTGCATTAAGATAGGCGCGATGCCCTCCTGATTTTTTGTATGCAAACTGATCAATGGCCGCCATTCTGGCACTTTTCTCAGTCTCAAGATCTTTGATTTGTTTCCGGATACCTTCCATTTCTGTTTGCAACAAGGAGGATTGTCCATTGCTTTTGAGATCAAACACAGACGATACTTTGTTTTTGAGTTCTTTCTGAATGCCGGCTTGCTGTTCTAATTCACTCAGCTCATTTTGAAGTTCACTGAGTTTGTATCGATATTCTGCTTCCAGAATTTTCTTCTCCTGGGTATTGATGTTCTGATCAACGCGATTGGCAAACTCAGCCATTTGAATTTGTTGGTTAAGATCCGCTTTTCTTTTGTCAAAATCAAAAACTTCCAGCACCAACAATGTATCGCCTTGACGCACCGTTTGTCCGGGATTCACATGGATTTGTTTAATTCTTCCATCAAACTCGGGTTTGACCTGTATTTCTTCCGCTTCGGTGCTTCCAAAAAAATGAGTTTGGCTCAAACCCATCATTTGATTGTAAATATAAATGATACCAAGGATGGCTAAAAACCAGGAAATAACTATGGCGTTGATCTTCATTAAATGCATTAATTAATGTCATTGGCAGATTCACCCAATCTACTCCATTTTCTGGTAAGGATCCCCTTTTTTTCCAATGCTGCAATTAATTCCTTGTAAGCATTGTCATCTCTGAGTAAAATTTTGAGTTCCATTTCCAATAATTTTGTGCCGGAAGTTTTGTCTATATCGGGCCAAAGCTGATCTAGGTCATATCGTTTGGTAAAGCGCTCCAATATTTCATGAAAATCATTTTCAAAACAACTCTCCGGTCCTTTCAATCTCAATTCCCAAACCACATGATTCCCTTTATGAAATGGACTGAATCTAAGGAGGATGGCAATCAGGCAAAAAATCAATCCACCGGTGACGGCTATAAAAAAGCCAAATACCCCGCAGGCAATTCCAATCCCCAAACATGCAAACATAAAAATGATGTCTCTTGGATCCCTAAAAGTGGTTCTAAACTGAATGATGGTAAGTGCTCCAATCATGCCAAGTCCAACGGCCACATTGTCTCCAATGGCCTGCATAATCATGGTAGCTACCACAGAAGATAACACCAAAGCCTGTATGTAATTTAAGGACTTGATGCTAATGTTGCTTGTTTTTTGGTAGGTGAAGGCCACCAAACCAGATAAAACAAACGATAGCAAAAAAGTCAACAACACCATTGACAGGGTCGGATTTTCTACGTTCTTGTACAATGTTAAAAATTCCTGCATGCTCCAGTTGCTCTAGAAATGATAAAGCAGAACGGGCTCAAATGTACTGCATCGATTTCATATTAATTTAACATTTTGTTATTCTGGGTTATCATCCCATGTGCCCGAGGGCAATTCAAAAAAGAATGGGGCAATTTATCCATCTTTGCAGCAAATCCTTCAAATGAATAACCCATTGAATGTATCTATCATCACCATTGGCGATGAATTGCTTATTGGTCAGGTGATTGACAGCAATTCAGCCATCATGGGACAAATGCTTTCAGCCATTGGCTTGGCTGTGTCCAGAAGATGGTGCATCGCTGACAAGCGCGAAGAAATCCTATACGCCATGCAAGAAGCGTCGCGCCATTCTGATTTGGTCCTTATTACCGGTGGATTGGGTCCCACCAAGGATGACATTACGAAAAAAGTCATTGCTGAATTTTTAGGCGTCGAATTGAAATACAACGAACAGGCGTACACTCATTTAAAAGAAATTCTGGACAGATACAAAGTTGAAATAAGAGACATGCATGTCCAGCAGTGTTGGTTGCCTTCCAATGCTCAGATTTTAGACAATAAGCTTGGCACTGCCGTCGGTTTGTGGATGGAGCACAGAGGAATCCACTGGGTGGTCATGCCCGGAGTGCCCTATGAAATGGAATACATCATGAAACATGGGGTAATCCCAAGGATTTCAAAATTTGAACTTGCGGCTCAATACCGACAAACCACTGTGCTGACTGCGGGGATAGGAGAATCTGAGATTGCCCATCAAATTGAACCACTGTTAACAGACATGCCCAATTATATCCAGCTGGCCTATTTGCCAGGGACTGGTATGGTCAGGCTGAGACTTTCGGGAAATCACGAATCCACTTCAATGTTAGAAAACGAGCTCCTCCAATATGTCCAAATCATCAAGAACAGATTGGGCGACTTCGTCTTGGGTACCGATGATCAAAACCTATCCTGGATTTTGGGTCAAATGCTGAAAGATAGAAATCTTTGGATCGGTACGGCAGAAAGTTGCACAGGAGGCATGATGGCTCAAATGATAACCGCTATCCCGGGGTCTTCTGCCTATTTTTGCGGATCTGCGGTGACTTATTCAGAAACATTGAAGAAAAATATACTTGGAGTTCAGCAGCAGACATTGACTCAATACGGTGTGGTAAGCGAACAAACAGTCCGTGAAATGGTGAAAGGAGCCTGTATGCATTTGGAGGTGGATCTGGCTGTGGCAAGCACGGGCATTGCAGGTCCTGACGGTGGAACAGTAGAAAATCCGGTGGGAACCATCTGGATTGCAGCGGGAAACAGGGACCATGTCCTTTGTCAAAAACTACAGTTGGGTAAAGACAGAACCAGAAACATCGAACGCGCCGCTACCATGGGATTGCTACTTGCCAGAAAATGGTTGTTGCAAGATATGAGGTAAGTTTTGGCTTTCTATCTTAAGACTTGTCTTTCAGTATTTTATAATATAGACTCGTGAATCTTTGCGAAGAGGCAAAGAGATGATTTCGGAGGATGTGTTCTACTTAAAATCATTAACTTTGCACCGAAAGGAAACCTCCTGATATTCTCTATTGTAGTTTATAAGAGCAATCAAATATGGCAAAGATAGAATTGGTTATGCCCAAGATGGGTGAAAGTATCATCGAAGCAACCATCCTTAAATGGTTAAAAAAAGAAGGCGATGTTGTCCAATTGGATGAAACCATTCTGGAGATTGCAACAGACAAAGTGGACAGTGAAATTCCATCCCCTGTACAGGGTGTTGTATCACAAATTTTGTTTAAGGAAAATGAGGTAGTGGCTGTTGGAAAAGTCATTGCTTATATTGAAACAGATCAAAAAGCTGCCGGAGATCAACAGCCCGCCACCATTGTTCAGGAAGAACCCAAAGTGTCACCAAGTACCGCTCAGCCCCCGGCGATCGAGAAAACTGTGGAAACACCAGTAATCAGCTCCACTGTAATCCATTCTGTGGAAGGAAGATTTTATTCGCCACTTGTCAAAAATATTGCAAAACAGGAAAACATTTCTCAATCCCAACTCGATCAGATCCAGGGAACTGGCGCAGGAGGCAGGGTCACCAAAAGAGATGTGATCCAATGGATGGAAGGAGCCAAGACAAGCCCTGTTGCGGAATCGCTATCTCCAAAAACCATGCAAACGCAAACCCCTGTCTCTGTAGCTAGTTCATCAGTCAGTGGACAGTTTGAAATCATCGAAATGGACCGCATGAGGAAAATGATTTCAGAACATATGGTGATGAGCAAACAAACATCTCCTCATGTCACTTCTTTTGTCGAAGTGGACATGACCCACGCAGTTCTGTGGCGCGAAAAAATCAAAGACCCGTTTCAAAAGAAATACCAACAAAAAATAACTTTCACGCCTATTTTTATAGAAGCTGTGGCAAAAGCGATCAAAGATTTTCCAATGATCAATGTATCGGTCAACGGCCAAACCATCATCCGAAAATTTGACATCAATATTGGAATGGCTGCAGCTTTACCCAGTGGCAATCTAATTGTTCCGGTCATTAAAAATGCGGACAGGCTGAATCTTTTAGGATTGACCTTTGCCGTAAATGATTTGGCAGATCGAGCCAGACAAAACAAATTAAAGCCGGATGAAATTCAAGATGGCACTTTTACACTGACCAATGTTGGAAGTTTTGGCAATGTGATGGGTACGCCGATTATCAATCAACCACAGGTGGCGATTATGGCCACCGGCACCATCCAGAAGAAACCTGCAGTGATAGAAACACCTACTGGAGATGTGATAGGTATCCGTCACATGATGTTTCTTTCTTTGTCCTATGACCACAGGGTTGTAGATGGTTCACTTGGTGGTAAATTTTTGAGAAGGGTTGGGGATTATTTGGAAGCATTTGACTTGTCTCTTGAAATCTGAGCCTTCAATACATGGGTTTCTTCAAAATTTTGATGGCTTTGGTCATTCTTTGTTGTGCAATATTGCATGGAACCTCTCAATCGTTTTCAAAAGATTTCCAAAAAGCACAAAAACAAGGCAGGATGGGGAATTATCCGGAAGCTGCAAAATTGATTGAATCTTATGATGCTGAAAAGATAAAATCCAAGAAAAATTTATTCGAATGCGCCAATATTTTTTGGCATGCCAATCAGTTGGAAGCTTCTGAAAAATACTTTCTTAAACTAACAGATCACAAAAAGTACAAAAAGCAATCCTTGTTGACCCTTGCTCAAATCTACCAACATCAATTCAAGTTTCGAACAGCCATAGATTTTTACAAGAAATATGTTCGCCTACTTGAGCCTAAGGACCTAAATATCCCACAAGTCCAAGCACAAATCAGTCAATGTGTCAATGGTATTTTTCTAAGCAAACGAAAAACGACTGCTATTGTCCAACCGCTTTCTGAAAAAGTAAATACCAATTATGATGAATATAAATCTTATGCCAGCATCAGTCAGCCCCATACTTTTTACTACAGCGCTATAAGAGCTGACAACAAAGGAGGCAAGAGAAATGATGTTGGAAGGCTGGATCAGCAATCTGGCAGATTGCGGGCAGACATCTATGTCATTCATCCGGATAGCACTCAAGTCACTCAGAAGAACTGGCTCAATCAATATGTCAACAGCAATTACGAAGATGTATTGTGCCATATTGGTTCAAATGGCAAATCCATTTTATTCTTACAAACCTGGGACAGAGAAAAAGGAAAAATATTAACGGATACATTGTCAAACAATCCATACCGTTTTGAATTTGCAAACTTCCAATCACCCCTGAGACCCGAATTGGGAGACCATGATTTTAGCATCTACCAGGATAGTTTGATGATTTTTAGCAGCGACCGGATTGGGGGTTATGGGGGAAAAGATTTGTATTTGAGTGTTTTCAGAAAAAACAAATGGACTGAACCCGTCAACCTGGGAAGTAAAATTAATAGCCCTTTTGATGAAATCCATCCCTATCTGGCCAACGACGGAAGTACCTTGTATTATTCACACAATGGAAGCAGCTCGATTGGTGGTTACGATGTATATTACAATCAATACAGCAGGGAAGCCCGTGGATGGAGTATGAGAAACCAACTCGGAATTCCAATCAATAGTCCAGGTGATGATTTGTATTTCAGGCTTTTGCAGGATGGGAGCAGTGCCAGCTTCAGCTCAGATCGCAAATCAAATAATCAAGGCGGTCTGGACCTTTATCTGGCCATATTTAAAGAAGAATTGAGTGAACAACCAGAACTTCCATATGATAGCTATATAAGTCAGCTATATGAAAACCAAGCTATTGAGCAACTCGCATTGGGTACAGAATCCTCCAGTGATCCTATTGAAAATAAAACAAATAAAATTGATCCATCCAAGAGCAATGTTTTCTCGTCGAATGAATCAAATATTCCGTTTTATGAAATCAGGTACAAGGACGAAAATTTTTTACAAGATCCTGCAATACTTAAGTCCGTTGAAATCCTCGTTGCGTTCTTAAATGAAAATCGGGATTTTCATTTGATTATTTTGGTGCATTCCGATGAAAATGTAAATGCAGAAACCAATTTGTATTTTGGACAAAACCTTGGAAAAAGTCTGGTAAAAAAAATGGAGTCAATGGGATCAAATTCAAGAGGTATCAGTGTGATATCATTGGGTACCCAATTTCCTGTTGCCAGCCACTCCAGTCAGATTGCCAACAATCCCAATAAAAGGATTGAGTTCTTTTTTGTTCAAAAAATATCCGGAATATTTGGCCATTCCATCAAACCGAAAAATCAAAATAAAAATGATGTGACTGAAAAACTGGGCGGACTAAAATACACCATCCAATTGGGTGAATCATCTCTCATTTTTAAACATCCGCTTATTAACAATGAATTTTTCCATTTTTCCATTTGGAGAAATCAAAGCCAAAAATCAGAATATTATGTGGGAATCTACGAAGACTACAATTCTGCCTTGATGGACAATAAAAGTTATTCCGGATTGGGTAAGACAAAAATAACTGCAATGATTGAGGGGATTCCCCTTGAAAAAAATCAGTTGATTGATTACGCGGCAGAGTATCCCGATCTGTTGCTACTACTAAACGAATATGTCAAAGATTAAAAAAGGAAATAATTCCAATTTTGAATTTATCAAGGAAGGCATTAAAAATATGCAAAGTGTGGGTTCTGTCTGCAGGTCTTCCCCTTTTGTGGCAAAAAGTATGTCAAAGGGACTAAACGATTCCACGTTTAAAATTATCGTTGAACTGGGAGCAGGAGATGGTGCCATTACTGAAGAAATTCTTAAAAACATGCAATCGGACGCGAGGCTGATTGTTTTGGAAATCAACGAGAATTTTTGCGATCAACTCAGGCAATGGAACGATCCCAGGATGTTGGTGCTCAATGAATCTGCAGAAAACTTAAAAGCGGTTTTGCATTCTTTGCAAATACAAGAAGCCGACAGAATTATTTCTGCCATTCCGTTTCTGTTATTTCCCCGTGAGGAGGTAGAAAAATTTCTAAGGGTGTTTTATTCATCCTTGGCTCCCGGAGGAAAGTTTATCCAACTGCATTATAGTCTAAACCTAAAAGACCTGTATGAAGAAATCTTTGATGATGTAAAAATAAGGTTTGTACCCATCAATATTCCCCCCGCTTTTATTTTTGAATGCAAGAAAAAAGTATAGCACAAGAAATAACATCATAATGCTGTTAAGGGCCAATGTAACATTAAATGAGAGCTATTTTTAAATTTTTTGTTTTCAATAGCATATAAATTATTCCGCGTGAAATGCTTTTGAGGAGTCTTGTCTTTGTTGATCTTTTGTCAATCAAAATGATATTTAAAGACAAATCCGAGATACATTGATAAAAGAAATTTGACCTTACTTAGGATCAAAGAAAGAGCCTAAGATCAACGATCATTCCCTATTCAAATCCTCCAAAACTTTACGCACTGATCCCAATCGTATCAGTCTTTCTCTGGCATCCGCAGCGTCTAATTGAGTTAAATGAGTAATCATCTTAATTCCGCGATCAATTAATTTCTGATTGCTCAGTGCCATGTCCACCATTTTATTTCCTTTTACTCTTCCTAAGCGGATCATCACAGAGCTGCTGATCATGTTAAGGATTAGTTTTTGGGCGGTACCGGATTTAAGTCTGGTTGATCCTGTAATGTATTCAGGCCCTACAATGCATTCAATTTTGTGGTTGGCGTACTGAGATATTGGTGAATTTGGATTGCAGCAGATGCAAGCGGTCAACAAACCTGCAGATTGAGCATCCCTTAGCCCACCCAAAACATAAGGTGTAGTGCCACTGGATGCAATACCCACCACCGTATCCATCTCATCCGGAATAAAATCACTCAGTTCTTTCCAGGCGGCATTGTCATCATCTTCTGCAAACTCCACCGCCTTGCGGATGGCCCGATCACCGCCCGCAATCAAACCAATGACCCAATCATGCGGCACTCCAAAAGTAGGTGGACATTCTGAAGCATCCACTACTCCAAGTCGACCACTGGTGCCCGCACCAATGTAAAACAAGCGGCCACCTTCCTGCATCCGAGGTACAAGATTTTCTACCAATGAAGCTATTTCGGGAATGCACTTCTCTACAGCCAGTGGCACTGTTTGATCTTCCGCATTCATGTCTATTAAAATTTCCAAAACGGATTTATTTTCCAAAGACTGATACTCGGATTCTGATTCGGTCACTCTGATAAAAGTCATGTGTTTGGTTTTTTTGAAATGAGCCACAAACCAGTCAAAGTCATTAATCCATTGAGAGCCACTAGCAAATTGCCAAAGGTAAATCCATCAAAAAGGTATTTGGAATTTTCATCGACCAATAGTGTGCAGAGTGCTGAGGCTATACAAATATAAGGAATCCATTGCGGTAAAGTGATAATGCGCTTGGTGAGGCTGGCAAAAATAAACAATCCAAGTATCGGTCCGTAGGTATATCCTGCGAACTGGAAAACCTTGTTGATGACAGCATCATTGTTTAACAAATAAAACAGTACTATGACCAGGAATGTCAAAAATGAAAAAAAGAGATGGACGATTTTTCGGATTTTCTTTTTTTGATCCTCTGTTTTAGAACTGGATTTAAAATTAAGAAAATCAATACACGCCGATGTAGTGAGAGAAGTAAGGGCAGAGTCTGCACTTGAGTAATTCGCAGCTACCAAACCAAGAAAAAATAAGACAGTGGCATAGGTGTTCATGTGCTGAAAGGCCATTACAGGAAAAACCATATCCGAACGGGATGGCAGTGATATGGATTCTTGTGCAGCATACATATAAAGACCTGCACCAAGAGATAAAAATGCAAAATTCACAAAAATCAATAGTATTGAAAAACTATATATGTTCCATTGCGCTTCCTTCAAATTACGACAAGTGAGATTTTTTTGCATCATGTCCTGATCCAATCCCGTCATCACCAGAGCGATCAACATTCCTCCAAAAAACTGTTTGAAGAAATAATTTGAATCAGACCATCCGGATTCAAAATAAAAAATTTTGCCATAAGATGAATCCATTATTTTAGAAAAAAAAGAGAAAATATCCAAACCCATTTTATCACTGATATAAAATATACTTAACACCAAAGAACCAAGCATACAAAAGGTCTGGAAGGTATCACTTATTACAATAGTTTTGATTCCTCCACGATAAGTATAAACCCAAATCAGAAAAATGGACATCAACACCGTAATCCAAAATGGCCAATGGTAATGGGCAAAAATAAAATGGTGCAAAACCATAGCCACAATAAACATCCGAAAGGAAGAACCAATCAATCTTGAAATAAGAAAAAACGCTGCACCTGTCTTATATGCTCCAATACCTAATCTCTGGTCCAGATATTCATAAATACTGGTGACCTTATATTTGTAATAAATCGGCATTAAGACCTGTGCGATGATCAAGTATCCCAGCAGATATCCCAATACCATCTGCATATAACTCATGTTTTGATTGGTGCCACCCGCCCCAACCACTCCCGGGATGCTGATGAATGTCACACCTGAAAGGGATGCTCCTATCATGCCAAAAGCGACGAGATACCACTTGCTATTTCTATTGGCTGAAAAAAAACTGTCATTAGAAGAGTCTTTTGAAGTAATCAAGGAAATTCCAATCAACAGTAAAAAGTATCCCAAAAGAATCAAAATCAAAATCCAAGGAGCCATCATCAGCGATTTTAGGACGAAGATAAGTTATGGAAAGAACTGATTGGAATAAAAAATAATTGAAAAGATAGCATTGTAAAACCCAATGGCTTGTAAAGATTCATCATTGCGTTCAATTCACTGTATTTGGATTCAAAAAGAGAACAAGAGTTAGCCCATATTTCCTCAAGTCAATATAACTTTCCTTGAATGGCAGTATGATAGCCCTTCTTCTCAATTTCTTCCTTTCGTTCATCTGACCAAATCAAAGGGTTGGTGTGGTTGAGATGAATGAAATGGATTTTATTTTTGACTGAATCCGGCTCTGCGGCAAACAAAGCCATGGTCTCCCGGACGGTGGGATGTGGCACTTCACCAATTTTGCGAAAAGCGAGTTCGCTCTCATCGTAAAAAGTTCCATCTAAAAAAGCAAAATCAATTTTCTTCACCTCTTCCACGACATTCATTTCCCATTTGTTCCATTTGTCAATATCTGGAATGAATAAATAATTTTTAGCGCCACAAGTCACTTTAAATCCAACCGTTTCTGAAAACTCGTCCCTGTGTGGAACTTCCAAAGGCAAAATGCTAACCCGATCGCTAAGAGTGTATTTCTTTGTCAGGGTCATATTTCTTAAGTCAATATTTTTAAGCAGTGTCAATTGACTCCAGGGAGCTTGGGTTTTCAATAATTCCAGCATACGAGGCATGGCCACAATGATCAAATCTTTTGTATTCATGGCTTCCCTGCCAAATTGTAAAAGTCCAATATAATGTCCGGTATGTGCGTGTGTGAGAAAAATCATGTCGGGTAGGTATGGAAATTTTCCCTCGGTAAGCTTATTGAATTCGTGCAGCTGTTGCTTTAGGTCGGGAGTCGCATCTATCAACCACCATTTGTTGACTGCCGGATCGACAACGGCAATGGAACTCACCCAGGTTTGTGTACAAGCCTGTCTCCAGCTGTCGATACAGCAGGATCTTTGACATCCAATCTGCGGATAACCCGCATCCTGTGCAATTCCCAAAACCAAAATATAGGGTTGCAAACTGTCTTTGAGAATATAATCCACCTTGTTCTGTGCCCTAAGGGTTTGTACAAATATCAGTATCACAATGATTGTGAAATTGACAAGAGGGCCATTTTTTCCAAACAATCTTTTCACTTTAATCCTATTATTCAAGCCTTCAAAGGTATGGTTATCTTATCAACTTGCATTATAAACCGAATTGGATCCTTCATTATTTTAAATATTTATTAAGACCTCAAAACAGGACAATTGCTACATTCGCAGTTCAAACAATCAATCATGAAGTATTTTTTATTCAGCTTTTTAACTTTATTCCTGTTTTCCAATGACCTTGGCAGTCAAAAACAATCAGTTTCGGGCAACCCTAACAAACCACCGTCCAAACCAGATCTCTCAGCCTTAAGTTTCAGGAGCATAGGTCCTGCGGTTACCTCGGGTAGAATTGCAGACATTGCTGTGAATCCGAACAACCACGATGAATACTATGTGGCAGTAGCTTCTGGAGGCGTCTGGAAAACCGTAAATCACGGTGTGACATTCATGCCCATTTTTGATGGACAGGGCTCCTATTCCATAGGATGTCTGGCCATTGATCCTAGCAATACCAATACCATTTGGGTAGGTACTGGTGAAAACAACAACCAAAGGTCTGTGGCATACGGTGATGGAGTTTATCGCAGCGATGATGGTGGAAAAAGCTGGAGCAACATGGGATTAAAAAATTCAGAACACATCGGAAGAATTGTGGTGGATCCAACAGACGGTCAGACAGTGTATGTAGCTGCCTATGGGCCGGTTTGGTCGGAGGGTGGCGATCGCGGATTGTACAAAACGACGGATGGAGGAAAGACCTGGACACTAATAAAATCAGTGAGCCAATTCACGGGTTGCAATGATATAGTCATGGATCCCAGAAATCCAAAAGTGCTTTTTGCAGCTTTCCATCAAAGAATGAGAAAAGTCTTTACCTACATTGGTGGAGGTCCTGAGTCAGCACTCTTTAAATCCACGGATGGAGGCGTGAGTTGGAACAAAGTGGGTAATGGATTTCCATCAGGAGACGTAGGAAGAATTGGTCTGGCCGTCAGTCCGGCCAATCCGGATATCGTTTATGCTGTCGTTGAAGCCACGGAAGACAAAGGAGGCATTTACAAATCAATGGACCGAGGAGCGAGCTGGACCAAACAAAGTGGATTCTATACCTCCGGAAATTATTACCAGGAAATTGATGCAGACCCAAAGGATCCAAACAAAGTATTTATCACCGATACTTATTACAAAGTCTCTTATGATGGCGGCAAGACCGTGGTTAATCTGGGTGAGATCAACAAACACATTGACAATCACTGCATCTGGATTGACCCTAAGAACACCCGCCATTTGATCGTGGGGTGTGATGGAGGACTTTATGAAACTTGGGATCATGCTGCTAGCTGGCATTTTAAAGAAAACCTCCCAGTCACTCAATTTTACAAAGTTTCTACGGACAATGACCTTCCCTTTTATCACGTCCACGGCGGCACACAGGACAATCTAAGTCTAGGGGTTCCGTCCCGATCAACCAGCGCGAATGGTATCGTCAATGCGGATGTGTATGTCACCTCCATCGGGGATGGATTTGAAACCCAGGTGGACCCGACCGATCCAAATATCATATATGCGCAGTCACAATATGGCGGTTTGTTGAGATTTGACAGAAGAAATGGAGAATATCTGGACATTAAGCCCATTGAGGGTGAAAACGAAGCTGCGGTGCGATGGAACTGGGATGCACCCTTATTGATCAGTCAGTTTAGTCATACCCGTCTTTACTTTGGTGCCAACAAATTATTCCGCACGGATGATCGTGGAAGCTCATGGACGGTCATTAGTCCGGATTTAAGCAGACAGTTGGACCGCAACAAACTTGAAGTGATGGGTAAAGTATGGTCTGTGGATGCCATCGCCAAAAATGGAAGTACGGATATTTACGGGCAGATGACCAGCATTGCCGAATCCAAATTTGATGAAAACATGCTTTGGGTGGGCACAGACGATGGATTGATTCAATTGACCACGGATGGAGGTAAAAGCTGGAAGGCCTTTGATGGCATTACCGGTGTACCAGAAAGATCGTATGTGCACCAGATCATTGCTTCACTTCACGATAAAAACACTGCTTATGTATGCTTTAACCACCATCGCTACGGAGATTTTAAACCCTATCTGCTAAAAACCACGGATGCCGGCAAAAGCTGGAAATCAATCGCCGGAAATTTACCGGTTCGAGGATCTGTGTACACCGTTGCAGAAGACCATGTGGATCCTAATTTACTGTTTGTAGGAACAGAATTTGGTTGTTTTTATAGTCTGGACGGTGGAATGGAATGGACCCAATTAAAAAATGGATTGCCCACCATTGCAGTCAGAGACATTGAAATACAAAGAAGGGAGAACGATCTCGTACTGGGTACCTTTGGCAGAGGATTTTATATTTTGGACAATTACAGTTGTCTGAGAAATTTAAAATCGCAAATGCTGGAACAGCAAGCTGCTATTTTTGATGTTAAACCCGGGCTACTCTACCATGAAAGATATCCACTTGGTCTGCGTGACAAAGGTCATCTTGGAAGTCAATATTACAGCGCGAAAAATCCAAAACCAGGCGTTTACATTGATTACCACATAAAAAATGAGGTTAAAAAATTGAAAGCCCTTCGCCAGGAAATGGAAAAGACCAAAACTGAAAAATCAGAAAAAATCTATTACCCAAGTATAGATAGTTTGAGAGCAGAAGATTATCAAGCGGATCCTTACCTTTTGTTTACTTTTTCAGATCAACAAGGCCAGGTGGTCAGACATATTAAAACAGGTGTTAAAAAAGGAATCCACCGATTACACTGGGATGGTAAAAGCAATACTCCGGCTCCACTAAATGCACGATATACGCCAACTCCTGATCAGCTCTTTGGAGGAAGTGAGACCGGGTACATGGTGAAACCAGGTAATTATTATGTAACCCTTTCGCTGTACGAAAATGGAAGGCTGGTTACGCTTTGTGAACCAAAGATGTTTTCCATGAATTATCTCCAGCAAAGCAGTATTCCACAAATTGATTTGTCATCCAATGATGAGTTTAACAAGCGGGTGTATAATGCACGCATTTCTCAAAGCAGCTCTGCCGGTAGATTGCAGCTTGCCCAGTCAAGAATGGATTTTGCGCATTCTGCCATCCGCGATGGAAACTTTAAAACAGATGAGCTATTGCAAAGGGCCTGGAAAATCCAGCTGGAATTAAACAAGTTGAAAGTGCAGATGAATGGTGATGCCAGTCTTTCCAAAAGAGAATTTGAAACTCCTCCTTCCATTGCAGGAAGAATCGGTCAAGTACAGGGCTCTGCCTGGGGTAGTACTGCTCCCATTCCGGAAGGTCACAAAAAATCACTCGAGATTGCTGAAAAACAATTGATAGAATTTAATCAAAGTTTTCAACAAACTGAGGCTCAGTTGAAAAAACTGGAAGATGAATTGAATCAATTAAAGGCTCCATATTATCAGGGGAGGTAAGAATCAGTTTTCTAAAGCTCACACAAGTGATGGCAATAGTAAGATTGAAATTGCGTTCAATTGAATTCAGTATTCTCTAGCCTCAATTTAGAGCTTTATGAAAATAAAACAAGACAAAATGAAAACCCAGCCAGTTGTAATTCTGCTTTTGATATTTATAGGAATAAATCAGATGGCCTGCAAAAAAACTAGCGCAAATGAGCCTGACTTTGACAAAACAAGTGCATTCGGATTTGTCAGAAAGCAGGTGGAGTTTGGACCTCGGGTACCCAATACGGAATCCCATCAAAAATGCAGGGAATGGTTGATTGGTGAATTAAAAAATCAAGGTGCGGATGTAATTGCACAGGATTTTGAAGCCAATGCATTTGATGGCACCCTCCTAAAGGGAACAAATATAATTGCCAGCCACAATCCCTCCGCCAAGCACCGGATAATCCTCGCTGCCCATTGGGATTCAAGACCTATTTCAGATCAGGAAATCGACAGCACTCTTAAACAAAAACCCGTAGATGGCGCAGATGATGGCGCCAGTGGAGTTGGAGTTTTGCTGGAGATATCCAGGTTAATCCAACAAGAATCCTTGTCAAAGTTGGGTATTGATATTATCCTTTTTGATTGTGAAGATTATGGCAGCAATGGAGGGGCCATCGAAAGTTGGTGTCTCGGCAGTCAGCATTGGTCGAAGAACAAGCACCAAGCCGGTTACAATGCTGATTACGGTATTTTATTAGACATGGTGGGCGGTAAGGATCCACATTTTAGTCAGGAGTACTACAGCAGGCAATTGGCTCCAAGGGTCATGGATAAAGTATGGGGACTCGCCAAAGAAATGGGATATGACAAATCATTTGTAAAAACTCCTGGAGATCCCATCATCGATGATCATATTTTTGTCAACCAAATCGCAAAAATCCCGATGATCAATATTATCAACAGACCTTTAGGTAGTAAAACCGGATTTGTGCACCACTGGCATACGCAAAAAGACAATATGAACGCCATTGACCCGAATACCCTGGACATGGTGGGCAGGGTGTTGGTGAGGTTGATTTATCTTGAGAATGCAGATAAGATTTAAATCGAAATTCTCAGTGAAACCAACAAAAATTTAATGCGGCAATCAATCATTCACTTTAATTTTCTCAACAATAATTATGCTGTTTTGTATAATCCCAAATTATGTAAAAACGGTCTATTTACTTTGTTTTTTATTTGTAAATTAGTAGATACAGACAGGACTGAAAAACATTCATGTTTTCAATCAATTAAATCATTTTTAAATTCTTTGTGAAACCACATCTGTCCAAAATAATTTTTAGAAATTAACTTTTCCACTTTTTGTCGCGCAAAAAGTGGACAAAAACGCAGCCTTTTCTAAGGCGGCATCTTCCTTGGTTCTAGTGATCTTTATTTGGTTCATTTTGCAAGGTTCTCTGTTGGGACAGATTTTGGGCGCTGTATATTGCCGCTCCATAATGTCATTTCATTTGGATGGTATGTTTAATGACTGCATCATATTAGTTTCAGTCAAAGGAGCGACAATATAAGGCGCTATTTCCAAAATCTGTCCTTCTTGAGCCGCTGACGAAAAGGCTCTTAATATTAATCTATATTTAGGTTGAAATATCAGGAAGAATGATAGATTTCATGCATTTCAATGCGGCTTTGGGCTCCGCAGTGATTGAGCGATCCACGACTTTAGGAGTGGTCGAGTGCGACAGCACGAGAAGTGAAAGAACGCCCACCAATAAATTGGGGGCACGGCGTTAGCGCATGTGGGAAGCTAAACAAAAGAATGGGCCATCGAGGCGGCGCACTCCAAGCCGTCCTTTGAAGGACGGTTCCCTCCTTTTGGAGTGACTTTGTGTCACTCCAATGTTCCCCGTATGGGGACCACCAGTCAGTCACATAGCGAAAGAGCTGCAGTAGGGTGAGCGAAGTGTCCAGCCGCGAGTTTTCTTTGGTTACTTTCTTTTGACGGCCAAAAGAAAGTAACATACATGAAGTTTGATAAACAAAAGAAATTTTTTAAATTGCAATAACTGTTAAGGGGGTTCAATTTTATTATAACGGTTCAAAATTAGTATTCACTTGTAAATCAATGGTCACATTTCAAATTTAAACTTATTTTGGACAGGTGTGTTGTGAAACATAGTTTCATGGTTTGTCCTCCGTCAAGTGAGTTTGTTTTAATGGCAATCAATAAGTTGTAACACCAAATTACCTAAATTCTCAATCTCCACTAATTTTTGGGAATGCCTGCCATAAGGCAATAAATCTTTATTTTTGCGGCCCTTATGAGTTTTAAAGAAGAAATCGACAAGCGCAGAACCTTTGGTATCGTCTCGCATCCGGATGCCGGAAAAACCACTCTCACCGAAAAACTACTATTGTTCGGAGGAGCGATTCAGGTGGCAGGAGCAGTCAAGTCCAATAAGATCAAGAAACATGCTACCTCTGACTTTATGGAGATTGAGCGTCAAAGAGGTATATCAGTGGCCACCTCCGTGATGGCCTTCCCCTATAGAGATTTACAAATCAATATTCTGGATACACCGGGACACAAGGACTTTGCTGAAGACACTTTTCGAACTCTGACAGCTGTGGATAGTGTGATTGTTGTCATTGATGTGGCCAAAGGTGTGGAAGAACAGACTGAGAAGTTGGTGGAAGTTTGCCGTATGCGCAAAACGCCCATCATAGTTTTTATCAACAAACTGGATCGAGAAGGAAAAGACGCCTTTGATCTTTTGGATGAAGTAGAGACCAAATTAAAACTTAAGGTAACTCCCCTCACCTGGCCCATCGGAATGGGCAAAGATTTTCAGGGAGTGTACAGTATCTATGAAAAAAAATTCATTCACTTCAGACCACATGGAAAGCAGGAGGAGGAAGATGTCATTGTAATCCAGGACACCACGGATCAAAAGCTCGCTGAAACGATTGGCGAACGACCTCATAAACAACTCAATGAAGATCTTGTCACTGTGCATGGAGTATATCCTTTATTTAAAAGGGAAGATTATTTGTCTGGACATATATGCCCTGTGTTTTACGGAAGCGCTGTCAATAATTTTGGTGTCAGGGAATTGCTGGACTGTTTTGTAGAAATAGCACCTACTCCTTTATCGCGTGATACGGAGGAGCGAAAAATTGATCCATACGAAAATAAAATGGCCGGATTTGTATTCAAGATTCACGCCAACATGGATCCTAAACACAGGGATCGAATTGCTTTTTTCAGGATAGTGTCCGGGAAATTCGAAAGGAACACAGCTTATTACCACGTGCGATTGGACAGACAGCTTAGATTTTCGAATCCTACTTCATTCATGGCTGCACGCAAAGAAGTGGTGGATGAGGCATTTCCAGGAGATGTTGTGGGATTGTACGACGGTGGAAATTTTAAAATTGGAGATTCTCTGACGGAAGGTGAGAAATTACATTTCAAAGGAATTCCAAGATTTTCTCCAGAAATTTTTAGATATGTCAACAATAGCGATCCGGGAAAATTCAAACAATTCGCCAAAGGATTGGATCAGCTCATGGATGAAGGTGTTGCCCAGCTGTTTGTCAAAGAAGATAGTGGAAGAAAAATTATCGGTGTAGTAGGATCTCTGCAGTTTGATGTGATTCAATACCGGCTGGAGCATGAGTACGGAGCAGCTTGTACATACGATCCGGTTTCTTTACACAAAGCACTTTGGGTTACCTGCGAAGATCAAAAAGTATTGAATGAGTTCATGACCAGAAGAAAAAAAGACCTAGCACGAGACAAAGACGGAAAACTGGTTTTTCTGGCTGAATCCGCATGGACATTGAGACTTGCGCAAGAGAATTTTTCTGAAGTGCAATTACATACAAGTAGCGAATTCTAAATAAACCATCATGGTGACAAAGGGAAAAATGATTGCATTTGAAGGTATAGATGGTTCTGGAAAGTCCACTCAAGCCATCCAGCTTCATCAGCATCTTTCCAATAAAGGTCTTCAAGTGCATTTAAGTTGTGAACCCACCATGCATGAGATCGGTAAGTTAATCAGAGACGGTTTTAACGGTAGAAAAAATTGGGATCACCGAACCATCGCCGGCTTATTTGTAGCAGATCGATTGGATCATATCCTCAATGAGTCGTATGGTATGTTGCATCAAATTGATCAAGGCAAAACTGTCATTTGCGACCGGTATTATTTATCCTCTTTGGCTTATCAGGGAAGTCATATGTCCATTGATTGGGTTTTAAAAGCCAATAGTCTTGCCATAGAATTGCTAAAACCTGAACTCCACATTTATATTGACCTGGATCCTGAAATTGCCCTCACGCGAATTTCAATGAACAGGCCAAATACTGAACTTTATGAAACATTGGAAAATTTGACCAAGGTCAGAAATAAATACCATGAGGCCATTCATCTGTTAAATGATTCTGAAAACATTGTCATTCTGAATGGAGATCAAACCGAAGAGAAAATACATCAACAGGTATTGGATATTTTACGCGAAAAAAATGATCTGGGTTTTCAAGTTTGACCTTAAAATTTAGCTTCCACTTTAAATCTAATGTTAAATGGAGTACCTGGTGTAAAATGAATTTCTTCTACGGATACCAACTCATTTTTTAATCTCGATTCTGTAGCAAATTGTGCTTCATTCCATTTTGAATTCAATAAGTTTTCTGCGATTATACCGAACTGAAGATTTCTAAAACTATAACTAATATTTGCATCAAGGAGAGTGTATCCTATCGCAGTTAAACTGTAGTCTTCGTTGGCAGGTCTGTCACCCAAGTATCTATACCTAACTCCTCCAGATAATTGCTTAAAGTTTAGCAGACTTATTCCTCCCGATGAACACCACTTTGCAGCCAGAGGTATAAAATTCTCTCCTTCAGGGTCATCAATAGTTTTTGCAATAGTATAAGATACATCTGCATCTAAGCCAATATATTTCCAAAGCTGGGATCGAAATCCAGCTTCAAGACCTGTTCGTTTTGTGTGTCCACTAGATTCCACGATTGCTTCATCACCTACGTACACCAATTCATCTTCAAGATCAATGTACCAAACTCCCAAATGAAATAATAAATTATCAAATGGTCGAAGCTGAATTCCCAAATCAAGGTTGGTACTTTGCGTCAATACATTTGGGTCTTGATTCTGGTTAATCAATCTTGTGTCATTGGAGTGAAACCCCAATCCACTGTTAAAATAGATTTGCAAATCCGTACTTACATTATAATTTAAATTGAACTTTGGTGAAGCTTTAAATTCGGAATGTGAGCTTTTATAATTCGAAAGTCTTAACAGATCTTCGTACTCAATACTAAATAAATCAAATCTGCTCTGAACATTCAATTCCCATTTAGCCTTGGTCCAATAAATTTTTACAACTCCGTAGAAATCTGTTTCAGTTAAATTTCCAAAAGACTTCCTTTCCAATAATTCTGATCTATTTTTTGTATGAGATAATTCGCTTCCTAAAACTAAATCTGTTCTATTACCAAGACTGAAACTGTAATCCAAACCGGCAAATTTATTTTGATACGTAGCCTCCCCACCCAATATCTTCCTTTTTTCTTTTTGTTTAATTTGATCTCCGTTGACACTGTCATTTAGGAAAAATGTAAAATTAGAATACAGTTCAAAATTATAGTCAGATACAAAAGCTGCTATTTTAAAATTCTCATGTGCCCGGCCTGCATAATAATATTCCAGCATAAAGTTTTTACGAGCTGTCTGACCACCCTCTGTGGGATCGATGGCACCAAATCTTCCCAATCTTCCAGATTCCACTTCTCTCGTTGGTATTTGACCTGAGGCATTCCACTTGGTATCAAAATGAGTGGCAGTAAATTTGAGCCCACATTTTTCATTTACTTGATACTGATACTTTAAGAGCCCATTCAATTTTACAAAATCCTGAGGACTTTCAAAATATCCATCAGATGTTAAATATTCAGCTGCCAAATAAGAACTAGATCTTTGATTATTGATTAACTTTAATAAAGTTGCAATTCGATTCAACTGAAATTTTCCAGTTTCAAAAATGATGGAATTTTGACCAATCCTTTCCTTTAATTTGAAATCAACAAATCCTGCTGTGGCAAAATTTCCCTTTGAAGCATTGTAGGATCCCTTTTGGAAATTGGTACTCTGAACAGTCTCTGGAATTACAAAATGCAAATCAGCATAACCTTGTCCGTGGGCGTGGGAGACCATATTTACAGGTAAGAGTTGATCCACCATAATATTTACATCTGTACCGTGATCGATGTCAAAACCCCTAAGAAACATTTGTTCGGCCTTTCCTCCGCCTGCATGTTGCGCTATAAATAGTCCCGGAACTTTTCTCATTAATTCTTGAGTATTTTGAACCGGATTAAAGTTGAGATCAATTTTTTGTAAGTTATTGTTTAATGGTTCTGACACATCAACCTGATTTAATTGAACAAAAACTGATTCTAGTATTACAGTTAATTTTTCTTTATTTGCAGGATCAAATTGGATGGTGTCTGTCTTGTATCCAAGATAAGAGAATTGATACTGATCATCCACTTTTGCATCTGGATCAAAAAATTTTCCAAATGCATCTGAATGAATATGGCCTAATGTTCTCAAATTTAGAATGACCACGTCCTGAATTGGTTGTTGATCTGAATCCAAAATTCGACCTGAAAACTGAGCAATTGAAAAATAATTTACAAATACGATAAATACAGCAATTAGGCAATGGATCTTATTCATTTTACAATGTTTTTAGCTCATTTTTAATTTCATAAAACTCGGGATTCCTAGAATTTGTAGACATTGCTTTTTCTATAGCAAACTCGGCCTTTTCTTTATCTTTGGACAAGGCATATATTTTAGCCAATAGAAGATTAATATCAATGTTATTGGGTCTCATTTCTAGATCCTTTTTGATATACTCCATTGCCTTATTAGGATCAGAATAAAAATTTAAAAATAATTCAGAATACTCAAGACTCATATTGTGTCCATGGGCGATATCGTCATTTAACATTTCCTGGATAACCAACAGAGTACTATCCAATTCCTTTTGACGATTTTGAATTTTATAAATTTGTGCAAGGCTGGTACAAAAAGAAACTTCAGGAATTATCTTACATGCTTCAATTAATCTTCGTTCCGCTTCTTCATAGTTTTTTTCCTTCATATTGATATCTGCCAAAGCAGCGATGGCAAAAGGATAATCATCGCGTTCAGTTAAAATTTGATTCAAAATGGATTCAGCTTGTTTCACTTTATCATAGCGGATACAAAGTTGAGCAAGCTGAAGAGCAGCCCATGATTTTTCTTCACTACCGGGACTTCCTGCTTCCACCGCCATTTTCATGGCATCTATGGATTCATCAATCATTCCATGTATTTCTCTTAAATAAGATATTCTTGAGTAGGATCGAAGATCGGGACGGATACTCACCATTTTATCGGTAAATTCTATAGCTGCTTCGTAGTTCCCAAGTTCTACATGGGCATCTACCAAAGAACCATAAATTTGGGCATTGTACGGATTTAACTCTACCGCTTTTTGAGCGGTATTAAGTGCGTTCTTAAAATCATGCAAAGACAATTGTACGCCTGCTTTAAAACTTAGTGCCATAAACTCATCGTCCTTTTTCAATTCTTTACTAGATAAAACGGATTCAGTCATAGACAAAGCAGCAGGATAATAATGACCATGTTCTCCTGTAATTCTAGCTTCGGTAATATATAGATTGCACAATTGTAATTTTGCATCAATATTTTCAGGGTTTTGCTTTAATTTAAATTTTAAATCTGCATATTTGTTTCTAGTTTCTGACCATTCTACAGAATATTGGAGTTTCACTGATCGATCCAATAATTCAGGAATTTCTACTACTTTGGCTTGATCTTGTTTGCAAGCGGAAAAATAAAAGATTACAGATAATAATAATAAATATCTCATAAAATTGAAGTTTTAATGGTTTGAAAAAAATATGTCCTTACCTTAGGAAAATGTAAGGACATATTTCTGAATATAAAATTTACATTTTAAAAATCATGGATGAATACTAAAATTAGATCTTAATCACTTTGGTATATGCAGCAATTCGACCATCCAAAGAAGTGGCTGTCGCAAAATAAATACCAGCAGGTACATTGCTTAAATCTACTGTAAATTGGTTATCGCCATTTCCAAAGCTCTGGTTGTTTAATTCCATAATGGTTTTTCCATCTTGAGACTTAAGCGTCAATTTAACTTTGGTATCCACGATGGAATTTATTCTGAATGTTGTATTGGAAGTAACGGGATTTGGAAAATTAACCAAAGAAACTTTTGGTCTTTCTAAACCGATAATTCCACCACCGGGATTTTGTAATCCACTAATCAACTTACCACCACATTCACCATCACCAGACCAAGGCTCAGCAACGTATGGAAAACCAGTGCTAAAATCTGCATCGTTTTCCTCAACACCAGTGGTATATGTTAATACATCGATTAGGTTTGGCGTCACTGGATTAGGGCCACCTGCTGTATAATCGTCATACCACAAACCAATGGCTGCCAATACCACTCCGGCAACTGCTTGCAATTCAATTCTGGTTACATCATCTTCCAATCTTCTTCCATTTGGAAATCCATCCATGTTTGGAATAAATTCAATATTGGTATTTGCAAATTGGGGATCAGTTAATCCTAAAACGGCTGCTTGAATCAAACCTAAAGAACTGAATTTTGGATCATTTCTCGGAGTCACAGGAACTGCCATATTTAAACGTAACATGTCTCCACCGTTGGGTAAGAAGTTATTAATAAATGGTTTACCTGCTGCCAATGGATTGCCATTTTTACCCGTTGCCAATTGGTAAGGTGGAACATTGGGAACACCAGTGTGAAATGCTGGCCACAAGTCAACTGAGCGTGCTTTCCCAGGACCAGGCAATAACAAGGTTCCAAAAATTGCATCATCAAGCGCGGTACCATTTAGTGCAGGATTTCCTTTTAAACCATAAAGTCCGTCCTTTCCATATCCAAAATCAAATCCCTGCAAAGAAGCAGTTTGAATTCTCAATTTGGACATGGCCGGTACAGCTGCGCCAAATAGCCTGTCATCCATATACAGCGCCAGTTCCGGGTTGTAAAAAAATCCATCCAACAAGGTATCGCCCAATTCCTGATAAGGAGTTAAGCCATTCCAATAATCTTTAAAGCCAATCGGGATAACCGCCTCGTTGGTGAGTGGCATACCCAAACGGGAAACTTGAACAAAGCTTCCACTGTGAGATTCGCCGCCCGGGCTTAAAGTCCGTATTTGAGGTCTGCTTGCAGAGGCCCATACACCAATGACGTAGTTTGGATCCAATATGCTTACAGGAGCTCCTGTACCAGCTTTGAGCAAGGAACTGATGGGAATTTGAAGAGCAATCGTGCTTACATTGAGACAGGCAATACCATCTCGAGGTTTGCCATTTTGTCGAGGCAAATCACCGAGGTCAAATACACCTCCCAGATCTACAAAGAAAGGGTCGTCGCTGGGTCCGCAAAAAACTTTCATTCCGGAATTGGTGGTCCGGATCGCGTTGGTCATCAGGCTTGCATAATTGGTATTCAGGCCGGCCGCAGAACCAATCGATCTGGCTCCAATATTATTAGGAGGTACCGGACCGTCTGTAATTACGGTGACAAAACTCAATCCACCATCTGTGCTCACTTCCAGTTTGTAAGTGGTTTTGAGGTTTTGTTTGCCCAGTCTGATATTGAAAAAAGTGGTAGGGTCCTCATTGACCTGACTGAAGGTAAAACGGTAAGTGATTTCATCACCCGGTTTGGCTGCATCGTTGTCGATGTGAATTTCATAGCGAATGTTGGAACCAAAACTGTGATAATTTGGTCCTCCATGCGGCAATTGCAAGGGTACATAAGTGGCAATAATGGTAATAAAATCAGGATTGTCAGGACTCCTAAACGCATAAAGATCCACGTTGTCTGCGAGTGGATCATTGGCAATCAATGGCGCTTCTCGATGACTCGAAGCTTGTAGGCCTGTAAAGGCTAGTACATAAAAAGCTAAAAGGAAAATTTTCTGTAACATAATAATGTGTTTTCTTTAGTTACGATGCAAACTCAAGTTTGGATTTGTTTAAAGAAAAATTTCTCAAAATCATTTACCTTCGCCTTGTATAATTAGGATGAAAAACCAAAAAGAAGCCGTACTTAGTCAATTTCTGGAGCTTCGGGAATCCAAACCCGAACAAGCTCTCAGGCTATTGATGGACACTTATGGAGATGCAATGAATGGTATAGTCGTTAAAATTTTAAATCGCGAAGATCTAATAGAAGATGCATTACAAATTGGATTTACCAAAATTTGGAAAAATTTAAATGAGTATAGTCCCGAAAAAAGCTCTATATTTACCTGGCTATTAAGCATATTTAGAAATACGGCCATTGACATTTTGCGAAAAGAAAATAACCGGAAAATCCAATCGATCGATTCAAGCGTATATGATAGCGTGAATTTTAGCGTCCAATCTAATATCATTGATAGTGGTTTGATGCAAAAGATAAACTCACTGGATCCAAAATACAAAGATTTGATTGAACTCATATATCTACAAGGTTATACCCAACAAGAAGTGTCGGAAGAATTTAATATTCCTCTAGGTACGATAAAAACAAGGATAAGTACGGCTATTAAATTATTAAGAAGCGCACTTAATCTTCTAATTATATTCATTCTAGCTCGTTAAATGTGAAAGATTCGCTCGACATAAAAAAATACATTGAATCAGGAATACTGGAAGAGTATGCCATGGGTCTCACGAGCCAAGAACAAAATATTGAAATAATAAATAATCTAAAAAAATATCCAGAACTTTCAAAAGAATTGTCACAAATAGAAGATTCGTTGGAAGCTTATTCTAATTTGTATGCTAAACCAATGTCTCCGGATCTCAAATCAAAGATATTGGATAATATTTTTTTAGAAAAAAACAAAATTCATACTCAAAATTCTTGGACGATTAAACTTCCATATCTTTTAGCTATCGTAGGTTTTGCTTTATTGTGTGGATGGTTGTACAATGTGAATAGCAAGCTCCAAAATCAATTGGATCAAAAAATAAAACAAAATAGTGAATTAATTTACCAAACCAAGCAAGATAGTCTTGCCATATTGGACTGCAATAATCAACTAAACTATTTTAAAAATTCAAATCTTCAAAGAATTATTTTAAAAGGCACACCAAAATCACCTGAATCTTTCGCAATGGTTTATTATGATAGTGTCTCACAAAGATCTATATTGGATGTTATTTCTTTACCCCAGCCCAGTCCTGAAAAACAATATCAGCTCTGGGCCATCGTCTCAGGCAAACCCGTGGATCTAGGAGTATTCGATTTGAATGATAAATCAAAAATGTTGGAAATCAAATTTGTCCAACAGCCGCAAGCGTTTGCAATCACTCTTGAACCAAAAGGAGGTCTTCCGGCACCTACGATGGAACAGCTTTTTGTATTGGGCCAGATTTAATCAAACAGAATATTTTTTTTTGAGTTAAGGAAGGATGATTCAGTTACCTTCTTTCACTCTAAATTAGCAAGTTGGTTATAATTTCAAGCTAAAAACCGGGAAAACTATTAATTTCTTTGGGTTTAATATGCATGAATGAGTTTAGGAGGATAGATAAAGATTGAATTCTGCATTTCATTAAAATGCTTCATTTCTCTTGCATTGGTTTATGTAAATCAAATGATAAAGTATATATTCTCTCAGCAATCAGCACATTAGATTCAAAACTTAAAGCAAACAACCTCTTAAGCGCATATCTGAGTATTTTAATCAAAACACATTTTCAACCTATAACAAAGCCTTTAAATTCTGAACATATCCAATACTGCTTTATAAAATACAAAAGCCCTGAATACTAAATAGATTCAGGGCTTCTGTATTTTGCCTGGCGATAAGAATTATCTGGCCACTGTGAATTTTTTATTCACGATTCCTGAATTTGTTCTTATCTGAAGATTGTAATGTCCGGAAGAAAGTAAATCAGTCCTTAATGATTCAGTATAAAATCCTGAAGTTTTCCACCCACCGAAAGCTTGGGTAAGTACATTTTTACCGTGCTCATCAAATACCGAAACTTCGAGATGACTGTCTTCGTTGATCCAAAGTTCAACTTTCAACACATCATCTACAGGATTCGGATAAATTTCAACTCCGAGACCTTTCGCAGTCTGGACTTTGATAGAAATGGTGCGGCTATAACCAAAGCTGGCATCATGATCTACTTGTTTTATTTTATAGTAGTAAACTCCTGATTTGTTGAGCTGATGATCTTCAATGGAATAATCATGGGTGCTTGCCAGAAAATCAGATGCAGCCTTGACTTGAGCTATTTCTGTAAATACTCTTTCGCTTTCGTGTCTTCTTTCTACAATAAAATGGCTGTTATTTACTTCAACACCAGTCGTCCAGTTTAAAAGCGAGTATTGATCGATGTAAACACCTGCAAAATCAAGCCATTCCAAGGGTAAGAAACCAAGAATCAAACCTGCATCAACAGCTGGCACAGTTTCTCCAGGCTGAACAAGAAACACATTGGTTGTTCCGAATCCCTTGGTTCCTGTGACATCGCTGTCCATATAATCAGGGCCATTATTTGGGATGGTGAATGAATATTGAGGTGGTGTAATAAATTTAATGTAGTAATCTCCTCAATTATTTAAAAGTGATTGTCATTAGATGAAGGGTTAATTAGATTTTAGGATGAAAATTTCAATTTGCAGTCATAAGTATTTTGGTTGTATTGATTCCTTTCTCATAAGAAATCAACGAGTGCTTTACTTAATAGGTTCCAAAATATGAAGTGGTTACAACCAACCAGGATAATTTCTCATACAAGATACAGAATAAGTTAGTAACCAACCGTGTAACTTTATAACAAACATCGATGGAAGGGGTAGTTGGATCAAGGAACCCAACGAAACTGCTTTAATCTCTATGGTTAGTAGCGCGTCCCATAGATTCGCAGCTTTCATCAGTTTCAAGGTCAGAAAAAATGGGATTTCTTTCTGAGTTTGAGTCCAAAAACACCCTTCCTCCAATGTCTGAACAGATATCCAAACCGCTAACAAGCTCGGCGATCTGGAACGCCATAGATGCTAAATGCTCAGCACCCTCGCCTGATTCCTGAAAAGAATCGTTCAATCCGTATTTCTGCTTTTCAATTCCAGCCTCTGTAACCGTTGTTCCAAAAGAATTGAAATATTTATCCTGGAAATGAAAAGCAGCGGAAATTGTACAACGAATCGATCTGCCGTTAAGAAAATCTGTTATATCTTGATAAATAATATTTATTGATTCCTGACAAGAAGAATGAACATCCCGATAATGAAATTCTGAAGAGGAGACATTCGGCGAACTGCAATATGCTGTAGAAGCTAATTGTTCAAAATAGCGGTTTAGCTTAAAAGCTTCAACAAATGATAATAATTCCTGACCTGCACATCTTGTCAAAATAGAATTTCGCTCTGCTGATAACCGAAGAAGTTCCTTAGAAAAATCGCATTGATCCTTCCTTAAGGCAACACTCACAGACCACTCTGATCCGGAGTTTAGATCCAAATTATTGAATTCTCTAAAGTCCACTAAATTGTTATGACAAATGTGATTGACTGAAGAGAAAAGGTTCCATTTGGACAATGGCAGAACCACCGCCCAATAGACTAAGATGTTGAAGTAGCTTAGACATATTATGGTTTGAAGTAGTAAGAAAAATGAATTAGCTCAGAACAATCAGTTGGAATCTAAATAAAAAGAAAACTACATTTCAGGATAGAAACGCACTAACAGCCAATGAGATTGGCAGATTACAACAATTAAACAAATCTAAATTCTAAAGCTTCATTCATTCACAAAAATTGCACCAAGCGGATAATTCCTTTGAATTATATCGAGATACACCACAAAGATATAATAAAATATCAGAAAAACAAATAAATATTTAGCAAAAAATTTACAGCATTTCGCAATCATTTGTCGCCATATTTTTTATATATTTAAAAATTTGAATAAATTATCAAATTTTTCTTTTGCTGGAATACGCCACCAGAATTAAATCTTCACCCATCCCTAGTTCTTTCTGGAATTGGGTGCTATTTTTAAAAATAACTTTCATTTCAAGACTTACCTTTCAAGCTAAATTTTCCAAATGATCAAGACTTTTATAAATCAGTTCATTTAATTTTTTGCTATTGGGAATAAACTTTTTTAAACCCACCCGACGAATTAATTCACTAAATCCTTATCCTAATTCAGTCCCTGATTTAAATTAAATCAGGGACTGAATGAAGGATGTATATAATTCAACATATTATCTGCTTACTGTAAACTTCTTATTGATCAAGCCTGTAGCTGTTCTTATCTGCAAATTGTAGTGTCCAGGCAACAGTAGATCTGTTGGCAATATTTCTGTATATTTTCCTGATACCCTCCAACCACCAAAAGGCTGAGTCAATACATTTTTACCATTCTCGTCATAAACGGTAGCATTCAGATAGCTATCCTCATTGATCCACAATTCTACTTTGAGCTGATCATCCACAGGGTTTGGATAAATTTCCACCTCAAATCCTTTTGCTCGATCAACCTTAATTGAAATGGTATTGCTGTAAGTATAGTCACCGTTGAGATCAAGTTGTTTGATTCGGTAATAATAGACTCCAAATTTTACGACCTGATGGTCATCAAAATGATAATCGTGAATACTGGCCTGCGCATCTTGAGAGGCTGAAACCTGACCTAATTCTGTGTATCCGGCTTCACTTTCATGCCTTCTTTCGATAACAAAATGTGAATTATTAATTTCAAATCCCGTGGACCAATCAAGTTCAGTGAAACTACCATTGTAATGACCTTCGAAACTCAACCACTCTAAAGGAAGTATTCCTGCAACAAGACCTGCGTCAATATATGGCAATGCATCTCCTGCCAACAATCGGTACACCTTGGTAGTACCATATCCTTTAGAACCGGTCACATCACTGTCCGTTTGATCTGATCCCACTTTAGGATGGGTAAAGCCATACTGTACCGGCGGGCTAAACTTAACATAAAAGTCTCCCTGAGGCACTCCATCCAGCATGTAGGTACCATCAAATCCGGTAATATCCATACTCACCATTGTACCAGCCAAATTATAAGCTGTGACTACCACTCCCGAAATTGGTTTTTCCAAAACATCCTGAACTCCGTTGACGTTGGCATCCAACCAAACCCTGTCACCAATGGTCGCTTTGTCCTGGAAGCCCGCACCAATGTTGAGCAACATGTCTCCACTGCCAACGGTGAACTTTTTGGTGGAGTTCAAACCGTTTTCATGGCTGATATCGCTGTCTTTATCAGGATTTCCTCCCTGATAAGGATTGGATGCAGCTAAATGTCCCGGACGGTCAAATCTGATGTAGTACATACCCGGTTTGACGCAATTAAACTTATAATAACCGTCGTTGGATGGTGTTGAAGGATCCACCGCTGTAATAAGGGTAGAAATTACTGCCCCGGTCATCGCATCGATGAGGAATACTTTTAAGCCGTTGATTCCATTTTCATTTACATCAAAAATACCATCCTTATCGACATCAAAATAAACTCTACCACTGAGCATCACACATCTTACCAAACCTGCAGCCCAGGTCAGATCGTCTTCTCCAGGACTCAAATAAGTTGTAGCATTTGTGCGTGGACCGTTGCTATTCTCAACATCACTATCCCTCAGGTCACTGCCAATATTGGCCAATGAAAAGTTATAACCTGCAGGTAAATCATATCTGGCATAATAGCTTCCGGGTAATAACTTGTCGAAGAGATAGAATCCATTGGCACCGGAAGTCGTCGTTTTGACTACTGTATGGGTGTTGGCATTGAATAAACTAACCAAGACTCCTCCAACTCCGTCTTCTCCCGGATCCTGAATACCATCGCCATTATCATCTTCCCAGATAAACACTCCATAAGATGCCAATCTCACCAATCCTGCATCATAAGAAAGCATAATTGTGCCAGGTTCAACTCTAACGCATGGCCCCATACCGGCGGCGTTAAAATCGTTGTCAAGTTCGCGATCAGGACCTTGATTTTGCAAACCTACCCCATAACCAGAAGGTATAGTATTATGATCCAATTGGATGGCATAATTATTAAACGGAATCAAGAAGTCAAATAAATACTTACCGTTAATATCTGTAGTATCTCTCCTCACTACGGTACCGTTAGCACAATCTATCAATTTAACGATGATGTTTGGTAATCCTGGTTCTCCCGGATCCTGAATACCATCGCCATCAAGATCATCCCAAACGCGATCTCCAATAGTAGCAGTCACTTTGATATTTTCAAAGTCATGGTCATCTTCGTCTTCATTTTCAGCTTGGCCATTGCCATCGATCAAATTATCCCAAGGATGGTTTTCAACCACTTGTCTTTCCCATGCTGAATTCGTATTTGGTCGGCTGTCTGCATCATCCAAATCTCTCACATTATTCAGAGAATCTCTTACTGATCTGAGTTCAACGTAATTATCCCAATCTGTAATGGAAGGAACTGCTGCAATTTTAACCACAAGACTCAATGCTATTTCAACACTGTCTTTTGGTCTTAATAATGGTGCATGAGTATAGGTCAAAGTACTTCCTGCCAAACTCCAACCCGGATTATCAATGGCGTTAAACTGATATCCAGCAGACAGATAATCGCTGATGACAATGTTTCTTCCTGAGATATTTCCTTGATTAAAGAGTTTGATTCTGAATGGAACGCTTTCTCCGATGGTATAGAAAGTCTTTTTGTTGAAGACTGTTTTGCGCAAAGCAAAATCCAGAACCGGAGCTTCAGAAGGATCGTGATCATCCTCATCTGCCGGATTATTGATTTCATTGTCAATAGGAGTACCATCATCGTCTTTTGTTCCTCCCGGCGTGCTATCAAAATCAGATAGAACATTGCCTAGTGAATCAAAACCTGTTCTTATTTCAGCAATATTGTTCCAGGCATCCTTGCTAACTAAATTTGGAACCACTCTTAAATTGATCGTCATTTTAGCACTATCGGCTGGTATGATTTTCCCAATAAGAGTTCTTGTAGCCTCTTTTGTGATAGCGTTATAAGTCCATCCAGGATTGCTGCTGGCTTCAAACACTAAACCGTCTGGAATATAATCTACAATAAGCGGATTGGATGAAGCAATACTACCTTGATTAAAGACAGTTATTTCAAATGGAACAACCTGATTATAAACTAAAGGAAGTGTTCCTTTCAAAATTTTTCTCAAAGCCAAATCAAACACTTCAAATCCAGCCGGATCATGATCGTCCTCTTCACCACCTTTATCAAAGCTGGTGATGTTGTTATCAGCTGGATCCCCTTGTTTGACACTTCTTTCTACTGCATTGTTTGAATTAGGATTGCTATCCAAATCTTCCAAAGAGCGATCTACACCCCCTATATCTCTGAAAGATCTCACCTCCACCTGGTTGTTCCAGGCATTGTAAGCTGCACTCCTAACCACTCTTAATCTCAAATTAACCGATGTACTACCCCCGGCAGGGATTGATGCAATGCTGTTGTAATTCAACAAGCCTGGATTAATTTGCGACCAGCCCGGTAAATTATCTGCAGGGTTGAAAGTAAATCCACTAGGCAGGTAATCGTTTAAAACAATATTGGTCAGGTCTATATTCCCCTGATTAAATACATCTATTTTAAAAGTCAATAATTGATCGTATGCATATGGCGCTGGCTCAACAATTGTCACTCTTAATGCCACATCCACGATATCAATATCATCGCATACTTTATTGGACTCTTCCGGAATTCCGTCGTTGTTGATATCAAGTAAAGATTCGTTGAAGACTCCCTCTCCGGCACTCGGTTGATTAGGAATCGTGAAGCCACAGTTCCTATAGACATTGTCGCCTCCACTACCCGGTTTTAAATCAACTGTTGCTTTGATTGTAAGGTTATAAGTGTGAATAGCACCAGGAAGTATGCTTTGATCATTGGCCAGCATCCACGGGCCTGTGCCTGCTAAATTACCGCCAGGGTTGGAAGGCGCAGAAGATGTATATGAAGCCTGATTAATACTTAAATCATCGTCAAAGCCTGGTTTGTCTGTAAGGTCATAAGTTCCTGTGGCGGCACCAAGGTTTCTCACCGTCAGCTGGTACTGGATCGTGTGCATTCCATTCCCCAGAGGAGTGATACTTGATACGGTTTTTGTACTGGTAATATATGGAAGATCACCACAAGTTTCGTCTGTATCTTCAGGTCTGCCATCGTTGTTAATGTCAAGAGTAGATCTATTATAAAGTCCTTCTCCAACATTTGGATCATTAGGAATCGATTGGCCACATTTGGTGTAGATATTATTTCCTCCGCTTGCAGGACTTAGGTCTATAGTCACTATAACTTTAAGTATATAATTGTGAGTCGAACCCGGAGTAATTAATTGATCATTGGCCAACTGCCAGGGTCCCAATCCCGCTAAGCTTGTACCGGAATTGCCAGGGGCATTGCTGGAAAATGATGCACTACTAATTGTAATATCATCATCAAAACCCGGCGCGTCCAACAAATCATAGATACCATTGGATCCTCCCTGATTCGTGACATTGAGCTGATAGCTGACCTCATACATATGGCCGCCCAAATTGGTGATACCAGAAATTGTTTTTGTACTCACTACATAAGGTAAATCGCCACATGCTACATCTTCATCTTCATAAACACCATCGTTATTGATATCCAGGTTTGATCTGTTATATAATCCCTCTCCCGGACTTGGATTTAAGGCTACAGCCTGACCACATTTTGTATACACATTATTACCGGAGCTTCCCGCAGACAGGTCAATGCCAACAACCAAGGTAAGTGTAAAATTGTGGCTTGCACCCGGTGCAATTGACTGATCATTTGCCAAAGTCCATGGACCAGCAAGAGGCAATACTCCACCAGGAGTTCCAGGAGCATTTGATACATAATTAGCGCTGATAATACTAATGTCGTCGTCAAATGCAGGTGTATCCAAGAGGTCATAAGTACCATTGGCACCTCCTGAATTCTGAACGTTTAACAAGTAAGTTACCTGATACCTGTGATCACCCAAATTGGTCGTACTGGTCAAAGTTTTGGAGCTGAAGACATAAGGCAAATCACCACAAGCTTCTTTTGTTTCATCAGGAATACCATCTTCATTAGCATCTAATCTTGATTGGTTGTACAATCCTTCACCCGGTGCAGGATCTGCGGTGATTGCAGAACCGCATTTAGTATAACTGTTATTACCCGAAGACAATGGATTCAAATCGATGGTAACGTGAACTGTTAACTGATAGGTATGCATTCCTCCTGCAAGAATTGCTTGATTGTTTGCCAATACCCACGGACCTGATCCGGCTAAAGCGCCTCCAGGATTTGCAGGTGCGTTAGAACTGAAACTCGCAGAATTAATGCTGATGTCATCATCGAATCCCGGGATATCTGTCAGGTCATATTGACCATTGGCGCCTCCGAGATTTCTTACGACCACTTGGTAATTAATCTGATATTTATTTCCTCCGTTTGATACGGTGCTCACCAATGTTTTTTCATGGGTGATGTAAGGTAAATCTCCACAAGTTTCCTTGGTATCTTCTGGAATTCCGTCGTCGTTATGATCAATTCTCGATTGATTGTATAAACCTTCTCCGCTGGTTGGGTCATTAGGAATCACTGCTCCACATTTTGTGTAAACATTATTTCCTCCTGAACCAGTAGAAAGATCCAGAGTCACTTTTACTAAAACAGTATAGGTCTGAGTTGATTTCGGATCTATAGTTTGGTTATTTGCCAATATCCATGGGCCTGCCAATGCCAGTGCAGAACCAGGTTTTCCTGGAATATTTGTTGTGAACGAAGCTGCTTGGATTGCAATATCGTCATCAAATCCCGGCAAGTCTGTCAGATCATAAACTCCTTGGCTACCACCGTCATTTCTCACCACGATATTGTAGCTGACATGATACATATTGGATCCAAGTGGAGTAATGCTGCTGATTGTTTTTTCATGGGCAACGTATGGAAGATCACCGCATGCTCTGTTGGTAATATCTGGTACTCCATCATTGTTAAGGTCCACTCTTGCTTCATTAAACAAGCCTTCACCCGGAATTGGATTTCCAGGATTGCTCTGACCACAAGAATTATACACATTATTTCCACCGGAACCTGCCTTCAGATCAATGGTAACTTTAAAGCTCAGAGTATAAGTCTGGATGGCACCTGCAGGAATGTTTTGATCATTCGCCAAAGTCCATGGACCGGTTCCTGCCAAAACACCTCCTGGGTTTCCAACTACGGTGCTTGTGTAACTTACATTATTGATCGTGATATCATCATCAAAACCAGGGGCATCTGTCAGGTCATAAGTACCAGAAGCGCCACCTAGATTTCTTACCGTAATATCATAGCTTACATTGTACATGTTTCCACCAAGAGAACTGATTCCTCCCACCGTTTTGCTGCTAGTGATAAATGGAAGATCTCCACAGGTTTCCTTGGTTTCTTCAGGAACCCCATCATTATTAGAGTCCAATCTTGATTGGTTGTACAAACCTTCACCCGTGTTAGGATCTCCAGGCGTGGTTGCACCACATTTGGTATAGATATTATTTCCACCAGATGCAGGATTCAGATCCAGAGTCACTTTAAGCACTACGGTGTAGGTATGAGTGGCTCCGGCTAATATTCCCTGATCGTTTGCCAGGGTCCACGGACCAGTAGTATTCAATGCAGCACCCGGATTACCAGGAGCAGAAGAAGTATAACTACTTGTATTAATGGTGATGTCATCATCCAATCCTGGTAAGTCAGTCAGATCATAATTACCATTTGCTCCTCCAATATTTCTGACCAGAATCTGGTAGCTAATATTGTACATATTACCGCCTAGTGGGGTAATATTTTGAATCGTTTTTTCGTGAGTTACATATGGAATGTCGGCACAAACCTCATCAGTTTCTTCCGGAATACCATCGTTGTTGCTATCCATTCTCAATTCATTATACAGACCTTCGCCTGGTGCAGGATTGCCTGGAGTGACATTGCCGCATTTGGTATAAACATTATCGCCGGATGATAATGGACTTAAATCCAGAGTGACGTTGATCGTCAAAGTATAGGTATGAGTGGCTCCTGGTAAAATTGTTAAGATATTAGCCAAAGACCATGGTCCGGCACCAATGAGCGCACCACCAGGATTACCTGGAGCAGTGGATGTATAGGAAGCTGAATTAATACTGATGTCATCATCAAAGCCGGGAGCATCTACCAAATTGTAATTGCCGTTGACAGCTCCAAGATTTCTGACAACCAGCTGATAGCTGACAGCATATTTATTTGCACCCAATGGAGTGATTGAGCTCACCGTTTTAGAACTTGTCACGTAAGGGACATCTCCACATACTTCATCTGTTTCTTCAGGAATTCCGTCATTGTTGACATCGATTCTTGATTCATTGTAAAGACCTTCGCCTGGTGCAGGATTGCCTGGAGTGACATTGCCGCATTTGGTATAAACATTATCGCCTCCGGAACCTGGTTCTAAATCCAAACTTACTTTTATTGTCAACAAATAAGTGTGAATGGCACCAGCAGAAATTCCTAAATCATTTGCAAGCATCCAGGGGCCTGAACCTGCTAGTGCAGAGCCTGGATTTCCTGGAGCTGTCGATGTGAAGGATGCGTTATTGATTGTAAAGTCATTGTCGAATCCCTGAGCATCAATTAAATCATATTGGCCTGTTGTTCCACCAATATTTCTGACTACAATTTGATAACTTACATTGTACATATTTGCACCCAGAGGCACTATCGATGCAATGGTTTTATCATGTATAATGTATGGTACATCACCGCAAACTTCATCTGTTTCTTCAGGTACTCCATCATTATTTGTATCGAGTAATGCCTGGTTGTAAAGCCCTTCTCCAGGTGCAGGATTTCCTGGAGTAATTTGGCCACATTTGGTGTACACATTATTACCAGGAGAATTTGGAGATAGATCCAGAGTAATTTTTACTGTGATGGTATAACTATGAGTTGCTCCTGCCAGGATGGCTTGATCGTTTGCAAGAGACCAAGGTCCTGTTCCAAGAAGGGCTCCTCCAGGTACACCGGGTGCTGTACTTGTATAAGAGGCATTGTTGATGGTAATATCATCGTCAAAGCCCGGTATATCAACCAAGTCATATTGACCCGGTAATCCACCAAGATTTCTAACTGTCATGACATAGGTAACATTGTACATGTTTCCACCAAGATTGGTAATACCGGAAATGGTTTTTTCATTGGTGATAAACGGTAAATCAGAACAAACTTCATCCGTTTCATCGGCAATTCCGTCATTGTTAAAATCAAGCCTTGATTGATTGTACAAGGCTTCTCCCGGAGCCGGATCACCGAACACTGCGGTACCACAGGCTCTGTATAAATTATCTCCGCCAGACCCAGGAGCCAGATCCAGATTCGTTCTAATCAATACCGTATAAGTATGGGTACTTCCAGCAGGAATGGTTTGATCGTTGGCTAATAACCAAGGCCCTGAGCCCAATAAGTTATTACCAGGATTTCCAACCACATTAGAAGTATAAGAAGAAGTGATGATCGTAAAATCATTATCAAATCCAGGAGCATCGGTTAAATCATATTGTCCGGTGGCGCCTCCAATATTTCTCACTTCAATCTGGTAGCTTACGTTGTAAGTATTGGCTCCGACAGGAGTTATGCTCAACACTGTTTTATCATGTGTAATGTATGGCAGATCGCCACAAACCTCATCTGTATCATCCGGAATTCCATCGTTGTTGGTATCCAATAAAGCCTGATTATACAAACCTTCACCGGCTACAGGATCTCCAGGAGTAGCTTGTCCACATTTTGTATACACATTGTTTCCTCCGGAAAGAGGGCTCAAATCCAGGGTTACTTTGACCGTGATAGTATAAACATGGTTGGCTCCCGCAAGAATATTTTGATCGTTTGCAAGAGTCCAAGGTCCAATTCCTGCCAGAACACCACCCGCATTACCAGGAGCAGTACTTGTAAACGAAGCACTGACTATACTGATATCGTTATCAAATCCAGGTACGTCTATGAGGTCGTATTGACCTACAGCACCTCCTGTATTTCTTACAGTCATCTGATAAGTCACGTTATACATATTTCCACCTAAATTGGTGATGCCTGTAAGCGTTTTAGAATTGGTAATGAAAGGCACATCTGAACAGACTTCATCCGTCTCATCAGCAATGCCGTCATTATTTACATCGAGTCTGGATTGGTTGTATAAACCTTCCCCTGCGCTTGGATCACCAAGTACTTGGGTTCCACAAGATCTGTAAAAATTATCTCCTGAAGAACCAGGATTCAGATCCAAGGTAGTTTTAACAAGGACCGTATACGTATAAGTTGCAGAAACCAGAATGGACTGGTTATTTGCAAGGGTCCAAGGTCCATTACCAGCTAATGCTGAGCCTGGATTGCCAGGGGCAGTAGAAGTATAAGAAGACGATACAATGGTAAAGTCATCATCAAATCCAGGAATATCAGAAAGGTTGTATTGACCGGTTGCTCCGCCAGTATTGGTAACCACAATTTGATAACTTACATTATACATATTGCTGCCAAGATGTACGATTGAACTGATCGTTTTGTCGTGGCTCAGGTAAGGTAAGTCTCCACAAGCCACATCAGTCTGTTCAGGAATTCCATCGTTGTTGGTATCAATTCTGGACAAATTAAACAATCCTTCTCCTGCAATAGGATTGCCCGGAGTTGTTTGTTCGCATTTTCTGTAAACGTTGTCACCTGAAGAACCTGGTTTCAAATCCAGACTTACTTTGACTACAATCACATAAGTTTGAGTTGCGCCTGCCAGGATGTTTTGATCATTGGCCAATTGCCAAGGACCTGAACCTAATAAAGCCGCTCCGGGATTTCCACCCACATTGGAGGTATAGCTTGCGCTCAAAATACTGATGTCATCATCAAAGCCAGGAGCATCAAATAAATCATAAGGACCAGAGACTCCTCCGGTATTTCTCACCACAATATTGTAAGTGATATTGTACATATTTGAACCCAGGTTTTGGATGCTTCCTAAAGTTTTATCGTGAGTGATATAAGGCAAATCACCACATACCTCGCTGGTAATTTCCGGAATTCCATCATTGTTGATATCTACTGTAGACTGATTGTACAATCCTTGGGAAGCAGTCGGATCACCCGGAGTACCTTGTTCACATTTTGTATAAACGTTATCTCCTCCGGAACCCGGTGATAGATCCAGGGTCACTCTGACAGTTAAAGTATAAGAATGAGTTGCGCCAGGTAAGATTGATTGGTCATTCGCCAGTGTCCAAGGACCGCTACCTGCTAATGCAGAACCTGGATTAGCCGGTGCGTTTGATGTGTAAGAAGCACTGTTGATGGCGATGTCATTTTCAAATCCCGGAGTATCCAGGAGATCATATTGTCCATTAGCCCCACCGATATTTGTGACCACCACCTGATATACTACGTTGTGCTGATTTCCACCAAGCGGAGTGATGCTACTGATCGTTTTTGTACTGATCAGATAAGGTAGATCGCCACAAACTTCGTCTGATTCTTCAAATACACCATCATCGTTAGTGTCGATATTTGATTTATTGAATAAGCCTTCGCCAGCGATGGGTGTTCCAGGAATAGATTGTCCGCATTTCGTATAAATATTATTTCCTGACGAACCGACTTTAAGATCCAGGGTCACTTTTACTGCAAGCTGATAAGTGTGGATTGAGCCAATGCCAATGCTTTGATTGTTTGCAAGAATCCATGGACCATTACCAGCTAAAGCAGCGCCTGGGTTTCCAGGTGCATTAGAGGTATAACTGCTTGTATTAATACTAATATCATCATCAAATGACGGAATATCATTTAAATCATATTGAGAAGCAACACCACCAAGATTTCTTACGATGATCTGATAATTTACCTGATACATATTTGCTCCCAAATTGGTGATTGAAGCAATCGTTTTATCATGAGTGATGTATGGGATGTCGCCACAAGCTTCCTGAGTTTCTTCAGGAATGCCATCATTGTTGGTATCCAATCTTGAAGAATTGTACAATGCTTCTCCCGGAGATGGATTCCCCGGAATGGCTTGTCCGCATTTTGTGTATACATTATTTCCTCCCGATGCAGGATTTAAATTAATAGTCGCACTCACAGTAAGCGTGTAAGTATGCGTTCCGCCGGAAACTATGGCCTGATCATTTGCAAGCACCCAAGGTGCTACTCCTAAGGCTGACCCGGGATTCCCCGGAGCATTGCTGGTGTAAGATGCATTGTTAATAACAATGTCATCATCAAATGATGGTACATCACTTAAATCATATTGGCCAGCGCCTCCAGAATTTGTAACAACAATTGAGTAAACAACACTGTACGTGTATGCTCCTGTTTGAGTTGCTGAAACAAAATTCTTTGTATGTCTGATAACCGGCAAGCAATTTACCGGTGCAGTATAGTTTACGGTTTTAGAACAATTTGCCCCACCGCTAAATATTGCCGTTACAGTATGGACAGCGCCATCTGCCACCAATCCATTTAGAATATATGCCTGCGGGCTTGTAAATGGAGCATTGAAGACTTGCTGAACAGCCCCGACACTAACAGTTAAAGTACCACTTGTCGGAGGATTCAGGAAGCTCATGGTTCCGCTTACACTGTATAAATTATTTAATGAATTACAAGCTCCTGGAGTGGCAGTCATGCTGCTGATGCCTTGTTCTATAACTGTACCTGAGCTTGTTTTTGTACATTGGTTTGCATCGGTTACCGTGAGATTAAAAGTACCCGGACTCAAATTGCTGAGATTTGGTATTACCTGTCCGTTGCTCCAAATATAGGAATAGGCCATGACTCCTCCGGACACATTGGCTTGAGCCGTACCATTATTTTGTCCAATACATGCAGGAGTTGTACTGACTGTAACAACTGGTGTAGGATTCACCGTAACATCTACTGTAAAGCTGTTACCAACACATCCGTTTGGTGCTGTTGGTATGACGGTATATCTTACTATCCCTGAAGCAAAATTACTTGAATTGCTTAAGGTCTGTGCAATGCTGGAGCCACAGGCTGCAGCACAATTACTGAAGCCAGTAATCAAAGCCCCAGAAAAATGGGACGCTGTCCAAGTGAATGTTGTACCAAATACAGTAGAATTAAGTGGAATGCTCGTGCTTAATCCACTACATATTGTTTGAGGAGTTGCAGATCCTATAGGGCCTTGGGTAACTGTCACCCTTGCAGTGTCCTTGCAATTGCTTGCATTGGTATATATAAAATTATAAACGCCCAGTGCACTAAAGTCTCTGATTTCAGTCGTAGCTGAAGATGGATCAACAATAGTTGCTGTGCCCGGATTACCGGTCTGAGCGGTCCATGTTCCACTACCTGAACCAGTCATGTTGGTTGATCCTCCAGGAAAGCTGTTGACGCAGCTCACTGTTTTATCAGAGCCGGCATTGGGTTTTGCGGTGACAATCACACTGGCAGTATCCGAACAATTACTACCGTTTGTCCAAATAAAATTGTAAGTACCAGCATTTGAAAAATTAGTGATGGTTGTGTTTGAAGAACTGTAATTGGTAATCGATGCTGTTCCTGGATTTCCTGCCTGGGCAGCCCATGTACCTGTACCGGTCCCAGCCATGGTGGCAGAGCCTCCTGGGAAGGAAGCCACACAATTTACATTTTGATCGGGTCCTGCATCAGGTTTGGAAGTTACAATGACCCTTGCTGTATCGGTACAATTACTACCATTCGTCCAAATAAAACTATATGTCCCAATTACTGAGAAGTTAGTTATAGTTGTTGTTGGTGAACCTGAATTGGTGATGGATGCCGATCCCGGATTACCAGCCTGAGCAGTCCATGTTCCTGTACCGGTTCCGGCCATGGTAGCCGAACCTCCTGGAAATGAAATCACACAGCTTACATTTTGATCAACACCTGCATTTGGTTTGGCAGTCACGGTCACACTAGCTGTATCTGTGCAATTGCTGGCGTTGGTCCAGATGAAATTATAAGTACCCGCTACAGAAAAATTGGTTATGGTTGTAGTTGGTGAACTGGTATTTGTGATAGATGCTGTTCCAGGATTTCCTGCCTGAGCACTCCAGATACCTGTGCCGGTTCCGGCCATGGTTGCAGAACCACCAGGGAAGGCGGCCACACAGTTTACATTCTGATCAGCACCTGCATTTGGTTTGGCTGTGACTGTCACACTCGCAGTATCGGTACAATTACTTGCATTGGTCCAGATAAAATGATAGGTTCCTGCTACAGAGAAATTACTTATAGAAGTAGTTGGTGATGTCGTATTCGTGATCGATGCGCTACCTGGATTACCAGCCTGAGCACTCCAGGTGCCTGTACCGGTTGCGGCCATAGTAGCCGAACCACCAGGGAAGGCGGCCACGCAGTTTACATTTTGATCAGCACCTGCATTTGGTTTGGCTGTAACAATCACTCTGGCGGTATCTGCACAATTGCTGCCATTGGTCCAAATAAAAGAATAAGTGCCTACAACAGAAAAATTGGTGATGGTAGTTGTGGGTGAACCAGTATTGGTGATGTTTGCACTACCTGGATTGCCAGCCTGTGCGGTCCACGTGCCACTTCCGGAAGCTGCCATCGTAGCAGTTCCTCCAGGGAAAGAGGTTACACAATTTACATTTTGGTCTGGCCCTGCATCAGGTTTGGAAGTTACAATGACCCTTGCTGTATCGGTACAATTGCTGCCATTTGTCCAAATAAAACTATAGGTACCTAATGCTGAAAAATTGGTGATGGTTGTCGTTGGTGAATTTGTATTGGTGATCGATGCAGTACCCGGATTTCCCGCCTGGGCAGTCCAAGTTCCGGTACCGGTTCCGGCCATGGTTGCAGATCCGCCTGGAAATGAAACCACACAGCTTACATTTTGATCGACTCCTGCATTTGGTTTAGCAGTCACCGTAATGCTTGCTGTATCGGTACAATTACTGGCGTTGGTCCAGATAAAATTATAAGTACCCGCTACTGAAAAATTGGTTATCGTCGTTGTTGGTGAAGTAGTATTCGTTATGGATGCTGTACCAGGATTTCCTGCCTGAGCGCTCCAGGTACCAGTACCTGTTCCTGCCATGCTAGCAGATCCTCCCGGAAATGAAGCTACACAGTTTACATTTTGATCAGCTCCAGCGTTTGGTTTTGCGGTCACAACGATACTCGCAGTATCAGTACAATTGCTGCCATTGGTCCAGATAAAATTATAAGTACCTGCTACTGAAAAACTGGTTATTGTTGTGGTTGGAGAACTTGTATTGGTGATGGATGCAGTTCCAGGATTTCCAGCCTGAGCGCTCCAAGTTCCACTTCCGGTAGCCGCCATCGTGGCAGATCCTCCAGGGAAAGATGCAACACAGTTTACATTTTGATCAGCTCCTGCGTTTGGTTTAGCAGTCACAATGACTCTGGCAGTATCTGCACAGTTGCTACCATTAGTCCAAATATAAGAATAAGTTCCTGCAACTGAAAAATTGGTGATTGTTGTAGTTGGTGAACTTGTATTTGTAATATTAGATGTACCTGGATTTCCCGCCTGGGCAGTCCATGTTCCTGAACCGGATGCTGCCATGGTAGCAGTTCCTCCGGGAAAGGAGGCTACACAATTTACATTTTGATCGGCTCCTGCGTCAGGTTTGGAAGTTACAATGACCCTTGCTGTATCGGTACAATTGCTGCCATTGGTCCATATAAAACTATAGGTACCTAATGCTGAAAAATTGGTGATGGTTGTCGTTGGTGAACTTGTATTGGTGATCGATGCAGTACCCGGATTTCCCGCCTGGGCAGTCCAAGTTCCGGTACCGGTTCCGGTCATGGTAGCCGATCCACCTGGAAATGAAACCACACAGCTTACATTTTGATCGGCTCCTGCATTTGGTTTAGCAGTCACCGTAACGCTTGCTGTATCGGTACAATTACTGGCGTTGGTCCAGATAAAATAATAGGTGCCCGCTACTGAAAAATTGGTGATCGTCGTTGTTGGTGAAGTAGTATTCGTTATGGATGCTGTTCCAGGATTTCCTGCCTGAGCAGTCCAAGTACCTGAACCGGTTCCGGCCATGGTGGCAGATCCACCAGGTAATGAAGTCAAACAAGTTATATTTTGATCAGATCCCGCATTCGGTTTGGCAGTCACGATCACGCTTGCAGTATCGGTACAATTGCTTGCGTTGGTCCAAATAAAATTATAAGTACCAGCAACAGAAAAATTGGTGATGGTTGTGGTAGGTGAGGTACTATTCGTTATAGAGGCAGTACCCGGGTTGCCAACCTGGGCAGTCCAAGTCCCACTTCCAACTGCCGCCATGGTAGCTGTACCGCCAGGTAAAACCGCGCAATTTACGTTTTGGTTAATTCCTGCATTTGGCTTAGCTGTAACGGTAATTTTCACAGTATCTTTTGCGCATGCAGTGGAATTGGTCCAAATAAAGAAATAATCACCTGCAACACTGAAATTTGTAATAGTAGTAGTGGGCGAACTCGTATTTGTGATAGTTGCCGTACCAGGATTTCCAGCCTGTGCAGTCCAAGTTCCTGTTCCAGTAGCAGTCATAGTAGAAGACCCGCCCGGCAAAGAAATACAGCTGACCGTTTTATCTGTTCCTGCAGTTGGTTTTACACAGATTAGGTAATCTTCTACCTCTCCGTTTGAAGCCGAAGCAGTTGATCTTTCATCAAGGGTTGAAGTCGAACCATCATCGCTTAGTGAGTTTGTAGTCAATCGCAATCTTAAGTATTGACCCGATGGAGCACCAGAAACCGTAACACCCGTCCAGTTTAAGGTTTTCGTTCCTGAAAATCCATTGGCAACGGAAGTTGAAGCTAACTCGGAAGCATTAAATACTCCGTCATTGTTAAAGTCAATCCAGCCATAAAGAGTAGCTGCCAATCCGGTGGTATTGATGATACTGTTTACATTAACGCTGATGTTTTGAGGTCCTCCTGCCTGATAAATCGGGAATGTTGAAATTCCATCTTCATCATCTATACCCGCGTTGTCATCTCCATTGGCATTGGCACCCGGAGTCGCTGCACCTTCAGAGTCAAGAGAATTGATTCTGATATTCGCGCAATCCAGGGTATGAGATGGCGCCCCATAGCTAGACGGTGCATCGCTATAATCAGATTCCAACAAAGAATTAAATAAAATGGAAAACAACACATGGGTATCATCCTGGGTAGGATTGCCGGTGTTCGATTTTTGTGTATCGAATCCTCCACTTACCACGGTTGGGGTATGAGAAGCGCTGTGGGTGGTAGTACCTACAAATATATTTGCACCTTTAACATATAGATGATTTGCTCCTCTTGGTGCACCTGTATCCCCAAGGTAGTCATTGTATTGTCCGCCAATATTTGTGGCGTATTGAAGGGTAGTAACCGATTGGTTAAAACCTGCAAAAAACATATCCAAGCCACCACTATTACTAGAGTTATAGAATGGGTCACTTCCAATATTTACAGTAGGAATTCCAGCTTCTGCAGTACCAAATACCAATAAGAATGATTGTACCGAACCATCACAATTTGTTTGAGAAACTTGCTGAACTCCGGATCCGATTTCACTGCCAGGTCCTCCGAAAAAGGTGGCAGCGTATCCCGAACTACCCGCACTGTTTACAACACCTACGACCGCGTCTGTTTCTCCATTGTGACTTGTATCATAGGTTCCACCAGTTGTAGGATAACCTGAAGAAACGGAACCTGTAAATGCAATTAATCCGTTTACAATTTCAACGTCATTAAATTGATCTGCGTTAGCGCCCCCAATCTCCTCTCGGTAATTAAAAGCTGTACCGGTGCTATTCAACACACCGATAAATCCATCCAGGTTGCCATTGCTATTACTGCCACTTGAAGCAGGATTGGTTTCTGTCAAGCTGGCGTCTGTATTATTTCCCCAACCAGCGAAAGCCACTCTTCCGTCAGCAAAAACTTCAATGTCGTTAAGGGTTTCTTCTTCTCCACCTCCAACATAGGTGCCCCAGTCGATGGAATTAAAACTAGAAAATTTAGCAATATATCCGTCTGCATCACCACTGAAACTATTATCTGCCACCCCTGAGGTAATGTAAGCTGCGTCTAAAGCCGCAGTCACGGTTGCACAAAATATATATGAATTATCACTGAGTGCTCTGATAGACGGAACCCCCAGGTTTTCTGTTCCTGTACTTCCAATGTAAGTTGAGTAATGAAGTGTACCCAGATCTTTAGAAAAGACTGCGATAAAACCGTCATTACCATTTCTTGTACCATCAAATGGTGATCCTGTCATGGGAAGATTGACGGTAGTTCGACCACCAATAAATACATTATTTGTTGACAAACTTAATGCATAAGCAGCGACCTCATTTGATCCACTTACAGCATCCGGACCATATAAGGTCAAATCTATCAAATCATTTCCGCTACTACTAACCCTGTAAACCATAGCGACCCTTGGAGTCGCACCGGTACCAAAACCTGTAATTACATTTTTATATCCATTGGCATCATAAGGAGGAGAAGCAGTCGCGATCTGACGATTTGATGCTCCTGCACAATATACGATTCCATCAGTGGGATCCACTTGAATACCAAAAAGGTATTGATCAAAATCCGGATCGTTACCATCCATAAACGTGCCCCAGCTCAAAGTAGGGTCAATAACCAATGGCAATTGAGGATCAATTTTTGAATTGGTTTTAAAACTGACGTGATTGTCATCAGTTTTAAAAGCAAAATTAACCGGTACTTTGCCAGTTTCTGCAACCTGATAAGATTCAGGTATATTAAATTTGATGTCTCTAAATCTTAAACCAACATTTAATTCACCCTTCTTACCGATAGATAATTTATCCTGTCCATCAAACAATAAGTTAATCTTAGAGTAATCTGCGCCGGGCTCCATCACCCAGTCAAATTCAAGTGAACCGTCTTCGTTGCTATACAATCTGATGTCAATTCCAGGATAAACATCTTCGAGGGTAATGTCTTTTGCTGCACTGACCCCGGATACCCATTTACTTTCGTCTGTTCCTAAAAAGAAATTGTACCTGGTAGAAAAAGAATTTCCCAATACCAATTTTGGATTGGGATTGGATTCTACAAACTCCATAGAAAAACTATGTTGCGAGGTCAGAATTTTCTCATCCTCTGTCACTGGCTTGTTATCTTTATCTTTCAACATAGGAGATTCTTTCTTCATCGTAATGTAATCATTGGCAACAAATCTCAATTTGTTGTTCATTACGAGGACTGTTCCTTGTTTTCCCTCTAAATAATACTTTACTTCAGGAATCGGAACCTGACCCTTATTCTCCATAAAACGAATGATTTCTGCATTCTTTTTAAGGGTTTCCTTAACCCTCAAACTATGCACAGAGTCCGGATGGATCTTAAGTTTTTGCCCATTTATTTCTGCAAATGATAAAAAAAGAAAGACAAGGGAAAGCAATTTAGATGCCGATTTTGGCAGCAATCTAAATTGCTGAGTTGAAGTAGCGCAAGTAGACATAGCTGTAATTTTAATTTACAAGATTATATGTTGATTTTTCTTTTTATTCTATAGTTAATGTTTAGATGATGCCTCCAAAATTGGAGCTTATATAAACTTAATTTTAAAATGATCAAATGATGAGCGATCATCACCCGTCTTCAATAAAGAATGAGATCCTTGCGAATTTGATAAAAATATAAAGTCAGCACAAAAATCATTTTGAACCGACTGCGTAGCTGTTGCAAATATGTTTTTTAGATTGATGTAGAAAGCTGCTGGTGCTTGAGGGTGATGTGGTAGCGATACGTCCTGATGTTCCATCAAAAGAAGATCAGGGTCTAATCCTGCAGCAAAAAAAGTAGAAGAAAAAATAAAAGAAGAATTGAATCGTAAGGGTAGATAAATAGGATTGTTTAAAAAATATCCGTTTTTTAATTTGAATAAATTTTTAACAACTTGAATAAATACAATAAGCAGCCCTTTCAATTTTAAATTGATCATATGCTTCTTCAACAATTTTAGAATCATAGTGACCCAAACCGATCCAATCCCGGGAATTTTAGTGCCGTTTTAAAATGGATAAACCCATACACTAAAGACTCCTGAGGAATCAATTCAAATCAATCAAAAAAAAACTTTGGAAACTGTAATGCGGCTGACCGGAAGTAGCGGTTATCCTAATTTCAAATTTCCAATTTCATTCAATCTCAGCCATATTGCGAAACACTGTAATTAAAAATTACGAATCGCAAAATTTCGCAGCAAAGGAAAATAATAATTCCAAATTTTTAAAAGAAAAAATTAAATTTTTTTTTTTATATTCATAGTACATAGAGAATTAATATCACTAGATATTTAAATAATTATAATAGATAGGTGTTTTAATTTCTTAAAATTGATTTACGTCGTCCTTTTGAAATAAATATTAGTCGGACAAATGAGGGAAGATATAAAATGGCAAAGTCTTGTGTGCAAGCCAAATATTATTATCTTTGCTATTATTTAATCAAACCCGCTTCCATTTATGAAACGAATCTGCTCAATTCTCTTCCTCTGTTTTTGCCTGAGCTTCGTCCATGCTCAAAAAAAATCCGGACAGCCGCCCCTCATCGATCGAGAGATTTTCTTTGGGGATCCTGAGATCAGTGGTGCCCAGCTCTCTCCCAACGGCAAGTTTATGAGTTTTATAAAACCCTTTAACGGGACCCGCAACATATGGGTCAAGAAAGCCAACCAGGCCTTTGACGCAGCTGTTCCGATCACCGCGGACACCAAAAGGCCCATTGGCAACTATTTTTGGAGTCGCGACAGCAAGTATATCCTCTATGTACAAGACAAGGGAGGAAATGAGAATTACCACGTCTATGCGGTTAACCCCATCGAAAAAGCTGCCGAAGGCTCTGAGGTCCCGCCAGCGAGAAATCTCACAGATCTAAAAAATGTGAGATCTTATATTTATGCCGTTCCTAAAACTAACACAGACCTCATGTACGTCGGACTTAACGACCGCGACCCTGCCTGGCACGATTTGTACGAAATTAAAATATCCACTGGAGAGCGAAAAATGTTGAGACAAAATACCGATCGCATGGTAGCCTGGATCTTCGATCGCAGGGATAAACTTCGACTTGCCATGAGATCCAATCCCGATGGCTCTACTGACCTTCTAAAGGTCGAACCCACAGGGCTAACCAAAATATATTCCTGCGGAGTATTGGAGAATTTTTCTCCAGTCAATTTCCATGAAAACGGACAGCAAATCTATATGGAAACCAATGTTGGATCTGATCTGAGCCGGCTGGTCCTTTTCAATATCAATACCAAAGCGGAAACTCTGGTGGAGTCAGATCCAGAAAAAAAAGTGGATTTCGGAAGGGCCATGTTTTCTGATGTTACCAACAAGTTGGTTGCTACTTTTTACGAAGGCGACAAACAAAGAATTTACTGGAAAGATGAAAGGTTTGAAGAAGAGTATAAAATGCTTCAAAAACAATTTAAGGGAATGGAAATAGGATTTGACAACAGCACCAAGGACGAGAATACCTGGCTCATCTCCGTATATTCAGATACCGATCCGGGTTCAAAATACCTCTATGAGAGAATGTCCAAAAAAACCACCTTCCTGTACAGGCCAAGACCCAAGATGCCCATTGATGACCTGGCTCCAATGACTTCCATCCGCTATAAATCTTCCGATGGATTGGAGATACAGGCTTATTTAACTTTGCCAAAAGGTCTTCCTCAAAAAAATCTACCCTTGCTTGTCATACCTCATGGAGGCCCCTGGGCCAGAGATCAGTGGGGTTATAATTCCTATGCCCAATTATGGTCCAATCGCGGATACGCCGTTTTGCAGCCCAACTTCAGAGCTTCTACAGGATTTGGTAAAAAATTCATCGATGCTGGAAATAAACAATGGGGTGACAAGATGCAGGATGACATCACCTGGGGAGTCCAGCATTTGGTTAAAAAAGGTATGGTGGATGCCAAAAGAGTGGGTATTTTGGGAGGCTCTTATGGCGGATATGCTACCCTTGCAGGACTTACTTTTACACCGGATGTGTACGCCTGCGGCGTATCCATCGTAGGACCATCCAGTTTGCTAACTTTGTTGGAGTCTATTCCACCCTACTGGGAAGCGGGAAGAAAAATATTTCACGAAAGGATGGGCGATCCTACCAACGAGATGGGAGCTGCCCAACTTAAAAGACAATCTCCTCTATACTCCGTCGATAAGATCAAAGTTCCTTTGATGGTCGTGCAGGGAGCCAACGACCCCAGGGTCAAAAAAGCAGAATCCGATCAGATCGTGATCGCGATGAGGGATAAAAATCTCCCGGTGGAATACATTCTTGCTCCGGATGAAGGGCACGGTTTCGCCAGACCTGTGAATCATATGGCTTATATTGCGTCTGCCGAAAAATTTTTAGCCAAACATCTTGGTGGCCGTGCCCAGGAAGATATGACCGATGAAGTTGCCAAAAGACTAAAAGAAATAACGGTGGACATCGCAACAGTTCAATTAATTCAGCAAGAGGATCTTTCTCAGGTTCAAAAGGCCACACCTGCCAGAGAATTGAAAGAAGGCACATTTAGTTATGATGTCAAACTTGAGGCGATGGGAAAGACCATGGAATTTAGAGAAGTGGTAGATATCACAGATGACAGTATCAGCTGGAGGTTGAGCAGTGCCATGGAGACCCCGATGGGTAAAGTGTATGATGAAGGTGTTTTCAGTAAATCCAAATTGAGTGCCATAAAAAGAGAATTGAGTCAGGGATCGATGGAAATGAAAATCAATTATTCCCCTACCGGTGTCGAAGGACAGATGACCATGAATGGCACCAACACACCCATTAAAATTGCCACCATGGATGAATGTTTTGCGGATGGACCAGCGCAGTTTGTGCTGATCGCAAGTCTTCCGCTTGCACCGGATTACAAAAGCATGATCATCAACACTGATTTACAAAAAATGAAGGAAAAATTGATGGTTGTTGAAGTCATTGGAAGTGAAATCGTAAAGGGAAAAGATTGTCATTTGGTCCAAATCAAACCAGCAAATGGCGATGGCGGTGAAATTAAATATTGGATTTCAAAATCTGCAAATCCAATGACGATCAAATACAGGATGGTCAATCCGGACATGGGAGGTGCGATCATTACCGGCATTTTACAAGATTAATTAAAAAATAAATCGAAAAATAAAATCCGAGGGGTGGAAACACCGTTGGATTTTTTTTTGTGGTTGTCATGCCCGAACATTTGCCAAGACAATTGGCGTGTTTTTTTTTCTATGAAAAAATTTCTCTTAAAGTCAAATCTATTATAGAATTAAACATTCTCCAGCGAATAAGAAATTTTGAAATAGAAGCAAGGCCGGTGCATAAATAATTAACACAATAGTTGATTTTATTTTTACAGCATAGTTTAAAAAACTTAGATCCAAGTGGTGCCTGCTTTTGAATCCATTGCAGCCTGAGCAAATAGATGGCAGTTAACTAAACCAGATTAAGTTCTACCATCGTTTTTTTTGCAATGCTCTGCATAGCATCTACCCTTTTCCAGAATCCTTGTGCCATTTGTTGTCAAGCAGAAAAGATTATCTCAATATCCAAAGTAACTTCCGTATGAATTGACTGGCTGATCAGACAAAGTTTTTCTGATTTTTCAAGCAAGCGTTTGGCTTTTTCCCATAAGGACTGGTCCTTGATGGTCAACTGTGCGTGAAGAAAAATACTGGTCATTGCATACTTGCCTTCCTTATTGCTTAATACTCCCATTGCGTTGCATTGAAAATTTAAAAATTCAAACTTTGAATTTTCTGCTATAGCTAAAAATGTCGTCATAAAACAACTTACTACCGAAGCTGTAAAAAGGTGTTCCGGAGACCAAATATCAGGAAGCCCACCAGAAAACTGTGGAGGTGTGGCCACCATGATGGAAGATTTTAATTCCGGAGAACTGAGTGTCCCTGTGCGGCCTTTATCCCAATCAAGATTTACCCTATATTCATGTGTTTCCATCTTTCTAAAGTTTTTCAAATCTAGCTGTAAAATGTCTTAAAAAAGGAGGCTCATAAATGATTTGATAACCTGTTGTAGCGTCTTTCATTTTCAAAATATAGTCAAACGCCTCCAGTACATAATCAATGTGACTTTGGGTGTACACTCTTCTCGGAATGGCCAATCTGACCAATTCCTTTGGAGCAGGAATCAACTTTCCATTGAGGTCGTATTTACCAAACATCACACTCCCCACTTCAACACATCTGATACCTGCAATTTTATAAAGTTCACAAACCAATACCTGTCCGGGATATTGATCAATGGGAATTTTTGGAAACAAGCTGGCAGCATCGATGTACACCGCGTGTCCTCCTATGGGCCAGATAACAGGCACAGCTTTGGCTTTTAATTTTTCACCCAGGTAGGCCGTACTGCGAATGCGATAGTGCAAATAGTCTTCTTCGAAAACTTCCTGCAAGCCTATGGCCATCGCCTCCATGTCTCTGCCCGTCAATCCTCCGTAGGTGGTGAATCCTTCCGATATAATGAGTTGATTTATGCATTTCAGGTTGAGTTCTTTGTCTTTCATACAAAGCAGGCCTCCCATATTGACCATTCCATCTTTTTTGGCACTCATGACAAAAGCATCTGCCATGGATAGCATTTCACGAGCGATTTCTCCATAGCTTGTATTTTGATATCCTTCTTCTCTGTGATGGATAAAATAGGAGTTTTCTGCAATTCTACAGCCATCGATGATCATCATTGCGCCATAGCGATTGCACAAATCCCTCACTCCCTTGGCATTTTCCATGCTGACAGGCTGACCTCCGGAAGAATTATTGGTAGCCGTTAGAATGACCGCTGCAACTTTCTTCCTGGTTTGATTCCGGAGCTGATACTCCAGTTTATGAAGATCCATGTTTCCTTTGAAAGGGAGATAAAGGTTTTGATCTAAAGCCTCCTCAGGAATCAAATCCAATGCGGTGGCTCCAGTATATTCGATATTGGCTCTGGTGGTATCAAAATGGGTATTGCTTAAAAATAACTTGTCAGAACCTCCCAATAAACCGTACAATATTCTTTCCGCGGCCCTTCCCTGATGCGTTGGCAATACATAAGGCATTCCAGTTAAATCCTTCACTACCTTCTCAAGTTTGATCCAACTACTTGCACCTGCATAGCTTTCGTCGGCTACAATCATCCCGGCCCATTGGGATTGGCTCATGGCTCCCGTGCCAGAATCGGTCAATAAATCAATGTAGACATCTTTTGAATCTAGCAAAAAAGGATTGTAACCTGCATTGCAAAGGACTTCTTCTCGATGGGAAAAGGTAGTTCCCTGAATGGGTTCTACCATTTTAATTCTGAATGGCTCAGCCAGGGTTTTGAAGGTATATTCCATTGGATAATAAAAACAAAAAAATAAAAAACAAAATTAGTGGCTTAGATAGAAGATTGAAATGACCTGAAGCAGTGATATAAAATGATAGTTATCAGTTCTCAGTGGATTAAGACCACCATGATTAAAAATTTCAATTTTCTATGAGCATGCAAATAAAATCCGCTGTCGTAGGAAGGCAGCCATGAATATCCAATCCTATACGTCCGCATTCAATGGCATCAAAATTCCATTTCAAGATAAACGATCCATGCATCATTAAGCTTGTTCAAAATAGGTCTGAATGTATTTCCATTTCATTGCAAAATTCTGGTGAGGAGTCCTGTCAATAATAGTAGTATCCATTTAATAATCAACCCTTGAGATGATTTTGGGTTAAACCCTAATTGAAAAATCTTACAGTTAAATGGGCTATTTGCAAATGCAAAATCAGCTGAGAAAATTTATTCAAAATGCCTCTCTCCTTCCATCACTTTAAACAAATGCAGTACCTGTGGAAAAATACAATCCATGCTTTCTTTGACCGCAGCGGGTGATCCAGGCATAGCGATGACCAAAGTGCGATCAATCAAACCAGCAATGGATCTGGAAAGCATTGCATAGGGCATTCTGTTTTGTCCATAGGCACGGAGGGTTTCTTCTATTCCCGGAATCCGTTTGTGAAGCATGGGTTCGATGGCTTCCGGAGTCAGATCTTTTGAAGAAAGGCCTGTACCACCAGTCAACAGGACCAAATTGACTTTGTGAGAGACGGCTTCCAAAATCCTATCCTGAATGCTCTCAATGTGATCCGGAACAACACTCAATGACAATTTCTCCATTCCAATATTTCTTAAATGATTCTGAATGATCGGACCTGATTTATCTTCAGAGTTTCCAGCAGACACAGAATCAGAACATACCACAATTGAAACTGAAAGCCGCTCGACCGCCATTGATTTGAGATCAGATTTTCCACCTTTTTTCTCCAATAACTTAATGTCCTGGATGCTCACATTTTTATCGATGGGTTTTAACATATCATACATCGTCAGTGCCACCACCGATGAGGCATGCATGGCTTCTACCTCTACTCCCGTCTTGTAGATGGTTTTAATTTCTACTAAAATTTTAATCTCCATTTTTCCTATTTCAAAATCAATTTTAGTGAATTCGATGGGCAATGGATGACAATCAGGGATCATGTCGCTGGTCTTTTTCGCAGCAAACAAGCCCGCTGTTCTGGCTACTGTTAAAACATCTCCTTTTGGAACGCGATGTTCCAATATTGCAGCAATCGTTTCCTCTGAACCCACGCGAACGATTGCCTGGGCAATTGCAATGCGCTGTGAATATATTTTATGTGTGATGTCAACCATTCCATTTACAATTTAGTATTCTTAATTATTTTTCTTCCACTGTGAATTTTCATTCTCCAAAATTTCTTTACCCCAAATGGGTAGTTCAAGTTTAATTCTCTCCACCAATTCCGTACATGCATCTATGGCGGGTTTGCGATGTCTGGAAGAAGTAAACACAAACAAACAAATCTCTCCTGCATTCACTCTGCCCAGACTGTGATACACATGCATACAACTCAATGGATATTTTGCAAAAATCTCCTCGCGGATAAGATGCATTTTCTCCAGTGCCATCTCCTCGTAGGCGGAGTATTCAATGGTCAATACATGGCTGTTTGATTGTTGATCTGCTCTGACCTGACCCAGAAAAATACTGTGGGCTCCAATATCTGTTTTGGAAGCATGCGCTTGTATCGACTCCGCAATTTTCTGAGCACTTATGGCTCCATTCAAAAATATATTTTTAATCCCGTAGCCCATAAAATTGATTGGATTCATGATAAGGATATTGATTGATTCCGCCAGTCAATGAAAATACTTTTTTCATTGGCCAAACTTCCCTGATCCATCGTGCCGCTTTCCCACTGCGAATTCCGGATTGACAAAATACAAATATAACTTCGGATTCCTCAAGCTTCAGTTGATCCAAAGAAAATATCGAAAATGGCAAATTGATAAATGAAAAATCAGGATAAAATGCTTCTTCATTGTGCTCTCTGACATCCAACCACAAGACTGATTTTTTCTCAATTTCAGAATACTCAAGTGCTTCCTTCCAGCTGATCGTATGAATCTGCACAGATGGAAGCACATATTTTTGCATTTGAAATTCTGTGGCATTGGAAGGTAAATGTCGTCTGCCCATCGAATCCTCTGAAAGCTGGATGATCCCCAGGTTGTGAAATTGCAAATCGTAAACCATGATCTGATTGATCAACAAACCATCCAGATCAAGAATCCATTTGATGGCTTCAGAAGCCATGAGTACACCGATGAATCCCGGAGTGACGCCAATCACGCCAGCCTCCTGACAATTGGACACTTCACCCGCCGTGGCAATATCAGAAATAAAGTCTCTCAACAAACATGATCTGCCCTCCTTTGTTTGCACATTGAAACAGGCCAATTGTCCCTGCATGCGATAGACTGCCCCATAAACCCAGGGTTTTCCAAGAAGGTAACAAGCATCATTGATCAAATACCTCGTTCCGAAATTATCGGATCCATCCAGTATTAAATCATAATCGCAAATCAATGACAAAGCATTTTCCGTATTCAAATAAAATGGAAAAATCTGAACTTCCACATCAGGATACATCCGTCTGATTTTCTTTCCTGCCACTTCTGCTTTGCTTTCACCTAGATTATCTATACCAAATAAAATCTGTCGATTCAAATTGGATTCAACGATGACATCGCCATCCACAATCCCAATCCGACCAACACCGGCCGCAGCCAAATACTGCAAAGCCGGACAGGACAATCCACCTGCACCAATGCACAATACGGAGGCAGTGCGCAATTTGCTCTGACCCTCCCATCCCAATTGGGGTAGAATGATTTGTCTTGCGAATCTTTCCATTTTTTAACCTCCCGAAAAGGGTGGCAACAAGGCCACTTCACATTGATGACTTAATTCTATTGAACTGTGTACCATTTTGCGGTTGACTGCGATGGAATAACTCAAAGATTTAATCTCCGGACATTCCTTTTCAAGCCAATGCACCAATTCTTCGGTATTGTTCGGACCCACTATTTTTTTTTCTTTGAAGCCGCATTTCTCCCCGATTACGCCAAAGCAAATCAAATTTATTTCTGGTGGCTGCATTCGCTGATTAATTTTTGATAATCTTCTTCAGTATTTACATTGAACAACAAAAATGGATGTTTTTCCATCAATGGTGTAACATCCACAATACGAAAGTCAACACTATAAATAAATTCCCTCATCCTTAGTTGTGCATTTTGAATATTTTTTTCCAGCAAAGGCAATAGTCTTTTGCTGTATATCCCAAAAAGTGGATGAATGTTCCTTCCATCAAAAGTAACATTGATATCCTGCTCATGTGAATGCCGGATCAAATATTGAATGGACTCCGTTGTGATACAAGGTGTATCACAGGCCACAACCAATGCATAGGGACTTAAACAATGGTATAGCGCCGTGTAAATCCCTCCCATCGGACCCTGATTGGAAACAAAATCTGGAATGAAATCAAAACCTTTGAGTGCATCTTCCCGAAACCCTCCAATGATTCTCACAGAGTTGCTCAGAGCACCCATGTTGTCAGCAAGCATTTGAAGAAAGGATTTTCCATTTAATTTTAACATGGCCTTGTCTTTGCCCATGCGTCGGCTTTGCCCACCTGCCAGGATAAAAAAATCAATATCGTCCAATCCAATCATCCCAAAATAAATTTGACGGATGCTATCAGCAATACAGCTGCCAACAGATATCGCAAGGTAGTAAGCTTAAAATGTTGTGCCCCATAATAGGCTCCCAATAATCCTGTGAAGCCTACACAAGGTAAAATAATCCATAGTTCTGAGGAAAGTAGCGGAAGGTTTTCTGCTGATCCCAACAATCCGGCGATCGAATTGACCAAAATAAACAAGGCACTCAAAGCACTGGTTTCTTTTAAGCTTCCCCAACCCAAAATCAGAACAAGCGGTGACAATAATATCCCTCCCCCGATTCCAATCATACCAGACAACAAGCCGATCCCGGCTCCTGCCCCCCCTATCCACCACCAGGAAGGAGCAATAGACCATTTTGGTTTTAAATGACCAAAGCTAAGGACTAATCTGAGGGCTGCAAAAATCAAAACAAATCCAAGAATTCGCTTGTACCACAAGACCTCCAAATCGATCATTCCGCCCATAAATGCCGCGGGTACCGAAAATAAAATCAGCCGGCCAAATAATTGGGTGGGAAAAACGCAGGATTGATTGAATTGGTAAAAAGACAAACCCGACACCATGATATTCAGGAGGAGGGCGGTGGTTCTGATCTCTTCCGTAAAGTATCCAAACAAGGTCATCAATGCAATGTAACTGCTGGCTCCACCATGACCAACTGAGGCGTATAAAAAAGCAGCCAGCATCATTGGCAACAGCATCGCAAGGAAATTCCACTCCATCATTTCAGATCACCATTGATACAGTTCCACAAAATCACCTGCTCTTAATTCTTCTGCTTCCTCATCCAAAAGCACAAAATGGGTGGAGGCAGGAAAAGCCATCAGGTTGAAGGATTCCTGATTTGGTAAAATATTGACTTTTCCATTTTCATAATTTACCTTGAGGTGCAAACTGATTCCTTTTTTCTTGGACCAATCTCTTGCAAGTGGCGCTCGTAAAACTGGATTAAAAACCTCCTTGTGTCCCATCCAATATTTTAAAACAGGTTTGACGTACAGATTGAAACAACAGATGACGGAGCCGGGATTTCCCGGCAACCCGAAAATCCATTTTCCTTCCCAAAGACCTACGTACAAAGGCTTTCCGGGTCTTTGATTCACTTTGTAAAACAAGGTTTCCACCCCTAACTCTTCCAACAAGGGTTTTACAAAATCATATTCGCCCACAGATACGCCCCCGGTTAAAATCAAAACATCCTGATTTTTTAAATTTTCCTGTATTTGATTTTTTAATAATTCGCGGTGATCTGAAATCTGAGCGTAGTGAATTTTTTCTATACCCAATAACTGCAAATACGAACAGACGGTTGGCCAATTGGAATTATAGATTTGTCCGGGTGACAAAGGAATGCCCGGTGATTGCAGTTCGCTGCCCGTGACCAAAACACCGACGGAAGGAATGTTATAAACTAAAACTTCTGAAATCCCCACCGAAGCGATTAAACCGATGGTTCCTGGATACAAAATGCTGCCTTTGAGAGCGATCAAATCACCTTGCTTGCATTGGCTGGATTTTAAGCGCAGATTGGATCCTTTTCCAATTTCTTGCGGATTAAATGAAATGTGCTGATCCAAGATGCGCACTTTCTCTTGCTGGATGACGGTGTTTGCACCATGAGGTATTGGAGCACCCGTAAATATTCTAGCAGCCTCTCCCGGTTTCAATTCAAGAGAATGAGAATCACCGGCTGCCATCTGACCCACCAAAACATATTCTGACCTACTTTCCTCATAAGCAAAGGCAAAGCCGTCCATGGCAGAATTGTCAAACGAAGGCACATCGATGGGTGAATACAGATCCTCCGCCAGTACAGCCTTGCAAACATCCAAAAGGGGTAGTTTGATCGTGGCAGACCTTTTGAGCCTTTGTTGAATTAAATTTTTAGCTTCTTTTACGGAAACCATAGTGGCAAAGGTATAAAAAACTGTACCGAAATAAGATTTTTGACCAAATACATGGTTCACGTAGAATGTGCATAGCTCACATAGATACAAGGATCAATCATGATAAACATCTACTCTAAGTGGCCTATGTGCATGATCCTTTGTGCTCTTTGTTTTTCAATACATTTTATAAAGTCCAAGTAGGACAGTCCATTTGGAGAATGAGAGAAAAAAGCTTACCTTTGAGGTCTCCAATTATACCAAACCATTGGGATGTTAATTGACTCTTATAACAGAATTCACGATTATTTAAGGATATCCTTAACAGACAAGTGCAATCTCAAATGCAGCTATTGCGATCCAGTGGATTCAGAAATAGAATCATCTACGCATTCCCAATTTATGATGGTGGATGAGATTGATCATCTGGCGGGAATTTTCGTTGAAGAGGGAGTTAAAAAAATAAGATTGACCGGTGGCGAGCCGTTGGTGAGAAAAGACGCCAAAGAAATCATCCAGCGACTTTCAAAATATCCGGTGGAGTTGGCCATCACTACCAATGCCATATTGGTAGATCAATTTCTGGACACTTTTCTAAAAGCTGATATACATTCAATCAATGTCAGTTTGGACAGTTTACAAAAAGAAAAGTTTGCACAAATTACCGGGAGAGATTATTTCGGCAAAGTAAAAAGCAACATTGATCTGTTGTTGGAAAACAAATTTCATGTCAAGGTCAATGTGGTAGTGATGAAAGGAACCAACCAGGATGAAATCTTGGATTTTATTAGATGGACAGAAGACGCACCGGTCCACATTCGCTTTATCGAATTTATGCCATTCAGTGGCAATCATTGGGAGTATGAAAAAGTTTTTACGCATCGGGAAATATTGGATCTGATTCAAAAAGAATTTTCTGTGCAGAGAATTCCTACTGATCCGCATGATACGGCAAAGCCTTATTTTATTTCAGGACATAGAGGCACATTCGCGGTCATCAGCACGATGAGCGAACCATTTTGTGCGGGCTGCAACAGAATCCGACTGACAGCAGATGGCAAAATCAAAAACTGTTTGTTTTCGAAAGGCGAAACCGACTTGCTGACTGCATTGCGCAATGGTGAAGATGTATTGCCTCTGATAAAATATTGCATTGCCGTTAAGAATGAAAGATTGGGAGGACAGTTTAGCAGTCTTGCAGAAGCGATCCCCAATGCCGATATGATTGACAATAGGAGCATGATAAAGATTGGGGGATAGGGAAGTTTGCACAAGAGACAACTTCCTTAACACCAAGTTCAATTATAATTCTGTTATTCACACCCACCACCCAAGGGTGGGGGCACGGCAAGACACAAAGAAATTTGAAAAAGCATCTTGGAATGTCTTTTTCAAGTTACATTATTTCTTCCCAATGATCCAATACCACAATTTCTTAAGATATGGTCCAAGAATTGGTCCTCCAATTGCCCCTAAAACTAATATTAAAAAATATTTTAAATATTCGTTCATAATTTATATTTTAGTTCTGAAATAAAATATATGAAAAATGCTATAAGCTACAATGTTCATACATCATAGCTTATTGCAAAAATAATCAAAATAATATTCTGAAAAATGAAATATAAAAATTACTTAGCAATCAAACATTCAAAACCAACGACTCATGCCTCTCGCCACAGCCGGACTTATGGACCCACCAACTGCGCCAATAACAGCTGCTTTTGCAATTTTACGACCATCCAAGGATCCACCACCAGAGGTTACAGTTTGGTCAACGGCTTCAAACATAGCACCTAAGAGAGCACCTGCAAGGTCATTCGCAAAAGGTACAACATTTCCATCATTGTCCAAATAATCGCGATTTTCCCAGAATAAATTAGATGCCCCTCCAATTGCTATAGCATATTCAATTATTGGAGTTTCAGGAATTGTGGGTTTAGTTGAATGCCAAAGAGTTCTAATTGATAAAAATGAATCGATGTATTCAATATTTGACAAATTACCATTTAGGTTTTCAACAACTATATTATGTAGCTTTTCAATAATTGTTGCTTCCGAATTTTCCAAATATTCGTCTTCCAACAACTCTTCAACCAATATCTCGATACTGGAATTTTCACCAAAATATTGAATCAAAGTATCTTCAATAAAAAAGTAGGGATTTGAATAATATTGTTCAACCGTATCTAATTCTTCAGGTAAATTGTTCAAGATTAGAGAATCGATGAATAAGCTGGCATGTGCATATGAAAATACAGTTGTTGAATCAATATTATTTACAGCGATATCTAAAATAGTATTATGTAACAACCCTAAGTCTGAACTTGAAATGTAATTTAAATTACCTGAAAAATCAATTTGGTATTTATCTTGATTACAAGCTTGAATTAGAAATAGATAAAAAATAAAACTAGTTGAAATAAAGCAATTTTTCATAGTTGTGCAATTTTAATATGAAATAAAACATTCCCACCTACCTTGTTCGTAAGGATGTGTTCGGTGGACTTATTTATTCACCCACTGTGTTACTATATTTAAGGCCTAAAAACTTGCTACAGTCTGACAAAGGTATAACCTGCAAAAAAAAAAACGAATTAATTGTTAATGATATATTAATGTAGTGTTATTGATGATTATACTGACTCTCGCATATTTTTACAACACTATCTTTCCCAAAATTTGCAATACCCTTTCCTTGTACTGCCTGCCTATCGGAATGAACTTACCAGCGGTTTGAAGTTCTTGCGCTGAATAGGTTTGGATGTGATGTACGTTGACCAAAAAGGAACGGTGAATGCGCAGTCCTCCAAAATCCATCAACATTTGCTCGAATTCCTGAAGGCTGCCTTTGGTCACAATGGATTGATCTCCGGTGACGATTCTAACATACTCTTTCAAACTTTCCACATAACGGATCTCTTGCAGATCGATCTTGATCATGGTCTTGTTCACATTAAAAAAGCGATGCGATGAGAGGACAGACTCAGTAGATACTAAAGGCGAAGGATTATTTTTTCCTGAAGCTAGAGTTCTCAATTTATTCGCAGCGATCACAAAACGATTAAAGGCAATCGGTTTTAAAAGATAATCTGTGACACCCCACTCATAACTTTCCAGTGCATACTCATGGTGTGCGGTCGTAATCACAATCTTGTATTTCTCAATCAGACTTCTGATGAAATCTTCACCCCGAAGTTTGGGCATCGATAGATCTAAAAAAATTACATCAATGTTCCCCTTTGAAAGTGAATTTAATCCTGCCAAAGGATCGTGGTAAGTGCCCACATGTTTTAGAAAAGGAACCATGCCGATGTAATCCTCCAGAATTTCTGCAGCAATGGGCTCGTCCTCGACTACAATACATTGGAGCAATTCCATATTAGGCATTTGTGATTTTTAATTCTAACTCAAAACTACCTTGATCTTTGGTGACTTTGAGTGAATGACGATTCGGATATTCCAGTTCGAGTTGCCTTTTTAAATTTTTCAAACCCAAACCTCCACTGGAGTGATCCATCGTTTCATCCACCGAATTTTGAATATAAAAACAAAATTGATCTTGATCATCGTGGGAAATATTTAAATTAATGTGCGCCATTCCTTCCGCTTTTTCACCCACAAATTTAAATGCATTTTCTACCAAAGGCAATAATAATCCGGGAGATATTTCCCTGAGGACATTTAAATTTTCAAATTGCATTTTTAGTTCCACCGGCTTAATGCGTCTCATCTGCATCAAGTCGATGTAGGCCTGGATCATTTTAATTTCTTTGTCCAATAAAACTTTGGAAGATGCATTGTCATACAACAAATACCTCAAGAGTTGTGAGAGTTTTAAGAGTGCTTCAGCTGCTCTGGGATCATTCTTTCTGCTGAGACCGTAAATGTTATTGAGGGTATTGAATAAGAAATGTGGATTGGTTTGTGATTTGATGAGTTGCAATTCAAAATTTAATTTTTCGTTTTCCATTTGTTTGGCGTTCAAACTGCTCCTGCGCTGTTCAGCAGAGATCCAAAGCACCCCAAAGAAGAGCATAGGCACCAGCAACTCTGCAAAATTGGACAACATTCTGGACAATACAAAAAATTGATCCCAGGCCAGGGGTCTCTGATATAAATATGGATATATGATTAGATGTATGGCCAGGCGATACAAAATTATCCCGGTTATGATACCTGCTACCAATCGAAGAATAACCCTGGTCCAGCTTCCAATGGAATGGCTTATTTTGGTGATCAAGGCTGGCATTCCAATATAGACAGCAGATATTTTGGCGGGTAAGAGAATAATTATTGTAGCCAGTGCAGTCAGTGCAATCTGCATACCCGTACTTTCATTTTCATTGTTATTTAGACCGGACCAAATCAGCAACCAATAAAAAATAAGATAAGCTGCCCAAAAATAAATATGTCTTTTCATTGTACAAAGCACAAGGTACAAACTCCTTGGTAAACCAAAATTCACTTATCCGATGAACAACCATCAAATCCGTTCCAAATGCCATTTCCGCCGAACTTGAAGCGAAAACCAACACAAACGATTTTTTGATCAACAATGACTGCATCCTGTTGAATAAAAAAAATGATCGGACCAAGCTAAGCTTCCTTTGCATAAGATTTATAAACAAAAGGCTTTCCATTTTTCAGTTCACCAAAAATAATTAACAAATGATCAATCTTCAATTGCACAAGAATTTCACTTTCTCCGCTTTTAGGAAAAACAAGAATTACTGCATTCTTCTTATCCTGTGGATGATAATGAGCCATCATGCATATCCACAAACACTATTTCAAAAAATAAGTCAGGGTCCCGTGGTCAACACCATCTCTGACAGCAGAAGTGTTAATCTGGTCGATGTCAACAACGATGGCCTTGATGATCTATTTATCAGCAATGGTCCTTCATCAGGTGCCGAAGATTACTTGTACATCAATCAGGGAAATTTTCAGTTTTACAAAGATACGCTATTTTTTAAATCACTTATTTTGCCTTCGGTAGGTGCATGCATTGGAGATATTCACAACAATGGAGATAGGACGATTTATGTGAGCAGTTGGTATAATCGCTCCAATGTCTTGTACATTAAAAATGCAATGGGTCAATACAATGGCAGCCCTACCAGCTATAAAACCTACAGCGAATCTGCTGCATGGGGCGATTATGATCAGGATGGTTGGCTGGATTTGTATGTTAGCAACGCAGGAAATGGACCGGCAGACAATAGAAATCTGCTGTTTAGAAATGACGGCAAGGGAAATTTGACTCCAGTTCTAAATCACATCAGCACTTCGGAAACTCTATATTCCAGGGGTGTCAGTTGGGTCGATTTCGACAATGACGGGGATGCTGATTTGTTTGTCTGCAATGAAAACAAATCTGTGAACAGTCTTTTCCGAAACGATGGAAATGGGATGCTTGTCAAAATGGATCAGGCTGGTGATTTATTAAAGGACAAAGAGTCTTCCATGAGCGCCAGTTGGGCCGATGTCAACAACGATGGATGGCTGGATGTCTTTGTTTGCCATTCAAATAATTTTATCCCTGCTTCCAGCGCGCTTTATATCAATCAAAAAAACGGTAGTTTTTCAGCAATCAGACAACCATTTGCTTCTGATCCGGGATGTTCCTTTTCTGCTTCCTTTGCGGATTACGACAACGACGGCGACCTCGATCTTGCTGTCAGCAATGGTTTTTGCAATACAGAGATGTACAATGTACTATATCTCAATGACGGCTTCGGAAATTTCACAAAGGACGATCATAGTATCCAGGATTTGTCGACACCTTGTTCTTTTGGATTGGCCTGGAGCGATCTCGATCAAAATGGCTTTCAGGATCTGGTGATCTCCACTTGTAAAAACAGCAGTCAAGCTGTTTTGCCAAATAATATGGTCTTCCAAAATAAGGGAAATTCCAATCATTGGATTCGATTTGACTTAAAAGGAAATAAGTCAAACAAAGATGCAATCGGTGCCAGGATCAACATCAGCAGTAAGGTCGATGGAAAACAACTGATCCAATCCAGGGAAATCTCCAGCCAATCAGGCTATTGCAGTCAAAACAGTCTTAAAGCGCATTTCGGTTTAAAAGACGGAACAAAAGTAGATACCGTGTGGATTCAATGGCCTTCGGGTATTCAACAAAAGATGTTCAATTTGCCTTCAGATCTTGAAAAGATCATTGTAGAACCAAACATCAGCTCTACCCTAGAAACTTCTAAGAACGAACTGAGGATAAATCCCAATCCTGCTCAGGGTGTGGTCAGAATATACTTCCCACAAAATGTGTTTAAAACCTATTGCAAAATCGAAATTATCCATCAAAATGGTCAGTTGCTGTTTTCAAGAAATCAAATCCTCACCGATCATTCGGAATGGTTTGAACTTGACACCACAGCTTTGCAATTGCCACCAGGAAGCTATACGCTTAGTCTTCAGTCCGAAAATCAGCACATATCAAAAGAAATGGTCCTTATTCGATAAATCAATGATAAGCCTACTTTTTCATCAAAAATTAAAATTCCAATTTCAAAACAATTTCTCAACATTAAAAACAAATCAACATGACAAAAAGAAATTTTATGATCTGTGCAATGTTCTTATTTCTATTGCACCCGACATTTGCTCAGAGCTCAAAAAATCCAAAGCAATCAAAAGAAAAAACCCAAGCTACTATGGAATTTCCATCGCAATATGGTCAAAGAAAGAACCATGTTCTAATACACCATTCCATCGGTGGCGGTGATTATTAACAGGAAGGATTTGGATTATTCCTTGGCAGAAATATTTTAAGGGTGCTCTCTTTGGGACTGAGCATCCAATATCTCGGACAAACCAATCTCTTTAAGCCCAAACCAACGAGGGCTACCTTTCCTCTCAGTATTGACCTTAGATATCAGTTTATCAAAAGCAAATCCAACAGGTTTTCAGTTCTTGTAGGAATGGGTACCGGTTACAATTTCGTTCGACAAAATCCATATTTCGAGCCCATCACCAATGTACCTGTATCTGAGAAAAATGGATTGTATCTCAACCCTTCTGTTGGACTCAAATGGTATGCATACAAAAACCTGGGATTGCTGTTTGACATCGGATACCATTACAACGATAGTTCGACCAGGATCACAGAGACCAATCAAAAGATCAGCACACAGGCCTACCACAATGTGCTGATTAAGTTTGGGATTTTGTTTTAATGGCAACGCAATAGTTAAATTCAAAAGTAAGGGTAACCCTCACATTTGGAAGTGTGGATCTAAATTTTAATAATTCAATTTCCAACAAAAAAGCCCGTAGAACTTTCGCATCTTCGGGCTTATTTTATACTTTGAAAAGATTTATTCTATCTTGCTATTACAAACTTTAGATAAGGGAAATTTTGAAAAGACTTGAAATACGTCAGCTTGGACTATTTAGGCAAGTCGCATTTTAGAAGGTAGTTGATCGTATTTTCATTAAGGATTTTTTACCTCTTAAAAGCTGCCAAATCTGGCCGGTTTAAATTGCAATTATAAATAAAGAATAAAAGCATTCTACTGAAGTGAATCAAAATCCTATACACCTATGGAAGCAAGTGAAATAACATTGATTCCGTCATTCCGAGTATAGCTCATGCCTGTTCCTGTAATGATGTTAAGAGAAGAAGCTTGCTTGACTTTCTTAGGATTTAGAATTGAAACAAATTTATGAAGTGCTGCAGCTGCCTCATCAATTTGACCGGCGCCTAGTTTAATTTCAAATGCAGACCAATCTCCATTGTGTTTTTGAACGATACCATCTACTTCCAGTCCGCTTGAATCACGGTAATTGTAAACCTTTGCGTCCATGGCTTGAGCATAAATACGCAAGTCATGGATAACCAGAGATTCAAACAAGAAACCCGTCAGATTTAAATCATTTAAAAGTGAATTTTTATCACAGGCCAATGCCGCAACTGCCAGGCAAACATCTGAAAGATGCCTTTTGGGGGATCTCCTCAAAGCTGAGGAAGACCTTATATGAGGGGCCCATGCCGGTTGGTCTTCAATGATCATCAAGCGGTTCAAAGCATCCAGATAATCATATATGGTAGGTCTGGAAAGTCCTTCGTTTTCATTTTTCAGAATATCTTTAGACAAGGTGCTGATATCTACTAAGGTGGCAGAATTTCTTGCCAACGAACAGAGCAATGCTTTTAGTTTTGCAGGATTTCTTTTTACATTTCCGATGCGGCTGATGTCAACTTCTGCCAACAACTCAATATAAGCCCGGTTTAGATCCATAGCCTGATCTATACGAAGATTCATATTTGTAGGGAAACCACCAACAATCAGTTTTTCCACAATAAACTCAAGATCAGTAGTTTGATCATAAATCTCAATCTTAGCTCCTTCGAATAGGTCCCGAAGACTGATTTTACCGGTCGAAAAACCCAACTCCTGCCAGGACATTGTTCTCATGTCCAAAATGGTAAACCGACCCGCACCTGAATGCATTTGGGCCGATACCTCAGGATTCGCAGAGCCGGTTAAAATAAACTGGGCAGTTTTATTACGGACATCCACTTCGTGCCGTATGTAATCCCATAGTTTTGGCTGGATTTGCCACTCATCTATCAGTCTGGGGTTATCACCCGCCAAAAGGCGCATTGGAGCAGTCAGCATCATCGCAGGTACCTGAATATCCTGATCCACTTGCAAAATACTTTTTGCAAATTGCTTTGCAGATTCCGTCTTTCCGCAGGCCTTAGGTCCTCTGATCAGCACGGCTCCGGAAGCATTTAATTTTCGTTGTAACTCCTGCTCTATAATTCGCGACCTATAATTCACAAGCGATTTTAGCCTCAAAAATAAAACTATTTTACATTTTTAGAGCATATTGCTTTACACTTTTAGAGCATATTACTTTACACTTTTTAAGTTCGTGCACTAAAAGCCTCTATAGGGGTAAGTGTAAAAAAATTTTAACGAATTGAATAAGAGATAGATAGTGATTCGTCTACTTACCTATTGTTACATGCAAATGAAGGCTTAAGGTGTCAACGGACACCCCGGAAACCATTACAGCGACAGTTCGACCAGAATCACAGAGACCAATCAAAAGATCAGCACGCAGGCCTACCACAATGTGCTGATAAAGTTTGGGATTTTGTTTTAATGATAATGCAGTAACTAAAATCAAAGGAAAGACTAAACCCTCATATGTGGAAGTGTGGATCTAAATTTTAATAATTCAATTTCCAACAAAAAAGCCCTTAGAAGCATTTGCATCACCGGGCTCATTTTATACTTTGAAAAGATTTATTCTATCTTGCTATTGCAAACTTGGAGTAAAGGGTATTTTGAAGGGTCTTGATCTGGATCAAATAAGATCCTTCGCTCCACTCGGAAGATAGGATTTCGTGTTGATTGATTCCATAATGAGTATGCAGCTTTTTGGAAAATACTTGCTTGCCCGAGAGATCAAAAACAGAAAGGACCGCAGGTCCATTTTCTCTTACATTCCAATGGATGTTCAGAAGATCGTTCACGGGGTTTGGAAATACAAGAATCCCCTGATGGTCCCCAAGCAGATTTTCTGAAGCAACCAGTTGGTAGGTCGTAAAAGGACTTACGAACAATCTTTGAGAAGTCAGACTTGTGTTAACGATGAGTTCGTTGTTTTCATTAAAAAGTCTGGCTGTGCCATTGACACTGGTATGGCGATTGTTGACATTTAATTTATAACAGGTATTTTCTTGTAATTCAAGATCAAATACCTTGACCGTATTGTCGGCAAAAGGCCCACCGCGCAAGATCACATTGCCAGAACCATCGGTGACATCAAATACGATTAAATCGGGTTTTGAGATCGGTTTTATTTCAATCCTACATTTGGTGCTTGTCACCGGTGGCGGTTCAAAATTTATATGGAATGTTTTTGGTTCCTGCAGTTGTACTCCATTTTGTTCAATCAACCTTAGTTCTATGGTATTGTCAGTCGATTTTAAATAAGGTACTTCGACCGAAGGTAAATTTACAATAGCCTCTTGAAGATAGTTCAACTGCCCTGTCCAACCATGGCTTGCAGATACTCCTCCATTGATCGAATATTCAAACTTGGCGGACTGGAGCGTTGTTTCTCCCTGATTTAAAAAACTGATTCTGGGAGTGGTGCTTGTGCCACAGATTACATTGGATGTGGGATCTTGTCCCGGCGTACCCGTTCTGAAAATAAGATCTGCCGCTGCTGTCTTTGGAAATTCTGGAGTTGCATTTTCTGCCTGTAGTACTTCTTTGGTGGTTTCATTCTGGATAAATGCGGCGACCTCCAAATTTTTGAAATCGTAAAGTTTGTCAAATTTGTAATTAAACTCAAAACTCTGGGTTTCACCTGTTGTACTCAGATTGGAAAGAGAGGTTCCACCAGTATTGGGCAAAAATTTCTTAATGACATGGTGAAATTCCCTTTCCCCATTGGTACCGGGCGGCTGTGCAAAACGGATGATTTTCTCCATCACAACAAGCCTAAGTATTGGCCTTCCGATCAGATTCCCGGTCAATTTCACATCTACCTTTACATCCAATTCCGTCAGATTTGGATTCAGTTGAGTCCCAATACTTATTTCATAAGGAGATCCAAGAGAAGCTGCCGCTTCGATCATGGCATCGTTCACTTCGATGGTGGGTGTTACCCTTGCGAGTGCTCCATTCATCCTTGAACCCGGTACTCCGGAGATGCCATAATAAGTGACACGGGATTGAATTTCTCCGGGATTGTCCTTGTTCATCGGATCATATCCGGGCCAGCTCACCTGGTGGGTGACTCTTACCAATTTGTCACTGTTCCTTTCAAGGATGGGATGCAACACCGGGTTGACGGTGGCGCAGGGTGGACAGGACGCCTGGGTAAAATGCTCATACAAAACTTTTCGCGGAGATTGCGCAAATCCAAAAGCGCAAACCAGCAATAGACAAATGCTAACTATTGGTTTCATTTCAAAAGTTGATGTTTTAAATTGGGGCTAAAGATACAAATAATCTGTTAAATAATTACCCTTTGGGAAATTCCTGAGAAAAGCTATATAGAGGTAGAATACATTTGCAGCTTATTTTAAAGCATGGTTCATAAAAATCCGGATTGGAAAGACTGGACACTCCTGATCATCCTGACCATCATCTGGGGATTCAGTTATTTCTTTATCAAACACAGTCTGACAGACTTTGATCCCACACAGATTGCCGGGCTGAGGATGTTGTTTAGCGCCATTGCATTGACTCCTTTTCTGTATGCCTCCTTTAAAATAATTCCACTCGACAGATGGACCCTGATCATGTTTGTTGGATTTTTGGGATCCTTTCTACCAGCCTTCATGTATCCATGGGCGCAACAGAAAATCAGTAGTTCATTGGCCGGAATTATCAACTCCTTTACACCCATTTGTACTTATGCGATCGGAATATTACTATTTCAGGTGAAAACCGAAAGGCAAAAAGTATTGGGTTCTTTGATTGCGCTTGCCGGTGCAGTCGTATTGATTGCCTTCAAACCCGGAGCCGAATTTAGAGCCGAGGCGACGTATTTATTGGTAGCGTTTATGGTACCCATTCTGTATGGTCTCAATGGCAATATGATCAAATCCAAATTGTCCGAATTTTCAGGTCTTCAGATGACCGCCACCATGTATGTCTCCCTGCTTGTTTTTAGTATTCCGCTTTGTTATTATTCCGGTGCATTCCATCAAATCCCTGTTTCCTTGGCACAAGGCAATGCGTTCTACCATTTGCTGGCCTTAAGTGTACTTGGATCAGCATTGGCGATGGCCCTTTTTAATATATTGATCAAAAGAGTGCATGTATTATTTGCAGCCAGCGTCACCTATCTGATGCCCATGGTCTCGATTGTCGTGGGATGGATGGACGGAGAAAAAATTGGTTGGAACGACATTTTGGGATTTGGATTTATCCTTTTGGGTGTGCTTATAATGAATGAGGTCTTGAAAAAGAAGAGGCCAGTGGAGCTGTCATAAATTTTTCTTTAATTATTTTCCAAAATATTTCTTTCACAAAGAAATTATTTTATTCTTCTTTTCTATTTGCGTATTAAAACTTCATATCCATTCGAAGAATTCTGTTCTGTGGTTAAATTATAGTTTCTATTGAATGAATTTTTTGATCCATTCTGTTACTTCCTTTCTGCTGACACTGAAAAAAGACTGAGCGTTCAATGCCAAATATATTTTTTATATGGCTTATCTCGCCATTGTGGAAACACTTTATTACATGAAAGCACTAGAAAACAGCGGAAGGATTAGTTGTTGATGGTATAGCGAAGTGCCCAGGCGGCGAGTTTTCTTTGCGTACTTTCCCTTATGATACAAAGAAAGTAAGAATACCATATTCTAAAATCTAATTTTAAGTTAAAGTAATCCTTGTTATATTGATACAAATAATCAATTCTAAAAACCAATAATATTGGCATAACTTGTAATTAAAGACTATTCAGCCACAATTCCTGGAATGAAGATTTGAAACAAACACCCTGACAATATTTTAACTTCCAAAATCAGGGTAAGCCAATTTACAGATTATCATTCATTTTGAGGGTTTAAAATTTTTTCATAAAAAATATTCTTCTTCCCCATAATTTTTGCAAGTCTTTTACACCTACATATTATAAACGCCCACTTCAACCTGTTTTTTATTTTTTTCAACATTCCATGAACCGATGATTCCTGTGAGGGAATTTCAGCATGCATTGCAATAGTACTATTCACAATAGGTGGAGTTCAGCAACCACGATAACAAACGAGGCGGTACCGAAAAGCCAGACGAGTAGGGCATTGTTATTTTTTAAAAATTTATTAAAACTAAAATTATGGAAAAACAATCGAAAAGGTATCTGATCACTTACAATGACGGAAGCATCAGCTCAGAAAACGCGGCAAGTTTACTGGGAGTCGCCAAATCAAAATGCAAGGAAGGGGTGGCCTTCATGGAAACCGAATCTGTACCTGGAAAAACGGATGTCTTGCATTTTGAAAATCTGGGTGTTTCTACCATCGAACTCACCGAAGACGAGGTTTTAAAATTACAATCTAAAGAGGGAATTCTCGCAGTGGAGGAAGATCTGGAAATGTTTGCCTTTAAAGAAGATATTAATGAGGAAAAGCAATTTCAGGAATTGTTCTACGGAGAAGAAATACTCGAAAACGGTGAGGAGGAAATTGTGAAAGAAGAAGGCTATCAGAATGGTTACAAGAAAGCTCTGTTGGATGTGTTTTCGTCCCTATTGGACAGGTCCGGAGGAGCACAGGAAGATTCTTTTGATCTTAAATTGCCGGTGCCTTCTCCCGTAAAACCCATCATCAAAAGACCTCAACCCGTGCCATGGAATATTTCGATGGTCAAAGCACCTGCAGCCTGGGCAAGAGGAATAACAGGAAAGGGTGTAAAGCTTGCAATTTTAGATACCGGAATCACTGCACATCCGGATCTGAGCATTGCTGGAGGCGTTTCCTTTATTCCTGGTTCAACCAGTTTTGACGACCGTCACGGACATGGTACGCATTGTGCCGGAATAGCTGCTGCAAAAAACAACACCATCGGTGTCGTGGGAGTGGCACCAAACGCGAGTCTGTATGCAGTCAAAGTTCTTAACGACAGCGGAAGCGGTATGTCCAGCTGGATCATCGCAGGAATGGAATGGTGTGTTAGAAATCGCATCAAAGTAGCCAGCATGAGTCTTGGCGGAGCCAGCAATCCTTCTGTAGCCTATGCCAACGCCATCAAAAGATGTTACGATCATGGGGTCGTTGTAGTCATTGCCTCTGGAAATTCCTTTGGAAGCAGCTTCCCATGGGTCTGTGCGCCTGCCAACTCTATCATCAGCGGAGTAGCTAACGCAAGTCCACTTGCAGTAGGAGCTGTTGACAGAGCTTCAGTTATTGCAGGCTTTTCTTCAAGAGGCGGAAGGGTGGCTTTGTGGAATCAGGTGGGCTGTGTGGCTCCGGGTGTAAGCATCAACTCTACTTTTCTTGCAAATGGCTACAGAGCTTTATCTGGCACCAGTATGGCGACCCCACACGTGGCAGGTCTTGCTGCCCTGATCGTACAGAGATATCCGGGCATTACCGCTCCAAATGTGAAACGCAGAATCACTACCACCAGCAGAGATCTGGGTGCGGCAGGATTTGACATAACCTATGGATTCGGTTTGATCAATTGCGATCTTGCCACCCGATAATTTTCACTTATTGTTCCTCCATGGACACCAATTGCAGAATCAGTTGGTGTCCATTTTTCCTAATAAATTGATACATCATGAAAAAAATAGATTCAGATTTTCTTAAAGACATAAAATCACATAGTAAAAAAATTTTTAAAGTTCTGATTAGTCTGCAAGTTGATGCAGATCCTGAATTGCTTGGAATTAAAAAATATACAGAATTGATGCCGGGCATTCTTTCGGCACAACTGGCTGGCTCACAGATTCTGAAACTATCCAAACACAATGCAGTGGTGACCATTGAACCAGATGAGGAAATGCAAGTTTTTTAAAGAATTAAAGAAAGGGTAAGGAATACATACAAACAAAAACAACTCCTCACCTTACTCTGTTTGAAGACCTTTTCAAATTCTATTGTGAGCCTTTCTAATCCTATAGTGGCAGAAAATGCACAGTCATAAAGTGAATCAACATCAACAAATTTTAATCATTCAATATAGGAAGAATAGAATATGGTTTGAATTGCTTTTAAAATCTTTGGTCAAGAATATACTAAATGCATTGATCGACATTCTCTACCATTTCCCTGCGCCTAAGGAAAGAACTTTATGTTTTCATCAAGTTTCCATTCCTCAAAGAAGCTTTTTTAATTATTAATTGATCATTTTTTTAATCCATATAATATGTTCATTGGACTTGTATCTTCAATTTGTAAAATCCATTTTTAAAATCAAAATAACATTAATAAAATAGTATCCAAACAATGGATCATCATTACAAATAAAATAATTAGTCGCTTATTGTGGGCAAAAGAAATTTAGATTGCAAGTTAGAATTACCTTCCTCAAATGATCATCATCCTAAATCGCAAGATCCAATTGGTATGCGCTTTCAAACTTTTTCTGAATTAAACGATAACTTTAAAAGGACGCAAAAGCAGCCATCCATTCGAAATTGGATCTTTCAAAATATGCCATGGCTCCTGATGATTCTCCTGAAAATAATAAAAACATGCAGAAAAGAATCAAATCAGGATCAAATTCCAAGCAAAGTATTACAATTTGATCAACTTATACCTTGATACATTTCCAGTGTGCAATTGTAGTACTTGAATAAAATATATTCCTTGAGTCAATGAAAGAAGATTAATTTGTCCATCGGGTCCGTTAAGTAGTGTCCTGTTTTGATACAACTCCAGGCCGTTTAAGTCAAAAAATCTCAATTGAAAATTATTGCCATTCCATTCATCGATGTGCCAATTTAAGTGATGCATCGCCGGATTTGGATAAAAATATATACGATCGCTCTCCTGTTCTTTAACCGCAGTCATTCCTTCATTTTCTAATTCTACACATTGCACAATTTGACAAGATTTACAATCCTGGATACTTACACAATAAATTCCTGCCTGAAGGTCTGTCAAGTTTGCTGTAGTATCATCAGTATTCCACAGATATTGGTAAGGAGGACATCCGCCTGATACATCCAATACAATGGATCCGTTGTTCTTGTTAAGCTGACTTTTTACAACTGAAAACTGTGCTTTTATTTCTGAACTTTCCTCGATCTCATACGGACCTAAACTTATTTTTCTTCCTGTTTCAGTGGTTAGCTCTCCATTGTAAATTCCTGCCCTGAGATTTTTCAGAATTCTGCCTGTATCTTTTGTTCCTGACCATTCAAAAAACAGCGTAGGAGTCCCTCCTGTAGCTGATAATTCAATCTGTCCGGTGCTGTCACCAAAGCAATCAATGTGTATCAGTTTTTCAGAAAGCATCGGCAAACTCGAAACCATGCTTACATTTTTACAAAGTGTGTTTTCATCACAAAGATTTTTAGCACTCAGACAAATTTGATATATCCCTGCCTGATTGTATAATTTTATTGGATTGCTCTCTAAACTTTTACTTCCATCGCCAAAATCCCATTCATAAATACTTGCATTTTTGCTTTTGTTGCTTAGACTAAGCTGATCAAAATAAGTTTGCACATCAAAATCGGTTTGCACTCCATTTGACTGAGGTCCATGGTCAATCACTATTACTGCACCAGGTGAAAGATTGTAATAAGATCCGCTCGCACTGGATTTTAATTGAACCGCTCTCACCATATAATGGGTAAGTCCTGAAGGAAAACAGCTATCCTTGTAAAAAGTAGGTACATTCGCTTGATCATTCATCAATCGGTAAACGGAATCAGTCTCAGACTTTCGGTAGATATAATAGGCTGCAAGAGAATCCGGATCATCCCATGAGAGATTCAAATAAGCATGCTGAACACTTGCTTTTAGATTTTGAACGGGTTTCATCATGTGCATTCGCAAAGTAGGATCACCCATCAGGCCAATGTGAATAAATCGGCCAAATACCCCGGAGGTAAAAAGATCGAGATTGTTCATGGTAAGCCGGGTAGAATAACCGATGGTTTCACCCAATGCCATGTGCTGCAAGTGCCACATTGGTCTCATACCCCATGTACTTGCTAAAATGGTTCTGGATGCAATGGCGGCACGCAGAAAATTATTGGGGTAATCCCAATCTCCGAAATAAGAACCAAACAACATGGTAAAGATGGTTTGCAAAGAATCATTCACAAAATTACTGGTGGACGAAATATCGGAAGCGCTTTCAGGTCCTCCGCCCCCGCAACCATAAGACCACATATAGGATTGATTGGTCAGTGTAGTCCGGTAAGGCAGGTCTTTGACCTGCTGATGCCCAAACATGGCGACATAGTTCTTCCATCCAGATTGAGCAAGCCCTTCTGGCTCTCTTGCAAAATTATTGTCAATAAGTCCTCTCTCCAATGCATGTATATTGCCAATTCGCCATTGGTGGCTTTTTTGAAGATATCTTTTGAGCAGGTATTCCTCTCCTTCCGGAAATTTATCCATGTTGGCAAAATCCACCCGACCGACCTGAAGTTTGACCTCTCCCGGAAAAAAGCGGTTGTCAAACTTTCCATCTCTCAGAAGGTTGTCGTTACGGTTACCAACTGGAGCATTTACATTTAATATAGAATCTGTCCAATTCCCATGCAATTCTCCATAGTAGCCATCGCAGGGCCATGCTCCTTTGTGATCGGGATTATGTCCATCGGGTGCTATATCGCCGGCATAAGGAACTGGAATTCTTCCAAACAATAAAACGGACTGTTGCACATCGGGATGACTGAGGGCCCAGGATTTGATTTTTGATTTTACCAGAGTGACCGGATCTGTTCTTTTTACATACAACACATAAGGGGTCCATCCATCGGCTTCCACATCTTGCATCCATTGTTTTATTTCATGCGAAAGACTGACTGCAAAACTATCATCTGCCACCATCAGACAACTCCCTCTGTGATGCACGGGTGGTAATTTCATCCCTGAATAAATAAAACCACTTCCTGGTCTGACTCCTTCAGAAGGATTGTTGTTGGGAAGAATTTTTAAGATACGGTAATCATGTGCTTTACCAATTTGGACATTGCTGTCCGTCCATTCTGTGGCATCTACCCCTAAAATAGCAAGACTGTCTCCCCAGGTCTGAACGTCCTTCTCTTTTCGGTAAATCCGGTATCCCAGATGGCCGGTATCTTGAAGCCACTTGAGTCGGATGATGGCAGGTTGCTCCTGGATCTGAGCTTCAATGATCACCGATTGTTTGGCGTCATGAATGTTTTGAGCTTTCAATTCGGCAGTGTCATAGACACCAGCACTCAATATTAAAACACAGAGGATGTTGAAGTAAATTTTGAGATAAGACATAAGAATACTATTTGGTTTTTATGTAAATATTTTGCAAGCTTGAATGAGTCATATATTTATCAACTTATGGTTAGATGATTGTTTGTTTTCAAATATTGTTGCTTGCCAATCAAATATCCATTGAATATATTTTTTCCAGTTCAAGGGAAAGCTACTACATTTATGCTGGATAGGAAGAGCTTGAATTTAATTTTCAATCGATTCCATACAAATTTAATCCATTACCTAAGAAAGAAAACCCCCTTGAATTCAATATTAACAATTGCCACAAAACCAGGAATTGGCAATAAGTTTATTTACTTATTGGTGGCTATTCTTTGTGCAATCCCACTTTTCTCAGGCTTAGGCGTTTTACCCATCAGGGTTTGGGATGAATCAAGACTTGCCATAAACGCGTGGGAAATGCTGAAAAATGAAAATTGGTTGGTGACCCATTTCGACTCAAGTCCTGATCTGTGGAATACCAAACCACCATTATTGATTTGGCTTCAAGTCCTGTGTATGAAACTTCTGGGGCCCAGCGAACTCGCTTTGCGTCTTCCCTCAGCATTCGCAGGTGCATTCACCTGTCTTGCTTTATTCAGATTTATCCTTAAACATACTGGCGACAATGCTTTGAGCATCCTGTGTCCTCTTGTGCTCGTTTGCACCCATGGTTATATTCAATACCATGGAGTCCGAACGGGTGATTATGATGCCCTCTTGACCCTCTGGACTACTTTAAGCTGCCTACATTTTTTCAACTACACAGAGCAAAGATCCCGAAAACATCTTCATTGCTTTTATCTCTTTCTCAGCTTAGCTGCTTTGACCAAAGGAATATCCGGTTTGCTATTTTTACCTGCCTTGTTTTTATATGCTCTGTATCAAAAAACATGTTGGCCTTTGGTAAAAAGCAAAGATTTCTGGTTAGGTTTTACTGCATTTGTCTTAATCATTGGGGGTTTCTATCTTTTGAGAGAAATTGCTCATCCGGGATTCTTAAAAATAGTCTATGAAAACGAATTGGGTGGAAGGTATTTTCAAGTATTAGAAAACCACGGAGGCGGATTCCTTTATTACGTTAATTTGTTCATTGATCAACGATTTCGGGAATGGTACTTGATGTGTCTGGCAGGAATTATAACCGGTCTTCTTCTTAGTGATGGTCAAATAAAAAAAATAAGCATCTATTTCAGCCTACTCAACATTGCGTACCTTCTGATTATATCCTTCAGCAAAACAAAATTGGAATGGTATGATCTGCCCATGTATCCCTTTTTAGCCTTCCACGCTGCGGTATTTATAAATAAAATGTTCAGACTTTTGAAAAATTTCAATTGGCTCAATCAACAACTTAGGTTTAATCCACTTCCATATTTGTTGCTTGTCATCATTTTTACAAATCCCTATCGAAAAATATTGGAAAAAACCTGGTCACCCAGTGAATACAAATGGGATCAAACGAGCTATGAACTGAGCCATTATTTGCAAGAAGCAGTCGCAGGTAAGAAAAATCTTGAGGGAGTAACACTTTTGCATGAAGGATATTATGCACAATATCTATTCTACATTTATCTTTTGAATGATAAAGGAATCAATGTAAAATTAAGTACGGATTGGCAGAGTAGGATCGATTCAAAGCTCGTCTTATCCCATCAATCAACAATAAAGCAGGATTTACACCGGAAATATGAATTGGAAGAATTGGACCAATACGGTCAGGTGTCATTATTTCGAATATTAGGGCCAAAGGACATTAATTTATGAATTCTGTTTCCTAAAGAAATACATAGTATAAAAAAAAAATTGAAAACAATTCATAAAAATCAAGTGAAACAAACTTAATTTTGATTATCTAGGGATACCAACCTCAAGCATTTCCCTATAGTGCTGTTTTAGCTCATTATTTAAGAATTCAAGCTTTTTAATGAATGGCCACAATTCTTCCTTGGTAAATATTTGTTCCATAGGTTTACCCAAACCAGGATGCACAATATAGTTTCTCAGTGAATATGCCTTATTTAAAAATTTAGTATCATTTAAAGTTGGAATTTGATTTATTAAATTTAAATCTTTTATTAAAATATATACTTGACATGGTACCAATAAATGGGACACTGATCTAATTTAGTTAAAAAATAAAATTAGTACACATTTTACCCCTGCGACAAAGATAAGCATTGCTCCCAAAATGTCAAGAGCAAGTCGAGTTCCGCCGGAAGAATACAGAATAAAGAGGTCGGCGGAACTCTTGACATTTTGTCCGCAATAAGCTTGGTCCTCGTCTAAGGGTAAAAATGCAAAGTCATGTTTTGTTTCCATATTAGTTGCAATGAGTGAATTGATTTTTCGAATAATAAATATTTTCAAATTCTAAGGGTGTATAGTATTGAATGGATGAATGCCTTCTGATTGTGTTGTAATAGCCATCTATGTATTCAAACAGAGTGAATCTTAATTGATCCAAATCATCAAATACAGTACCTCTAATGCATTCGCATTTGAGCCTTGAGAAAAATGATTCGGCAATTGCGTTGTCATAAACTTCGTTTTTGCGAGTCATACTTTGTCTATTTCCTTTAATGGCATTTTTGAAATCTTTACTAGAGTACTGCGTTCCTCGGTCAGAATGGACAATCACACTTAATTTATTTTGGATGCATTTCAGTTTTGCTTTATTGAAGGCTGAAATAACCAGTTCGCTTCTCATATGAGTCTGAACATCCCAGCCCACTACTTTATGCAAATAAGTATCAATCCAAGTTGAAAGATAGGCCCATTGGCCATTCTTTAAAGGAATGTAGGTAATGTCACCAACCCATACTTCATTTGGTTTTTGCGCCTTTCCAAAATCAAGAAGTAAATTGGGTGCAGGAAATTTGGTCCCGGTGGAATCAGTTGTTTTTGGAACAAAACTCTTTGGCTGGATTGCTTTCAAATTTTGTTCCTTCATACATTTGCGAATCAAATGGCGGCTAACATTTTTGAATATTTTACGGCTAATTCCATTTTAATTCTACGACTTCCATACCTATTCATATGAGAGTCAAATACGGATTTTATTCGGTCTCTTAATCCCAAATGTTTAGTGGGAGAATCCCTCCTGTGGATAAAATGATACAAAGTATTCCTTGGAATATTCATCATCTTGCAAAGCTTGTTAGTAGGATACACACCGCTTAGACTCTGGATAAATTCAGCTTTTGGTTTCATGTCTGCCGGCTGAAAATGTTCAAGGCTTTTTTTAAAATATCCCTTTCCATTTCAACATCCCTTAATTTCTTACGGAGCTGTTCAAGTTCAGTATAAGGATTATTTGTTCCTGGCTGGACGGAAGCATTCCTGGTAATCCTGATTTGACTACGCCAATTGTAAAGCATTTGCTTACTAACGCCAAGAGAATCAGCTAATTCGCTAGCGTTCCTCCCGGATTCGAGCAAATGAATGGCATTAAGCTTAAACTCGGTATCGTACCTCCTCCTCCGATTGTTTGTCTTTGATTGATCCATAACACAAATTTAAGTTAGATTTGTGTACCATTTTCTTGGACCACTTCAACTTTTTCTTTAAGAGAACAAATTTCCATAGTTTTTGAATAAATAGGTTCATTATTATCTTTTAATATAAATCCCATTTTAAAGTATTTACCCATTACATTGTTTCTGGCCGATTTGTCCAATCTATTAAAATTCACTTTAGGGTTAATAAGACAAATATCCAAACAACTTTTTTCAAATGCCATCAAAAGTGCCAGGATGCTCAAGCATAATGGATTTCCTAGTAGATCTGTATAAAAAAAGAAACCAATAAGCTGATTGCCCTTGTTGACTATAAAAACATTTTGTTTTAGCGTACTGACCTTCTCCACAACTGTTAATATATCAGTTTCGGCTGAAAAAATGGCTTCCAGATTAATAGGTTCCATTACTTCAGCCATTTCTTTATCATCTTCTTCAATCCATTCAATGCCAAACCAGCCAACAACTTTTTCCCTATTTTTAATTAAAGCAATTTGAGTCATATTATCAAGGTCATTCTCAATACACAATTTATTAAAATTGTCTAAAACCTGAAGTGATCTTTCTTCATAATTATAGCTTGCAAGAAATTTGTGGCAAATATCTTCCACCTTAAATAATCTTGCCATTTCTAAAAAACCAGACATTTTAAAAATTTTTCATTATAAATTTATACCGAAATAAGGGCTTAAGATATATAAAATCACTTTTTTCGCAAAGGAAATTTAAAAATTGATTGAAAGATCGCTTTTGCAGCCTACCCCATGCCGATTTATTTCGAGTGCGCGTTCCATCACTCCTCATGATGCCGAATTCGAATCCAGGTATCTTCAGAACAACATTAGGTCCCCTCTTTAATGACTGCCAATATAGTAAATGCTCGCTTTAGTATCATTTTCTGTTGCCGATCGCTGAGGCGATCAAATTCAATTATTTTTCTGCTTTAGAACCGTTTTTATACGTCGAGATGGGACATCGATCTATCCAAAAGAACCTTTCCTTCGGCCCAATTCAACTAATTTTTCTAAAAAAGTCTTTGGTTTCATTTTATGCTATTACCGAAACAAATATCTATTTTATTAAAGCTCAACACATCTTTGAAAATGGTTTTTGTGCTGTCAAGGCTCATTCACAAAACTTTCTTCATATTCCTTTCTACTCAAAACTGTGTCATAAAGACCAATGTCTTCGCCTTTGTGTCTATTAATTCCAATATATTCCAAACTTGGATCTTCATAGCGTTTGAATTTGTAAACGGCATCATTCATTAAAGCAGAGTTGAAAACTCCAAGACTTACCAATAATTCAAAGTCCTTTACAGAAAGTCCCGTTACTTTCTTAAAAAGTCCCGGTTCTAATTGCATGATTACATCTTTCAAACTCCTTTCCCTGTAGTCTGTCAGGTACATAAAAACGGGAACACGAGTAGCAAACTTGATTAGCTTTTCTTGTATTTGCTTTCTCAGGCTTTTGTATTCCTTTTCTTCGTCAGTAAGCTCCTTCTTTTCTTTCTTTGTCAGCTCTCGGTCGTTTGCTTCTTTCTTGGCTTTTTTAACGGCTTCCGATTTGTTGATAATGGTTTCAATGTCCTGATTCAAATTTCTAAAGCCTTCTATATTCATCAATGATTTCATTGCTTCCTCGTTGGCCATCAATCGGGCAAGCGTGTTGTTGTCCACATTTACAAGCAAGGCACTTTCCCAACGTCTTGCCAAAAGCGTAGCCGTTGTACCACTCATTGCAATGTCTAAAATACCTGCCGCGTCCACTTGTTTCATCGAGCTGCCATCATAAGCTAGAACTGGCAGGAAATTTATAAAATCTTCTACGTTTTTTTCCGGGTTCGATTCATTGACATTCAATCGGCAAGCATAATCAGCAATTTGTCTTAATGCCCTGTTCGGAGCAAAATCGAACACATAACATTCTTCTTTTAGAATTTCTTCTTTGTTGGGCGATTTGCTATCGGGGTTTGTAATTACCCAAGGCGTTTGCACTCGGAAGGCTGCTTGAAAATAAGTTTCAGGACTTGAAGAATTACGCAACATAAAAATTCCTGTCCAAGGTTTAACCGAAACCCCTGTAGTGAGTTTACCACAGGAAAGTGTAATGGTTTTTGATTCCAAGGGATTGTCGGTCATGGCATCTAGAACGGGTGGTAAGGCTTCCACACCAATGCCCGCTTGTGTTCCTGCTGTCACTACCACGGTGTAATCGTGATAAAACTTGTTTTGTCGCTGTTTGAGCAAATTAGCCATTGCATAACATGAGGCCACGGTCGGCAAAAACCAAAAAGTGTGATTCAATACATTGAGCAAAGGAGCATGTGAGAAAGGAAGCGGCGGTTTTTTCGCTCCCATTTTAAGATTGTCCAAAGTGGTTTCGCTGAATGAACCACGAATCAAATCCAACCATTTCTGTACTTCATCTTCGTATTTGAACCTTGCCTTTATACCATCGCCTTCAGCTGAAAAGAACACATTCAAATCAAAGCCGTCAAATTCTCCCAACTCTGCTATTTGACTGATGGAGTCAGGCAACTGGTAAGTCATCATGACCATTCGCGGCAGGGAAGCATAGGGATTGCTTCCTTTAGAATCATCCCAGCCATCTTTGGCTCTCTGCTCGTCTGAATAAGTCCAGTTAAATATCTGCTCCTCGATAAACTCTCCCGACGCAATGGCTCGGAAAGGTGTACCCGATAAGTATAAATAGTGCTTGGTTGTAATGGGCATCGCTTCTTCATCAAAGTACTCAATACCCTCTCCTTCCCCAAATTCCAATTCTCTTTTCCCTTCAGCTCCAAATAGTTCTTTCGCATTTTCCCGCCAGGCACCATAGTGGTACTCGTCAAAAATGACGCAATCCCAATGAGTAGCATGTACCCATTCGTTTTTGGTTTTTATACCACCTGTGCTGGTATTTTTGCCCAAATAGTCTTGAAAAGAGCCAAAACACACAACTGGTTTTTCCATATCTGCCTGCCCATAGCTCAGAGTGTTTTGTGAGTTTGATACAAACTGCCATCCTTCAAAATCAACATGAGTCATCAAATCTTCATACCAGGCATTTTCTACGGCAGGTTTAAAAGTGAGCACCAAAATTTTGGTCCAGGCCATTTTCTTTGCCAGTTGGTAGCTGGCAAAGGTTTTTCCAAAACGCATTTTGGCATTCCAAAGAAAATGGGGTGTCTTATCCGGGTTTTCCCTCTTAAAACTACTAAAATAGGCCATGGATTTGCTAACGGCTTCCTCTTGTTCTGGTCGCATACCGAAAGAAAGGGATCGATTGTCTTCAGTACGTTCACCTGTCTTCATTTCCCAAATGGCTTTTCGTAGATCTTTCAAAGTAAATTTAATCCATTCGCCCTCGGGATTGGCAAAGCCTTGTTTGCGCAAATGACGGCGAACCTCATGGTCAGAAAATGAACTCCCGTCGCGCCTCATTGCGGATTCTTCAAAAACGATTTTGTATTTAATGCCGGCTGTTTTGGTTTGCTCGTCTATTCTGACTTCGTTGGGTCTTCTGGATTGGCCTATTTTCAATAGACCTTCTTTATAAGGAATGCCCGGTAATTCATAAGCGTATATTGTCGGATTGGTGGATGGTCGGGGTGGAAAAAATTCTTTTTTACTCATTATCAATTGTTTACCTTGAATTCAATAATGTTTATTCAATCGACATGAGTGAATGTCGTGTCGATTATTATACATTTTTTCGACATGATAGTCACTTCGTATGTATTAAGTGTACATGATTTCGTTTCCTATTCAGATAGTATTTTAATCAGATTATGGTTGATATAATAGGTCTCCTTCCATACCTGTACGCTTGAAAGCCATCCCGCCTTTTCTATTTCTTTTAAATAGCGCGATGCGGTTTGCCGCTTGGCAATTCCATTTTCATCCAAAACCCCTATTTTTATATAGGGAAAGCTAAACAATAGATCATTCAGATCTCTAGAGAATGAAGATCCCAGCGCTGATTTCAAATCATTCTCTGCATTTGCTTTCAATTCTATTATGCGCTTAATCTTAATTAGGGTGGATTGAGAGGTTTCAGCTACGCCATTTACCACATAAAGCACCCAGTCAATCCAGTTGTTTTGTTCAGTAACTTCTCTGAGTAACCGGTAATAATCCGACCTATTCTCAATAATATATTTACTCAAATAAAGAACAGGTAAACCAATCATCTCCTGTTGAATCAGATACAAAATATTCAAAATACGACCAGCACGACCATTCCCGTCACTAAATGGATGTATGGCCTCAAACTGATAATGAATCAGAGCCATTTTAATAAGAGGGTCTAAGCTATCCCCATCGGAAACATTTATATACCGCTCCAGGGTAAAAAGTTTTTCTCTGATTATCGTCTCTCCTTCTGGTGGTGTGTACACAATTTGTCCACTAATGGGCTTAGAAAGTTTCGTGCCCGGATTTCTCCTTATACCATCTCTTGTATTACGTAGCTTTTGCATAATACCCACTAAAAGATTGGTGGTAATAAGGCCGGTTTTATCCAATTCCGATAACCCAAAATACATGGCTTCCCGATATTGTAAAACTTCCTTGGCAGCCTGATTTTTCACTTTGTCACCCATGAGGGTGGCTTTATACAACTCATCTTGTGTGGTGACAATGTTTTCGATGGCACTTGATTCCTTACTTTCCTGTAAGACTATGGTGTTTAGTAGTAACTCCGGATTGGGCAGGGTTTGGCAAAAGCCCTTCAGCTCTGCCAATAGTTTGTTGGCCCGTATGGTTGCTTTGAATATTTCAGTCGTCTCCAGATGGGTGGCTGGCGGCAAATCCGGCAAAGCATTGAAGGGCAAGACGCGATTGAATTCTTTTTTACTCATCTACTCCCCCATTTTGAGTTAAGTCCATAGGACGAATCATTTTTTCAATAAAAGCTATCTCATTTTCTGTTAAGCCATATTTTTTATATAGTTTTTCATCTGTCCAAGGTTCTGAGAAGTCTTGAATGGGAACGAATTCATAAACTGTAATAGTTTAGACTTAATCTGACAGTTAGTGATTAATTTTAAGTTGTCAAAAATAATTAATTAACCACTAAACTGTCAGAAAATGAAATTAGAAACAAAATTAATCAAAACTAAATTGGGATTAGTCCTTTTAGCAGAAAAATTGGGAAACGTATCTCAGGCTTGTAAAATAATGGGGTATTCCAGGGATAGTTTTTACAGGATTAAAGAGATGTATGACACAGGAGGCGAAATGGCCTTAATCGAAGTCAGCAGGAGCAAACCACTGGTCAAGAATCGAGTGGCTCCCGAAGTAGAGAAAGCTGTTGTTGATATGGCTATTGAAAATCCAGCTTTTGGACAAGTAAGGGTTGCAAATGAGCTTGTTAAGAGAGGAATATTTGTATCCCCTTGTGGAGTTCGTTGTGTTTGGTTGAGGCACGATCTGGAGACCTTCCAAAAGAGATTAAAAGCCCTCGAAGCCAAAGTGGCCCAGGATGGAATAATTCTTACAGAAGCCCAAGTTGTAGCCTTGGAGCGTAAGAAAGAAAAATTGGAATCTCAAGGTGAAATTGAAACATATCATCCGGGCTATCTGGGAGCTCAGGATACTTATTATATTGGCAATATCAAAGGCGTTGGTCGTATCTATCAACAAACCTACATTGACACTTACTCTAAGGTAGTTCTGGCAAAAATCTATGATCGTAAAAATGCTCTTGTAGCAGCCGATTTGCTAAACGATAAAGTCCTGCCATTTTATGAACATGAGCAAATCAGGCTACTCAGAATACTGACCGATCGTGGCACGGAATACTGTGGAAAAAGAGAATATCATGAGTACGAACTTTATCTGAGTTTGGAGGATATTGAACACACTAAGATCAAAGCACGACACCCACAGACTAATGGTATCTGTGAAAGATTCCACCGCACCATTCAAAATGAATTTTATGCCATTACCTTCCGTAAAAAGTTATACAAATCTATTGAAGAGCTACAGGCTGACTTGGAGGATTGGCTACATTACTATAACTCGGACAGACCTCATTCCGGAAAATATTGCTTTGGGAAAACTCCTATGCAAACTCACATCGAGTCAAAAAATATTGCAATTGATAAAATGTTAGAAACTCATTTTGAATAAAGAAGATCATGAATAGAGTAATTCAACGCGTAAACGTCAACAAACTAAATTGTGGAGTAAATGTCAAGAGTTCCGAAGGAACTAGCCTCGCTCTTGACTTTTACGGAACAATTGTTACTTTTGTTGGAGCGTTGGATTATTCTTTTTTATCGCCAACTGTCAGATTAAGTCTAGGTTATTACACATAAACACCTCTCCTTGCCTCTTGAGTTATTTTTTTTAATGACACCATGAAATGAAAAAACTTGGTCTGAATGTAAGAAAGTACATTTGACATAGTTTTTTCGGAATTAAAAGGTCCGATTACAAGATAAGTTTCACTTGTGCATGAAGGATTTTCAGGTATGAATGGTTTAATTGCATCAGTTTTGCTATCACCTGTTCCAACAGCTTTTGCGACTAACAACTTATTTTGATTTAGCCATTCTGTATTTTTCTTCACGTAGTTTTTATCTATGTAACCAACACCGTCCTTTCGCCAACCGTTATAATAAAACTTAATGGCTCCTTCAAATGGTGTATGCTTATATTTGGGTTTTACTCTCTTCATACTACCCTCTACTCTCACGTCAAATCCAAATGGGTCATTTGCACTAACAAATTCTGAAAAACTACCTTCATTTTTTAATTGTACTTTTTTCAAGATAGGAATTGCCTCATTATACCTAATAAATGTAGTTGCTCCCTTTTCAAGTAAAAACCTTGTTGCCTCAGAAATAATAGAATCGCCGGAATGGGTACACACTTTGCAAAGACCTTCATTATCCCTATCCCACAAGAAATAATTTACTCCTCCCTTTATATCAACTCCAGGAAAACAGTCTCTCGCATCCTGAAAATCATGAATTACTCTAATTCTTTTATCTCGAAGCATTCTCTCTCTAAACTCGGTAAGTTCACCGATCCTACCTCCAGCGAACCATCTCGCAGGAATAATCATAGAAATATATCTTGGATTTAGCTTAATTGCTTGTTCTACAAATTTGTGATAGATTGGTTTTGCGCTTGCACCAAACCCACCATCACTTAACTGATAGGGTGGATTTCCAACGATAACGTCAAATTTCATATTGAATATTTTTTCAAGGTTGCTTGTCCCGCTGGATGCGGGATCAAAGTGAATAAAATTGTAAGCGTAAGTTTCAAGAGCATCATCGCGATCGTACACTTCCTGGCTAGCACCGCAATAGCTGCATTTGCCATTGGTCCAGGTATGTTGCATTCGTTGGTAATGAATGTTGCCCTGTTCTGAGGCAAACGTTTCGCAAATGGAGTATTTCCCATTGGCCGTCCTGGAGCAATACACGCTTCTCCGGCTCAATAAGCTGGTCAGTTCAGTGATGGCAATACCATACAACTGTTGGCTGAAAATGTGGTTAATGCGTTCCTGCTTGTCGGGTATCTGGGTTTCCAATCCTTTCATCAGTCGTTTTGCCATTTCACGCAAGAATACACCACTTTTAGAAACCGGGTCTAAAAACCTGGCGTTTGGGTTGCTCCACAGTTCAGCGGGTAGTAAGTCTAAAATGTCGTTCGCCAAACTCGGTGGCGTAAACACTTCGTCATTGCTCAAATTGGCAAGGCAGGAGAGTACGTCCGGGTTATAGTTTGTTTGTATCATCTTCGCCAAGTTTTAAGTAATGAATAAGTGGAAAATCTAAAATTGGTTCATCAAACAACTTTGGTTGATCATTTTCATCAAAAAGTGTTCGCGTGTAAGTCTTCTCGACTAAAAATTTAAAAATGTAGTCCCTTCTTTTAAGAATATTTTGATCTATGAAACTCCATTCAGAAAAGACAATAGCTTGTTTGCTTACAGGATTGGTAAAGTCCAAAGCATCACCCCAAAGTATGTTTCTGCTCAATAAAAACCGAACAGAACGAATACACTCATTTTTTACCTGTTTGAAAACATTAGAATACCAATCGGTGTAAATACCTAACAAACGATCTCTACATTCCTGAGCGTTGTCTTCCAAAATGTCCACTCCGTAAATACTCGACACAGCAATAATGGAATAGAATTCCCATTCAGTTTGACTTTTTTTATACCGTCTGTCAACTACTGCTAATTTTCGTCTTAATACCTCCGCTAAAAAGTTTCCGTTACCGCAAGCTGGTTCCAAGAAACGGGAGTCAATGCGTTCCGTTTCGTTTTTCACCAAATCGAGCATAGCGTTTACTTCACGTTGGTTAGTAAATACTTCACCGTGATCGGCAACCCTTCTTTTAGATTTTACCTGCTCGGTTCTGTTTAGCTCTGTCTCATTCATTGAGTTCCTAATGTATGTCTGGATTTTTTAGCAATGAATCAGATCTGTACAATACCTTGCCAGTAGGAACGAATTGGCTTGAACTGTCTAAATGAGCATCCTGGTCGTCAAAAAAGATGTGAGCGCCAAAAGCCTTTAACACCTTGTCCTTAGATAATCCACCCATAAAATAAGCTTCATCTGCATATACTCCCCAGTGACGAAGGGTTTTAATTACCCTCATGTGGCTAGGTGCATTTCTTGCGGTAACAATGGCGATTCTTAAAGGACTTAGTTCAATGGTCATGGGTAAATGTACTTGAATTTTCGAAAGTTTCCTTAATAATTCCGCAAAGGGTCCATCTTCAAGAGGAACATCTTCGTTTTCCTCTTCGTGCTTATGAAATGCATCAATTCCCTTTTCTTGATAGATTTGTTCAGACTCATCTGAGAATACTACTGCATCTGCGTCAAAAGCAAATTTTACCCGGTTGGTTTCGGGATTGAAATTTTGTGGCGGACTGTAAAGGAGTGCGGCAGCACAATTGGTATGATCCAACACCCACTTTACGTCCTTCTCGTCCCTGGAAAGAAACAGATCAACATCATAAGCATCAATAAAGGGTGCTAAATCCTCTCCTCCTGAAAAAGCCGTTCTGGTAATTGGCAATTGGTGTTGTTTGATTGATTTCAAAACTCTCACGCCTGTCTCGGGGCTGTTTCTGGACATTACAACCACCTCGATAATGGGTTTAGTAGCCTGCTTATTGAGCTGTAATAGACTTTGAATCAAAGGAAAAGCGGTTCCAGGGCTTAGGATTTCATTTTCCTTTTCAAGTTGATATTTTCTAAATTCTTTGATACCCTGACTTTTGAATACTCCATTTTCCTCCTCCAAGTCAAACAATGCCCTTGAAGAAACACCCACAACTAAAATTTCAGAAAAGTCAACTGGCATTTGAATTTATTAAGATGAAATGTTTTCAAATCAGACCACAATATTTATCACAGGGTGGGCAAAATTAATAGATTCTACTGGATTTTAGTAATAGTAATTTAAGAGAACAAAGCAGATGGCTCATTTGATATACAGGTATTCATTTAATCTTCAAATCACAGCAAAGTGTATTGACATTCCGCTATAAATTACCCACAATTGATAGAAATCTTGTCATTCATGATTAGTTCCAAGTAAATATCTACTATTTGGATAAAATTAACTCGTGAATAAGGTCAGAATACCAAATTGCACCAACATCAAATACATCTCTTTTAGTGATTATCATATCATCAAACTCCATTACCTGACTTGTTCTATATGGTGCTCCAGAAAAAACTCCCAAAAACAAAACAAATTTGCCTGTTGCAATCATTGGTTTTCCTTTTGATATGATCACTTCCTTTGGTTTTGAAATTATTAAACTCCCCTAAGATCCAGGAAACAATTTACAATCGATTAGAAAATAAGGAAATCCATTATATGGCAAAAAAAAAAAATACTGCCCTAAGATATAGGACAGTATTTTTATAATATAAATATTAAAAATCCAATCAAAAACCCGTTCCCAGACTAAATCCCTTCACTGAACTTGGAAAGATAATCGGACTGGATGCTACACCACTCGAAATATTGATGGTATATAAATTCGTGGTTCCCCCAACGGTAGCAACCAAATAGCAATTATTGGATCTACTCCCTATATCGAAACCATTATCGCTATTAAGATCGATACCCAGATTTCCTATTTCCACCAGGGTTCCATTGTTTGGTGGATTTTGGATGTATAATTTATCGGAAATGTGGTCCACCACAAGAAGGGATGTCGCAGTGGATCCGGCAAAATTATTGGTGTAGGCTGCGGCAGTAACCATGGGTAAACCGGGATTTAAATTACCATCCACGCTTGCCACGGTGCCATCGATGGGGTTTAATCTTAAATTTTGTCCAAGATTGCTTACCACCCGAATACGATCTACGGTAGGATTAAAATCAAAAGCAAAATCAGTGCCCAGTAAGAGGGTGCTGAATATGCCTGTACCAACCTGTGTAGCTGCTCCGGATGAGAGGTTGATGGTATACAATCTGCTGCTACTGCCTAAAGCATACAACTGACCATTTAAAGGTCTGAAATCAATACCAAGTACATTTTCACCAACTTGCAAACCGGTAATTGCTTTAGTTGTAATCCCTGCACTAATTGCAGAAGGGTTAAACATGATTAGATTATTGCCGGCATCGGTTGCGTAAGCAATTGGATCGGTTGAAATGGCAATATCCAAAATAGGCTCTGAAACCGAGCCTATTTTAGAAGCCTTGCCTGTGGATAAATCTAAAATAAAAAAATTACTTTCGGCTGCCATCAAGGCAACATTGCCAGGAGAAATATCAAACGCTGCCTGTCCGGTAAAGCTGATACCCAAGCTTCCCACTTCTACGAGAGTTCCGTTGTTGGGTGGAATTTGTGTGTATAATTTACCAGAACTTTGATCGATATCATATAATATCGTAGAAGCAGCTCCTGCTTTGCTATTGGTATAGGCTATTCCTGTTATCACCGGAGAGGCCCCTCCATTGATGGCACCATCGGTAGCTGCCACTGCAGCTGTTTCCGGATTCAAGCGCAAATTTTGTCCGGCAGAAGTAACCAGGCGTAATCTATCAACTGTGGGATTAAAATCAATGGACACAATTTGACCTTTGATCGCTGGAGTAAGCGGGCCTGAACCCACGGTCCTGGCTTTTCCATCGGTTTGATTAATGATGTACAATTTACTTGAGTCACTTATGGCGTACAATTCACCGGTTGAAGGTCTAAAGTCAATGCTCAATAATTTTTCTCCTGATACCAATCCGCTGATTGCGATTTTGCTTAAGGCGCTTGCAGGATTTTTTGCGTTAAATTGGATCAATTGATTGGATGCATTAATGGCATAAACGATTTGGTCCGGGCCAGGAGTTAATGTCTCAGATGGATCTTCCTTAGTGCATGATACAATGGCTAAAATGGCCGCAAACAGAAATAAATGAAATTTTTCCATAATGGTTGTTTAATCTGTACTTACGATTGGAAATCTACTTTGGATTTATTTTTAATCAATAATTTTAATTACAAATCAAAATTCATTGATTTATAACAGGATACATTTATTCCTCTACTTGATTCTATGAGCCAAATTACCCATGATTAAGATGACCTGCCTATGTTTAAAATCCTTCAAGTTTAAGCTTACTGAAAGAAAAGAGGCTAACTTGACAGGACACTGAATTATGCCCTTGTGGGTATGCTCACGTAGACAACAATTAATGTTACCGATCGCAGGAGCGCGTGTTGCCCTCGCTAAATTGTGCCTTTGTGGCACAATGATTATTTCGAATGTACTCGCAAAGCAATCCACTTTCTGGCGCTTTTGGCCAACTGCATGCCACGCGCAGGAGCGCGTGGTGCCCTCGCTAAATTGTGCCTTTGTGGCACAATAATTATTTCGAATGTACTCGCAAAGCAATCCTCTTTCTGGCGCTTTTGTCCAACTGCATGCCACGCGCAGGAGCGCGTGGTGCCCTCGCTAAATTGTGTCTTTGTGGCACAATGATTATTTCGAATGTACTCGCAAAGCAATCCTCTTTCTGGCGCTTTTGTCCAACTGCATGCCACGCGCAGGAGCGCGTGGTGCCCTCGCTAAATTGTGCCTTTGTGGCACAATAATTATTTCGAATGTACTCGCAAAGCAATCCTCTTTCTGGCGCTTTTGTCCAACTGCATGCCACGCGCAGGAGCGCGTAGTGCCCTCGCTAAATTGTGCCTTTGTGGGAATGCCCGTGTAACTTCTGTTACTGTTGCCGATCTCCTTAAGTAGGAATTTGAGATTTCGGTTGCGCTTACGCGTGCCCTCACTTCTCATGCTGTCGCATTCGAGTCCAGCTTTCAGCTGGACATCGTTCGGTTACATATTCCTCCTGTACTTTCCTCCAACCGCATAAAGCGCTTGTGTGATTTGTCCGAGAGAACAGGATTTGGTGGCCACCATCAAATGTTCAAACATGTTTTGATGGTGGATGGCGGCATCCTGCAAATTTTTTAAAGCGGATTTGGATTTTTCAAGATTCGCAGATTTTAAATGATTTAAAGCGTTTATCTGATCCTTCTTTTCTTCTTCGGTTGCACGTATAACTTCTTTCGGAATAATGGTGGGAGATCCATCTTTGGATAGAAATGTATTGACTCCTATGATGGGATATTCTCCTGTGTGTTTGAGTGTCTCGTAATAAAGACTTTCCTCCTGTATTTTACTGCGCTGATACATGGTCTCCATAGCTCCCAACACGCCTCCTCTTTCTGAAATGCGATCAAATTCTGATAGTACGGCTTCCTCCACCAAATCGGTCAATTCTTCGATGATGAAAGCACCCTGCAAGGGGTTTTCATTTTTGGCAAGCCCCAGCTCATTGTTGATGATCAATTGGATGGCCATGGCTCTGCGCACAGATTCCTCCGTAGGCGTTGTGATGGCTTCATCATACGCATTGGTGTGAAGTGAATTGCAATTGTCGTAAATGGCGTACAAGGCCTGCAGGGTAGTCCTGATGTCATTGAACGAAATCTCTTGAGCATGAAGCGATCTCCCCGAGGTCTGTATATGGTATTTGAGCATCTGGGATCGCTCGTTGGCTTTGTATTTATGCTTCATGGCTTTGGCCCAGATTCTGCGGGCGACCCTGCCGATCACTGCATATTCAGGATCTACCCCATTCGAAAAGAAAAAAGAAAGATTGGGTGCAAAATCATCAATGTGCATTCCTCTTGACAAATAATATTCGACAAAAGTAAATCCGTTGGAAAGCGTAAACGCCAATTGAGAAATTGGATTGGCGCCGGCTTCGGCAATATGATACCCACTGATGGAAACAGAATAAAAATTTCGTACTCCATTCTGAATAAAATATTCCTGAACGTCTCCCATCAGTTTCAGAGAAAACTCGGTGCTAAAAATGCAGGTATTCTGTGCCTGATCTTCTTTGAGGATATCCGCCTGTACGGTTCCTCTTACAGACTTTAATGCTTTCGACTTCATCTTCTGATAGTCCGTTGCATCAAGAACTTCGTCTCCCGTCAAACCCAATAGCATCAGGCCCAATCCATTGTTACCGGCCGGTAATTCTCCTACGTACTGTGGTCTTGGCAATCCACGGTCATCGAATTTTGTTTTAAGCGCTTGCTCTACTCTGGATTCAAGTTTATTCTCTTTGATAAAAATTTCGCATTGCTGATCGATGGCTGCGTTCATAAAAAATGCACAGATAGTGGCAGCAGGGCCGTTGATCGTCATACTCACAGAAGTTCGCGGATCGCAGAGATCAAAACCACTGTATAGTTTTTTAGCATCGTCCAGACTACAAATGCTCACTCCGCTATTGCCAACTTTGCCATAAATGTCCGGCCTGTAATCCGGATCTTCTCCGTACAGAGTCACAGAATCAAAAGCCGTACTCAGTCGATTGGCGGGCATGTCGATGCTCACATAATGAAACCTGCGGTTGGTGCGCTCAGGTCCTCCCTCGCCTGCAAACATCCGCGTTGGATCTTCCTCTTTTCTCTTAAATGGATAAACTCCCGCTGTATAGGGAAATTCTCCCGGCACGTTTTCCTGCAAAGACCACTTTAAAACATCCCTCAAAGAATGATATTGTGGCAACATCACCCGCGGTATTTTGGTTTGAGAAAGGGATTGGGTAAAAGTGGGTACCCTAACTTCCTTGTCCCTGACTTTGTAAATAAATTCATCCGCAGAATAAGCATTCTTCTTTGAAGCCCATGATTGTAGAATTTCCCTTGAACTACCGTCTAGTTTGTTCTCCATTTCCTGCGCAGTTTGCTTCAATTTTTCTTTGCTGACAGTATCAGTTACAAGATTCTCAGCATCCTTCAAAGACTGCCATTTACCGGCTACTTCTGACTGTTCTTCTACCCATCGGTCATAATTCCTATTGTTGTCCGAGATCTCAGATAAATAACGCGTACGGGAAGGAGGAATGATGAAAATTTTTTCAGATTCACCAATGGGTAAATCTAACTTTGATTGAAGTGAGGTACCCGCTTTTTCGTTGAGTTTTTGGATCAAGGTTTTGTATAGCAGGTTTGTTCCCGGATCATTAAACTGGGAAGCGATGGTCCCAAAAACCGGCATGTCTTCCGGCGACTGATTCCATGCTTGCTTGTTGCGCTGATATTGTTTCTTGACATCGCGAATGGCATCTTGAGCACCGCGCTTGTCAAACTTGTTGATGGCGATGATGTCGGCAAAATCCAGCATGTCAATTTTTTCCAATTGGGTGGCCGCGCCATATTCCGGCGTCATTACATACAAAGAAAGATTGCTGAAATCAACAATTTCTGTATCACTCTGACCGATTCCTGATGTTTCGAGAACGATCAGGTCAAACCCTGCGCATTTCAAAATTCTCAGGGCATTGCGAATATGAGGAGACAATGCCAAATTGCTCTGACGAGTTGCCAATGATCTCATAAACACCCTTCCACGATGAAATTCAGGATGCAGTGCATTCATTCTGATCCTGTCTCCCAGCAAGGCTCCTCCTGTTTTTCTCTTGGAGGGATCGACCGAGAGAATGGCCATGTTTTTATCTTCAAAATCCAATACAAACCGCCGGATCAACTCATCCACCAAACTGGATTTACCAGCTCCGCCTGTTCCGGTGATTCCTAAAACTGGGATATTTTTTGTAGCCGATTTTTTCTCGATAACTGAGAGAATGGTCTCCGCTTGTTCTGGAAAATTTTCGATGGCAGAAATGAGACGTGCCACAGCCCTCAGATCTCCTTTTTCGATGGCTTTTAATTCTCCATTAAGAGAATCACCCGTCTGGAAATCGCATTGCTGGAGCAGATCATTGATCATACCCTGCAATCCCATTTGACGACCGTCATCAGGACTGTAAATTCTGCTAATTCCATATTGGTGCAGGTCTGCAATTTCGGTTGGAAGGATGGTTCCTCCACCTCCACCAAATATTTTAATATGTCCGCAGCCTCTTTCCTTTAGCAAATCAAAAATGTATTTGAAATACTCATTGTGCCCACCTTGATAGGAAGTAATGGCAATACCCTGCACATCTTCCTGGATCGCTGCTTCCACGATTTCCAGCGCTGAGCGGTTGTGACCAAGATGGATGATCTCTGCACCACTGCTTTGCATGATCCTGCGCATGATGTTGATGGCGGCGTCATGTCCGTCAAATAGTGATGCCGCGGTAAGAATTCTGATCTTGTGCTTGGCTTGATATGCGATACTTGCCTGAATCATCGGGTTTGATTTAAAGGCCAAAGTTAATCAAATGGATTTGTTTGCCCAATGGTCGCAGCTATGAAAGATAAACCCTGTACATATTTTATTGGCTTAAAATTAGATACAAATTAGTGTAAAATGATATTTATTTAGGTTTTGACAATATCAATGCTCAGTTTTTAAATCTATGGGTAAATGAAAGCTTGTACAGCTACAACATAAACCAAAGAGTTGGAGTATATTTGGGAATACATAATTGATAATACACTTTGCGCAACTTTGCGCTTTCCTTTGCGAGCTCTGCGGTGAAGAATAAAAACCGCAAAGAACGCTAAGAAGATAGGTGAAATCAAAAGAAACAACACTATTAAGATCTGGTAATTTTAATTTGTGTAAAACGAATCCACAATAGAAGATAAACTTTGCGCAACTTTGCGCTTTCCTTTGCGAGCTCTGCGGTGAAGAATAAAAACCGCAAAGAACGCTAAGATCTTCGCAAAGGACGCTAAGAAAATTGGTGAAATCAAAGGAAACAACACTAATAAGATATGGTAAATTTAATTTGTGTAAAACGAATCCACAATAGAAGATAAACTTTGCGCAACTTTGCGCTTTCCTTTGCGAGCTCTGCGGTGAAGAAAAAAAACCGCAAAGGACGCTAAGAAAATTGGTGAAATCAAAGGAAACAACACTATTAAGATCTGGTAATTTTAATTTGTATAAAACGAATCCACAATAGAAGATAAACTTTACGAAACTTTGCGCTTTCCTTTGCGAGCTCTGCGGTGAAGAATAAAAACCGCAAAGAACGCTAAGAAAATAGGTGAAATCAAAGGAAACAACACTATTAAGATCTGGTAATTTTAATTTGTGTAAAACGAATCCACAATAGAAGATAAACTTTGCGCAACTTTGCGCTTTCCTTTGCGATCTCTGCGGTGAAGAATAAAAACCGCAAAGGACGCTAAGATCTTCGCAAAGAACGCTAAGAAAATAGTTGAATTCAAAGGAACCAACACTATTAAGAACTGGTAATTTTAATTTGTGTAAAACGAATGGAATATAGAATAGAAACATAGAGCAACTTTGCGCTTTCCTTTGCGAGCTCTGCGGTGAAGAATTAAAACCGCAAAGGACGCTAAGATCTTCGCAAAGAACGCTAAGAAAATAGTTGAATTCAAAGGAAACAACACTAATAAGATATGGTAATTTTGATTTGTGTAAAACAAATCCACAATAGAAGATAAACTTTGTAAAACTCTGCGCTTTCCTTTGCGAGCTCTGCGGTGAAGAATAAAAACCGCAAAGGACGCTAAGATCTTCGCAAAGAACGCTAAGAAAATAGGTGAAATCAAAGGGAACAACACTAATAAGATATGGTAAATTTAATCTGTGTAAAAAGAATCCACAATAGAAGATAAACTTTGTAAAACTCTGCGCTTTCCTTTGCGAGCTCTGCGGTGAAGAATTAAAACCGCATAGAACGCTAAGAAAATAGTTGAATTCAAAGGAAACAACACTATTAAGATCTGGTAATTTTATTTTGTGTAAAACGAATGGAATATAGAATAGAAACATAGAGCAACTTTGCGCTTTCCTTTGCGAGCTCTGCGGTGAAGAATAAAAACCGCAAAGAACGCAAAGAAAATAGGTGAAATCAAAGGAAACAACACTAACAAGATCTGGTAAATTTAATCTGTGTAAAAAGAATCCACAATAGAAGATAAACTTTGTAAAACTCTGCGCTTTCCTTTGCGAGCTCTGCGGTGAAGAATAAAAACCGCAAAGAACGCTAAGATCTTCGCAAAGGACGCTAAGAAAATTGGTGAAATCAAAGGAAACAACACTAATAAGATATGGTAAATTTAATTTGTGTAAAACGAATCCACAATAGAAGATAAACTTTGCGCAACTTTGCGCTTTCCTTTGCGAGCTCTGCGGTGAAGAAAAAAAACCGCAAAGGACGCTAAGAAAATTGGTGAAATCAAAGGAAACAACACTATTAAGATCTGGTAATTTTAATTTGTATAAAACGAATCCACAATAGAAGATAAACTTTACGAAACTTTGCGCTTTCCTTTGCGAGCTCTGCGGTGAAGAATAAAAACCGCAAAGAACGCTAAGAAAATAGGTGAAATCAAAGGAAACAACACTATTAAGATCTGGTAATTTTAATTTGTGTAAAACGAATCCACAATAGAAGATAAACTTTGCGCAACTTTGCGCTTTCCTTTGCGATCTCTGCGGTGAAGAATAAAAACCGCAATGAGCGCTAAGATTTACGCAAAAGATACAGTCTCCACCGACAAGAATTCAAAAGAGTATTGTTGAAATATGAAATCTATATTTACCTTTGTCCAACCAAGCATTGGTAATAACTTGATCAAATGCCTCCAACTAATCAAACATTTCGTATCTGTCCGCAAGGACACCGCTATTTTAAAAGTACGGATTGTCCGAGTTGTCCCATTTGTGAGGAGTCCCGAAAGCCCAAGGATCAATTTTTATCGGTACTGAGTGCACCCGCACGCAGGGCTCTTGAATCGGAAAAAATTTTTACCACAGAACAATTGTCCAATTACAGTGAACAAGATTTGCTAAAATTGCACGGATTTGGACCGGGTTCATTGCCAAAATTAAGAAAATTGTTATTTGATAAAGGACTTCAATTTAAATCCTAAAATAAATGGAAACAACAAAAATTAAGATAGAAGCATTGATTGCCGCGGACCTTCAAAAAGTATGGGACTGTTACACGCAACCAAATCACATTACCCAATGGAACTTCGCCACAGACAGTTGGTGTTGCCCGAAAGCTGAAAATGATCTAAGGCCAGGCGGTAAATACAGCGCCAGAATGGAAGCCAAAGATGGAAGCTTTGGTTTTGATTTTGAAGCCATCTATGATGAGCTGATTCCACTCAAGAAAATTGCTTATACTTTGACCGATGGCAGAAAAGTAAATACCAGTTTTGAAATAACCGATGGCCAATGCAAAATATCCACGATATTTGATGCGGAAACTGTAAATTCAATTGAATTACAAAAACAAGGCTGGCAAGCCATACTGGATAATTTTAAAAAATATACTGAATCCACCTCCTTTTAATTATGAAAAAAATACAATACTCCATAAAAATAAACGCCCCTGCTTCTAAAGTTTTTAACACGATGTTGGGGCTCGATCAAATTGAAAGTTACCAACAATGGACTTCGATCTTTAATCCAACTTCCACTTATGAAGGCGAATGGAGCAAGGGATCCAAAATGTATTTTATTGGCTACGGTGAAAACGGAGAACGCGGAGGAATGGTCTCAGAAATAGCAGAATGCGAACCCCATCGTTTTGTGTCCATCCGACACTATGGTGTGTTGAACGGAGAAAAGGAAATCACGGAAGGCCCGGATGTTGAAAAATGGGCCGGAGGTCTGGAAAATTATACATTAGAAGAAAACAACGGAGTCACCTCTGTAATTGTTGACATTGACATTACGGAAGAATACATGGATTATTTTAATGAAACCTGGCCAAAAGCTTTGCAAAAACTAAAGGAGATTTCAGAAAATTAAATGGCTTTTATTTCTATTGATTTCTCAACCATGTAAAAGCCTCTTCCATCGCTTCACTCATGTGATTTTTAACAGACAAAACATTTGCTTGACCATCGGTGATAAACTCATTGAAGCCATGGTCGTAAGGGTAATGGATGTATTTCAAATTTTTCTTGCCATCTAAAACGGAACGCAGATAAATATAATCCAATCCCAATGGAGATGTATTTTGGTCTTTTGTACAAGAGACAAAATAAACCGGAATATTTGTTCTCAATAAAGATTCGATGGGTTCCTCTGAACAAAAACTCGACCATCTCAAATAGCTATGACCATACCAAGATTTTTCGGTATTGAGCGGATCGTTTTTGATGTCAGCGAAAACCTGATGAAGTGAATCAATGTTGCGGCGAGCATCTTCCTCGCTGATGACTCCATTCAAGGCATCCATCCGGTTTTGAATGATAAAATCAAAAAACTGGGTAAAGCCATTTCCGACCATTAAAATGGCATGCGTAATGGATTTGTTGACTGAGATCAATTTACTGCCTACCTGAAATCCTTCTGAAAAACCAAGAATGGCAATCTTTCGTTTGTCAACTTTCCATTTTTTCAATGCATCTTTCAGCACCAAATCTGCTGCGTTGACCCTCCAATCCAAAGACAGTCGACGGGTGTATTCATCCGGAGTGGGATACAGTGGATGATTGGATTCGGGATCCCTGCTTACACTGTCAGCAAAAGGAATTCCGGGTTTGCTGATAAACAACAAATGATACTCTTCCGCCAATTTTTTATAATCAAATGGAATGGTACTGCCCGTTCCTCTTTCCATCATTTGAAACATTGGATAAGCACCTGAACCATCTAAATACAGGAGCACCGGCTTTATTTTTTTTTCTCCTTTGGTGAAATGGTAATAATTGATTTCTCCCCATTTTTTATGGTGCAGACTCAATTTTTCAAATCCAAGTTTGTCAGGAGTCAGTTGTGCATTTCCAATTCTGCATCCAAAAAAGAACAAGCAAATTAAAGGCAGAATTCTCTGCAATATCGATGCCATCTTAAAAATTTAATTGCAAAAATAGAATACCAAATTGAGTGCAGCAGGATCAATCCCCGATCGCATTAAAATTAAATGCCCAACTTATTTCGAATCTCTTTTGGAATGGCATTTTTGTGGACCATCACCGACATGGTTTTGTTTCTAAAATAAGCTTTGGATGCATACAAATATCCGCCGGTATTTTTGTTGGCAGAAGTACCCCAGGAATTTTTTACTGCAAAATAGTCTGTTCCTTTTTGATCCTTGACGATTCCTACGATATGCATACCGTGATCGTCAGTGGTAGCCAAATGATCAAATCCTGATTGTCTCTCTTCCTGAGTGACATACTTTTCAGGATGTGGGGCCTTCCAAATGCTGTCGCGTTGAGCCTCCTCCATGTCTTCCCAGGCCTGATGCGGATTAATGGCCAATCCGTTTTTGGCAGAGAATGTTTTTTCGCTGACATCAGTAGCCCACAATACACTGTATCCTGTGCGAATGGCATTTTCAACGGTATTCATCAATTCGTCCAACGTAATGTTGTAGAACATACCATTGGACCAATTGTCCGACATTTCAAGTATAAAGGGTTTGTAAAATGGATGGTGATTGAAAGAAGTAAGAGGAATATAATCCTCCGCATTTAATCCAAGAGATGCATAGAAACTTTGTGGAGTATGGGTTTTCCCCTGATAGAAAAAATTGGCAGGAGGTGTTCCAAAATAACCATCAACAGCGCCCTGATAGGCTTTGCGCCAATTGGGATGCAACTTTCCATCCGGATTTTTGACAATGGCTTCCACCATGGCCTTTAAGACCGCTTCTACTTCTCCGTGAATGGGTTTGTCCTGACCCATTGGAAATCCAGAATAAATGGATTGGGGGACTAAGCCATACTCTCGAATGATATTAAAAACATCGTGGTTCTCAGCACCTTGACCAAAGGCAGTGGCTCCCTGGCGGCGAACATAATTTTCTCCTTTTTCAAGGTAGCCTGCGCGAGCGATGTACATCTCACTCAGATCGTGTTCACCTTTGCCCATTCTGATCAGCTCGGATTCCAAAAAGGAGTGGGTGGAATAAATCCAGCAGGTTCCGCTCTTAAATTGGTTCTGAACAGGGGTGCGTTCCAGCATTTTGACGGGAGTAAATTCGTAATGATTGATTTTAAATGGCTGATCTTGAGCAATGCCCATGCAAAATAAATGCCCACAAAGGACCAGAGAAAAGAGCAGTTTTTTCATTGTTTTTAATTTTAGGCAAAGGTAATACGAAAAGCTTCGTAATTAAATTTTTTAATGAAAAATTTTTACCTCCCTTTGACCTTTTCTTGTACAGGCTCTGTACATACCCTCGGTATTGAAGGCCATTTCGATGTTGCCTTTTTGGTCCACTGCAATGAGGCCACCTTCTCCTCCGATGTTTTTTAGTTTCAGGTGGATGATTTCATGCACTGCTTCAGCCAAATGCTTGTCCTGATATTTCATTCTGGCGGCCAGATCATAAGCCACCACATTCCGGATAAAGTATTCTCCATGTCCCGTGCATGATACAGCCACTACTTCGTTTTCTGCATAAGTTCCTGCACCAATAATGGGTGCATCGCCCAACCTACCCCACTTTTTATTGGTCATCCCTCCGGTAGAAGTTCCGGCAGCCAGATTTCCTTTCTGATCCAGTGCAACACAACCTACTGTACCAAATTTTGAATCTGATCTCGCTTGTTTCATCCCAAGTGCATCCAGGCTATCTTTCGCTTCCGCTTCAAGAGCCTTGTTCCAGGATTGTTTTCGGAATTCTGTGTCAAACCATTCATTGGGTACGGTGTCCATTCCATTTCCCAGCGCAAAGGACTCAGCACCTCGACCCATTAAAAATACATGTGGACTTTTCTCCAGGACCATTCTTGCCAGGCGAATTGGATTTTTGATCGTCTTGACTCCGCCGACCGCACCCGCCTTACCTGTCTGACCATCCATGATGCTTGCATCCAATTCATGTTCGCCTTTGTTGTTAAATACTGCTCCCTTTCCTGCATTAAACAATGGATTATCTTCCAGATAAACAATAACCTGTTCCACAGCATTCATTGCCGTCCCGCCTTCTTTCAGAATATTTTCACCGATGTCTAAGGCAGTGTTCAGTGCTGTGATATATTCTTTTTCTTTCTCCGAACTCATTTCTGCACGAAGGATGGTGCCGGCACCTCCATGAATGGCGATGGAGTAGTCATGTATTTGTATTTCTTTCTTACAAGATGGAAGAAGAACTAAAAATAAAAGGTATATCCAAAAAGATTGCATCGTCTGAACAAAGTGATTCATGTTTTTGCAGTTTCAATCAAAAGTAAGGGATCTTCTCGAATTCCTCAATGCACAAAAAAGGGCCGCCTGAACAGGCAGCCCTTTGAATAACTTTAGTTACAAAATTTGATCAATTGAAGGTATATCGGATGCCCAACTGTATCCTATATACATCGGCAATGTTGGCAGCTTTTTGGTAAGACTCGCTGATCAAATTACCACCAAACTGTTGCAATCTGTATAAGGTCTTGCCCTCTGCATCAGCAGGAGTAGAAGCAACAACCAATGGTGTAGTTGTTGTCAGACGGTCTCCAACGCCCCATCTTGGATTTATCATATTGGTGAAATTGATGATGTCCATTCTGACTTGAAAAGCATTTCTCTTTTTACCAATATTGATATAAAAATCATGGGCAACGCCAAGGTCAAGACGCTGCACCATTGGCAGAAGGATTCCTCCTCTTTTTGCATAAGAGCCTCTGTTTTTTGACAAATAGTCATCTTGCTCAATAAATTTTTCCCAGGCATCTCTTTGTTGATCGACTGTAAAAGTCTTTCCGGAAGCAGAATATTCCTGAAAATTCATCTCGCTTTTGTCTCTGTGGATATAGATTAAATCGTTGGCAGTACCTCCATCTCCGTTGAGGTCTCCACTAAACACATAGCTGGCTACACCTTGTGAGAAGGCATCAAAAAACAATGAGAAAGTAGTGGCTCCTCTGCCCTTTTCATATTGTACTTTGTAGGACATTGCACCAAATGCTCTGTGACCAAGCATATTGTTACCAAAGCCCAGTCCGGGGTTGTTTGGGTTTCCAGCGTGCTGATTGTTGTTCCAGCTACCGAAAGCAACACTTCCGGCATCGACGGTATTTTGTGCAACGCCGTAGCTATATCCTGCTTTAAAGTAAAATCCGTCGTTGGCAATTCTTTCGATGCTGGCTGCAAAGTTGTAACCACTGCCCACATTTTGATTTTTTAAGACGATTGCGTTGTCGATTTTGCTGACAATTTTATTACCTGCGGTCCATCTCTCTCTATCATCTGCTCCCGTAAAGTTACCGGAAGGGGCAGGAAGGTTTGCATTGATATAATAAATTCCATTGAGTTCTCTGTTGTACAATAGTTCAACAGTAGCTACGAGGCCCAATGGCAATTTTTGGTCAATGGCTATATTCGATCTCCAAACTTGTGGAAAGCGGAAGCTCGGATCAGTCAGGGCAAGCTCGTATTGTGAGGCAGGAGTGCCGTTCACCGTTTCTGGTTTGTAGGTATCGGGATCTGGATTGAAAGGTCTTGTCGTAGTATTGTCCAATCTTTCGAAACCAGTAAGAATTCCATTGTTTCCTACCTGATTAGAAATCCATACATAAGCTGGTCTTCCGGTAAAGATTCCTGTACCTCCCCGCACCTGCGTTCTTCTTGTGCCATCCACATCAAAATTAAATCCCAAACGAGGAGAGAATAAAATGTTTGGATCCGGTAATTTATCCGTAGAATATCTGACGGTATTGCCATCTTCATCTCTGAAATTAAGCGTATCTACTTCTGAATTTTTCAGTGCTGTATTTCCAAAAAATGGAACTTCCACTCTCAGACCTGCGGTGATGTTGAGCTTGTTATTGACCGTCCAAACATCTTGTCCGTAAATACCTCCAAAGAACACTTCAAGCGGCTGGATGGGTTTTTCCTGTCCGGGTATATTGGACCATCTTACCTGAAATCTCCTCAAACTGACTGGGGAGGCCATTCGGTTGGGATCTGCAAGAAATCCTTCCGCGTCTGCATAAAAGTCCTCCAGCGAATTATAAACATAGGCACTTTGAGATCCCGGAAAGAAAACGTTTTCAGATTCATAGCGCTCAGCACTGACACCAAGGGTTATGGTGTGATTGTTTTTGTAGATGTTGAAGTTGTTTTGCAATTGGAATGTGCTATAGCGAAGCTCGTTGTTTGGAGTGAATGGTTCAAAACCAAAGGTGGTGTACACGGTACCTTCTTTCAGAATATCTACCATTGGAAATACTCCTCCTCTGGATCTGCGGGATTCATCCTGAAAAGTATATCCTGCAATCAGACTGTTGGACATATTGTTGCCGAAGGTCGTATTCCATTCTGCAATAAAAGACCGGATGTTTTCAATGATCTGGTAATTGGAATTTAAAAAATTCAAGCCGTTCGTATTGCTTCGTCTGTTTCCAAATCCAAGGGACGATGAATTCGAAAGTAGAACATCGGTATCTGAATCGAGATGGTTGTAACGGAAACTCAATTTACTCTTGTTGCTGATGTTGTAATCCAATTTAACGAGAAATTTATTGGCTCCGGTCTGGTTGTCATATCCCTGATAAGGCCCGGTTTCGTAGTTGAATTTTGTCCGGAGGTATTTGCTTAGACTGTCCAGATCAGATGCCAAAACTCTGGTGACATTTCCTGTTACCGCTTCTCCTCCTCGATTGGCCCTGAAGGTCGTTGCGGGTTCGGTTAAATTTTCCTGTTCATAACTTGCAAAAAAGAATAATTTATTTTTCACCAGTGGTCCTCCCAATGTAAATCCGGCCTGTTTGTAATTAAATTTACCTACCGACAAAACATTTTCAGCTGCACGCGTTCCGACCAAACTTTCATTTCTGAAAAGATAATAGGCAGATCCCTGCAATTGGTTGGTACCGCTTCTGGTAACTGTGTTAACCCCGGCTCCAACAAAATTACCTTGTCTCACATCATAAGGGGCAATATTGACCTGGATTTGTTCGATGGCATCAAGAGATATGGGAGATACACCTGTGCGATCTCCGGGCTGACCTGCTAATCCAAACGAATTGTTGAAGTAAGATCCATCTACTGTGATGTTATTGAGTCTGTCATCTGTTCCAACGAAAGAATTTCCTCTGGATTGAGGGGTAAGTCTTGTGAAGTCTCCTATTCTTCTTGTGATCGTGGGAAGCGTTGAAATACTGGCCCTGTTGACAGAAGTAGCAGCACCAGTCCGGTTAGAACTCATAATGGGATCTGTATTACCGGTAATGACAACTTCCTCCAAGGTGGTAGATTGCTCCTTCAACATAAAACTAATGTCCGAAGTTACTCCCAGGGATAAATACAGATCACTGATCTGGCTCGCTTCGTAACCAATAAAACTGGCCGAGATTTTGTAAGGGCCTCCGACCCTCATCCCTGTCATAATAAATGATCCATTGGTTTGACTGACCGTCACATACTCTGTTCCGGATGGAACATGGACCGCCCTTACAGGCACTCCGGGAAGCGCTTCTTTATTTTGGTCTACCACACGTCCGCGTACCGCACTGGTGGTAACTTGCGCATGGACTGCATAAGTTTGCGACAAGACAAGAAAAAGCAGACCTGCCCATCGCTGAATTAAGTGTAAGCTTCGTTTCATACGTTTTTGATTTAGAAGTGGTTTATAAATTTTCACAAAATTAATCCGATGTACTTTAAAATAAAATTAACTTATTATAAATTTCTAAATTTATATTTAATATTTTGATTTAAAATTAGGTATATATACCATAATAATCTTATATAAATATATATTAAACTTTAATCAACAAAAAAGGCGGAATTTCTTCCGCCTTCTTTGATCAAAAATATGAACTTAATTCAACAACTTTTTATTCGATGACCAGCATTTTTCTGGTCTGTGTGATGTTTTCAAAATCTGCTTGATAATAATAAATTCCGGGACCTGAAAATATCTTACCATCAATCAGCCACTCCTGAAATCCTCTCACCAAGTCTTTTTCTGTCTTCAAAAACACCCTGCCTCTGGCATCATAAATGGTGAGTCTGACCGTTCCTGATTTTGGCAAGAACATTCCAATTGAAGTTCTTTCCTTCATTGGATTGGGTTCATTTTGGAACAGCAGGAAGTCTGCTTTTTCTGCAGCCAATACCTTCATCTCTACATGCCCTTCTTCCTGATCTTTCCCAACGCTTAATGAAGCTGTTATTTCAGAGCTCAAACGCAACTGATCTGATATCAATCCGTCTTTCAATGCCTTGAATTTTATGGTAAATAAATCTGCATCATTCATCGCATGACCATTCCAGCTGATGGTGATTTTACCATTTTTTACCGCGTGCAGGCTGAAGTGTTCCTCACCAACACCATTTATCCGGATTGGACCCAGCTCTACAAATTGAAGGCTGTTTTGATCAAATGTAAGGGTAGATTGAAAGCCTTCGAACTCTGTGACGTTAGAGGCTCTAATGGATATTTCATAGATCTCACCTTGTCTCAATTCCAACTCTTCATGATAAAGTCTCAACACTTTGGATGTCCGCGAAATAGCATCTCCAAATCCTCTGGTTCGCGCAGATTCGGTCACATCTCCTACTTTGACTGCAATGAAATCAAGCTTTTCATCTGAAGCCATGTATGGAATTTGCACTGATTCAGGATGGATGTCTTTCAACGCTTCTTCTGAATTTACAAACCGATGGCTTTCCGGAACAAATCTCCAACTGGTGTTTCCGGAGATTTCATCGGTAATACCCAGAATCAATTTTCTGATATCGGTGATATCCCTTGCTGTAATCGATTTCGATCGGTTGACATCTGCAGCTATGTATTGATATGGACTTCCCAATGATTCAATCCCCAGAATGTGCTTCTGAATTTTTACAATGTCTGAGGTGGTTACCCCATTGATCCAATCGTCGTTTTTTCCGGGACTCAATAATCCTGGGCCTCCGGCAGGAATCTTATCAAATTTGTAATTACCTTCATAATCACTTAAGGTCTTTTTGACCTCAGATCTCACAAATCCGATTTCTGCTTCCTGAAGTTTACCTCCGGATTCCGTGTGAATATTACCGGTAATGCTAACTTCTTGCAGTGTTTGTGGACATGGTGGAAGATTTTGCGGGTTGTCTGTAATAACAACCTGAGTTTTACAGAAAGATGCATTGCCCAAAGCATCGGATACCCAGATTTCGACATCGCGAACTCCCAGACTATCACAATTGTAAATTCGGATACTGTCTGATGGGTTTGAACTAAAACTGAAGCTCATGGGTCTGCGACAAGGATGGGTTGAATTCAATACAAAAGTACTTGCACGAATTTCGGACAATTTAGCATCCGGAATTCCATTACCATCCAAATCAACAGGAGTTAATCCAAGGGATAGTCCCGTTAAGCAATATATTTGAGGAGGCAGACAATTTTTAACTTCTACCCTTCTGTTGCAACTGACAGTTCCTCCACAGGCGTCGACCACATCCCAATAGATCCTGTGGTTTCCGATGGGCCACATCAAAGTGGCATTTGAAATTCCCTTGTTGGTTTGTGAAATGTCTATGCTGCCATTGTTATCAAAATCAATTCGGTAGGTAAACCAAAGATCTTCCAGTCTGGTGCAACCTTCCTCTATTTCAAGATTCAGACTAAACAACAACGGACCGCACAAGCTATCATAACTACAAAGAACAGTGTCTTCACATGGTCCCAAAATCTTAGGTGCCTGTAGATTGATCAATTTGATGGTTTGGACATGGGTAAACACGTCAAAGTTTCCATTGGAGTCACGGCTGCACCAATTGGCTACTCTCCATTCTCTCAGAATTTTCTTACAGCTTCCTGTCTGTGCTCCTGTAAATTCTTCATCGCGATGGTTGATTCCAATTTGATTGCAAGTGCTATCTGAAACAACCGGATAGTTGTAAGGGCTGTTCAGTTGGTCTGGTTCTAAATCATCCAGTGAGCAAACACCGGACACTTCAAAGTCATCTGGCCAGTCTATGTCTAAATCTCCAATAGGATGGTGATTTTCTATATGAATTACCTGAACACAACTTGCAGAATTACCATGTCCATCAGATGCTGTAAAACTTCTATAAATTGATCCAATGCCACATTGATTCAATCTACTTGAGTCGACCGACTCAGTAATCGTCAATCCACAATTGTCGATCGCGATGCCATCCACTGCAAATCCATGGAATACATGCCAGATATGCGCAGGTATCGCAAGGTGCTGACGAGCATGCCAGCTAGTTACTACTTCTCCAAAATATTCCGATAAGTTCCCAAGATCATAATCCAACTGACAATCCACTTCAATGCCTGGTGGACAAATGATCGACGGACGATTTTTATCCTGTACTTCTACAAGCACCATACAGGTACTTTCGTTTCCGGATTTGTCCACTGCCTTCAGTGCCACCATCACATCGGTTCCCAAATCTGCACAACAGAAATTCACTTTGGGTCCCCATGAATCTTCTCCTGCGGTGCCACAATGGTGTAAATCCAATCTTCTGGCTTCAAAATAATCCAACTCGCAATTGTCAAAAGTACCTTGGTTGAAACTCAGGGCATCGATTGATACAATGGCACTATCTGCCAGGGTCACAACGGTCTTAGCATCACAAACCATCACAGGCGGAGTCAGATCTTTTATCCAAATCAATACCGTATCTCTGGCTACATTTCCGCATTCATCGTAAACATGATAAACCACTGTATCCACACCCAATGGGAAATGCACCAAACCGCCATTTCTGTTGGGAATTAGACCACCGGAAAAGCTCATGTCAATCTTTAAATCCGGATGACATGAATCAACTGCTTGAATGGCTGGTAACTGAATGCTTGCGGTACATGTATAAGGATTGGTAAAGGCTTCAATATCCGGAATATGGAATAAAATATCTGGCGCAGTGGTATCCGCTATTTTAATGTACTGTAGCCAACTGTACTCTACATAAGTATCACACCACCATTCAAATAATCTCCATTTTCGCAATATTTTCCTGATACAATTGTTCTCGATAAATTCAGTATCCGTAAAATTCAAACTAAAATTACAAATGAATTGAGTGCCAGGATACAAAGTATCCCCATGGTGGATGGGATAACCTGTCATTGCAGGATCAACCCTGCCCTGTGCATCATACCTTACACTGGAACATTCAATGATGGTATCAGACGGAGCCACAACACTGTCTGCATTAAATCTCTCCAATAAAATTTCCCTCACACAGCTGTCTCCTATATTTCCATACTCGTCGATGGCTGTCCATGTTTGGATAATTCTTCTGACATAATGACTGTCGCAAGTCAATGGAATGCTCACTTCGCTGATCAATACAGAATCGTAATCACTGCATTCAATCACGGTGCCGAAAGCATAATTACCACTCGCATATTCCAAACAACTCAAGGTATCATTATGACAAATGATTTCAGGTCCTAGTTTGTCTTCAATCAGTACAGTGCCCCAACAACTGATGTCGCACAAATCAAAATATACTTTTACCTTAAATCTCTTTCCGACATCTTCATGGGTAAACAGATTGGGATGCAAATCTCCAAACCAACCCCTCACTTCAATTCTGTACAGATGGGCAGGAAACTCCATGTAGGCAAGAATCATATCTGGTGTAATGGTGCCATTGCATGACCCATTTAAACTCAGATTGATGTTGCCATTGCAGGCGAGTCCATTGCAAATGTACAAGGCCTCCGCATCGCTGTCGTCTTCATCAATATTGCCATCATCATTTATTTGATCATTGGTATCTCCGTATGGATCAGCCCCATTGTCATTTGTGGGATCGTCATCGGGAGTACTATCATAATCATTCATAATAGTGCCATTGGTATCTTCTGCCTGTGAGATTTCTGCAAAATTGATCAGATCCTGATTTCTGGCACCCGGACGCACTCTCAACCATATACAAGCTGAGTCTAAACCTCCCTGAAGCAATGGCCCCGGAATGGTATAATGCAACAATTGACCAGATCCGCTCCAACCCGGGTTGATTACAGGATCAAAACTAAGCCCAGAAGGAATGTGCTCTGATATGACAATATTGGCAGCAGGAGAAAGTCCCTGGTTGTGTACATAAATGGCAAACTTTACCAACTCTCCGTGCAAAACCGGACCATCCTTTATCGCTATTTTTTGAAGGGCTAGATCAAAGACGGGGGGATCTTCTCCATCGTGATCGTCTTCATCGTCATTCTCATTGTCAATTTCATCATCCGTTACATCACCATCGTTGTCTGGATCCTCATCAGGATCAGAATCAAAATCTGTCATTTCTGTCCCTGTAGAATCTTCTGCGCTGGTAATCTCTGCAAAATTTCTAACATTGGACAGATCGATGGTGGGTAAAACCTGTATAAAAATATTCACACAAGAACTATCACCCGGAGCAATTGGCCCAGGAATGGTCGTGCTGACCAGGCTATCGTTGATAACTGTCCAGCCATTCTGATTATTTGGATCCAGAATCATGGATGGCGGCAAATAGTCATTTATACCAATGTTGAATGCACTGATTGTCCCCTGGTTAAACACACAAATCGAATATTCCAAAGACTCTCCAGGTCTTAAAGCCTGCGTACCTACATATTTTTTGCGCATGGCAAGGTCAAATATTTCTATGTAGGCAGGATCGTGATCATCTTCATCAAATGTTCCGTCATCGTGTATTTCATTGTCGCTGGCAGTCCTAGGCACGCCACCATTGTCGTTGTCATTGTCGTCGTCCGGAGTAGAATCAATATCATCATCGGATCGATCATTTCCATTCTCGTCTTCAAATTCCTGAATTTCACCAAACAAGGTAATATTGCCGGGATGTGCATCCGGTCTGACGATCAAATACAATATCACGGATACGCTATCTCCTGGATCCAGCGTCTGAGGAATAAATATCATGCCGGTATCAGAGACCAACATCCAATCCGGATTAGAAGCAACAACAAAATCAAATCCCGATGGAATTAAAGCATTGATTTTAATATTTTGAACGGACTCAGTTCCCTGGTTGTAAACTGTAAAAATGAATGGCACTTCCTGATTATTTACAACAGGTCCGGAAACATCTGCTACAACCATTAAAGCAAGATCGTAATAACCAAAAGCCGGAAACTCAATATCGTGATCATCTTCATCACCATCAGCATCGTCCTCTCCAGGCAATCCAGTCCCATCCCCGTTTATTTCATTGTCTGTTTCACCATCAGCAACACCTCCGCCATCATTTTCTGGATCCTGATCAGCTTCAGAATCAATGTCCACCGCATCCGGATCTTCAGCACTAAAATAATCGCTGATCTCTGCAATGTTGCCATAATCTTGATTTTGGGATGGCAGAAGGATCAAACTGAAGATAAATTCAATACTGTCAGCTTCTGCTAGCAATCCATTGTACTGAAGCGTTGCAACAGATCCATTTTGAGTCCATGGATACAATCTGATATCATTGCTTGAATCATAGTCATATCCACTCGCAATGTGCTCTGTGATTTCAAAAGAATTTATTCCAAGCTGACCTTGATTAAATACAGTTATTAGAAATTCAACGGTGTCACCAACCTGATAAAAAGGTTTGTTGGGTACAATGGTTTTTCTTAAAGCAAGGTCTAAGCATCGCGGCGTCTCAAGTGAAACAGGCACTTCAGCCCTGCAAGTGTCGTCCAGCAAATCCAAATAAAAAGCTCGAACGATATAATTTCCCGGAGCAAGACCATCCACATCTGTACCTTCAAGGATTAATTCTCCGGTAGAATGATGAATACTAAATACAGAATTGGGAGTAAGCTGATCGTTGTACTGAATTTCCAATCGACCATTGTTGATATCTCTTCCGCAGATTGGATCTGTCAATGTTACGGTAAACTCAAGAGGCGGTTCGGAAGGAACAACAATATTCTCTTGAATGGAAATACATCCAAATAAATTCTGAATCCGCAAATAGTACCCACCCGGTTCCAATTCATATACACCAGCAAGGTCAGCATAAAAACCATAAAGTGGGACATTTCCACCAAGGCGAATTATTTCAATAAATAGGTCCGGATCACCAGATCCATCAAAAGAAATACTTCCATTTCCGTTCGAGCACGAGGCCGGAGTAATTTGATAAATGTCCGGATCAATGTCAGTTCCCAGTCCATTGGTCAAACTGATCGTGTCAGACGCACTGCATCCAAAACCATCGATGACCTCTACGATATAAATTCCTTCCGTCAAATTCTGGAAAGTATAATTACCTGATCCCTGTGTGTTTTGTAAAACGCCGTTCAAATAGAAGCGATAAGATGGAAATCCGCTGGCCTGCACAAATATTTGTCCGTTGCTTTGTCTGCATGCAGGAAATGAAATGATGCTCGTTTGCATATTCAATCCTCCTGGTTCGTTAAGCACTTGCAAACTTGCATAATCCATACAACCATTGGCATCCGTGACCTCGATGATATACTGTCCTGCTTCAAAGTACAATTCTGTCACACCTTCGTCCTGGAGTACTTGCATGCCCGCACTTGTACCGGTATATTGCAAAGAATATGGAGCCATTCCGTGTGTAATATTGATATAAACCAACACCTCATTGTTACAACTGGTGGAATGTATCGGATCCACAGAAATTCTCGGACCTTCGGCTTCTCCTATCGAGACTTGTTTAACAATAAAACATTCTGGCCGATCCAGCGAGGTGATGCTGACCGAATATTGTCCGGAAGGCAAACTATCACGTACCCTTTGGGTGCTTCCATCATTCCAGACATAGGAATAGGCATCCGGGTCATTGTTGACAGATACTTCTGCATAACCATCGTTTCTGCCACATCGCGCATCGCGAACATATACTTCCGGAACAATTTCCGGACATGGATCTGTGCATCCTGGCAGAATGATTTCGCGCTGTCCCGAAATGCTGCAATTGTTGGAATCGGTGATGGTAAAGAAATAAATGCCACTGGAAAGACCACTTGGAGAAAAACCGCTAAGTCCCCCGCTCCACGAAATAGAATACGGTGCGGTTCCACCTATTGGATTTATTTGAATGGCGCCATCTTGAAGATTGCATCCGGAAGGCTCTTGAGTATTTGCAAAAAATTGTAAAGCCGGAGGATCAATGATATTTACATTAAAGACCCTCTGACATGAAAACTGACCGATGCCGCCTGACAAGGTAATGACAAAAGATCCGGCAGAAAGATGATTAAATTGGATAGGTGATGGAGACAGCTGATTAAAAATACCAATGATATTGTTTGCACCGTCTCTAACAATCAACAATTGATTTGGACCAAGAGTGTTTGTAATAATGATTGAAGCATTGTTTTGCCCAAAACAATTGTTTTGTACAACAGCAATGTCATTTTGTCCAAATTCAAAATTGATCTCATCCAACTGCACCATGGTCATGGCTCTGCAAGTAGATTGCTCAGCTCCAACAGAGACCACTTCGATGACGTATTTGCCGGAGCTCAAGTTAATAAATTGGCCATTCAGTAAATTGGTATTTAAAATTTGATCCAATAGCAATCCATTTGTATCTCTAAGGAAAATATGATAAGGTGATTTTCCACCCACAAAATTGAATAAAACCCTACCGTCATTCTCTACGCATGGACTTCCAGCTGAAACGCTGGCCTGAACAATAAGTCCATCCGTTGACACCGGCACATTCAATGTATAAATGGCCGGGCAGGCAGTATCACTGACACTGTAGTAGGTGACAACATTATAATTTCCAGGGCAGAGATTTACAAATTGGTTGGTGGTACCCGGCAATGGAAAAATAAAATTGCCCAATTCGTCGGAAAGCAAATGATTGAATGTAGGTGGCCCTCCGCCATTCAGTGGAAGTATCAATGCACCACTACATGCTCCACAATTATTGGATGGTATAACTTGCAAAGGAGCGAACGAAATGGGATCGGTAGGATTGATAGAAACTGTTGAACTTGCCACCTCACATCCATACTGATCCAATAAAATAACCTGATACACACCCACCCGCAATGAATCAATGCAGTGGCTTGTTTCCGGCAATGTAAGAATACTTCGTCTCCAAATATACTGAAACAAAGCAGGGTCCTGGGGCAAGCCATCACAAATGACAGTTGTCACCTTGGCTTTGCCGGTATCTGCCCGACAGGCCGTTGGCTCCGAACTCACTTGAATGCTATAAGTTGACCGGTATCTTTGTGGAATAAAAAATTCATCGAATTCATTACACAATTCCATAAATCCGGTAAAAGGATTATTAATTGCTGAAGTCAGATAAATGAAATAACGGCCGGGAAGAATACTATCCACTTCCATGGATGCTGATCCGCCATTGATATCAAAGTACTTGACAATATTACCTAAGGTATCATAAATATATCCATACAAATAATAATATTCGTCGTTGGTATCCACTTTACAACCATAATTATCATACTGCAATCTCAAATCGTAAATAAATCCAAGGTTGCAATCATACCGAATGCTGGTGTCAAAGAGAACCTGTTCAAATTCACAATCGGGAGGACATCCTACTTCATTTACCAGAAAACTCATGACGGCTGATGCACAAAGTCCATCCGCCGGAGGAAATGCGGTAAATATTTCAACCCTGTAAAGACCGGGTTCGAAAACTCTCAATGTATCGGATGAACTTGCGCCTACAAAAGCATGTTGTTCAATGAATCCACCGGGTCCAAACCAATTGATGTAAGCCACATTTTGTGAGAGTGGCTGGGTTTGATAAAATACTTCCAGCAAAGTACTTCCGGTAGGTTCCAACTTGAGACAAGGAATATCCGGATGAAGAATATCGGTGATGATCACCGTATCTGCAACTTCCGGAATGACGCAAACAGAACTGGTGGTGTTGCAAACATTCCAGGAATATGCATGGATTTGATAGGTACCAGGTCTTAGATTGGTCAGTTGATAATTTCTGCTGCCAGATTGATTCACATTCTTGTAAGCAAAAGGGCCTGTGACTACAATAGAATCCGGATTGAAATCTAGGTCAGGCGAATAGTTGAGTGTAATCTCCAACTCTCCACGGTCCAAACAATTTTCCGGAGCAGTTGCATTGCAAACAATTTGCAGCGCTGCGCTGGGTAGTGGTGGCGTGATGACTACCGTTGTATCTGTATAATAGCAATCTGCAAAAACTCTTATTTGATACACACCCCAAACTAAAGGTGGTCCAACAGCGATTGATTCTGTTTCATAATTCATATTGTCGGCAGTCTGCGCCAGATTGTAATATGAATATATATTGTTGTTGGATCCGGAAATAACAATCGAATCAATCGGCGAACTGGTAGTCACATCAAAAGATATAGAGGCATCATTGGCTGAGCAACTGGAAAATTGATTCACATTAAAATTGCTGAAAAATGTAATGTCTTCCAATGATCTTAATGCGACTTCAATGATGGTATCACCACAGGCAGTTTCTACTTTGACATAATACAACCCCGCTCCAAGACCTTCAATGGATGCAGAATAACTATTCCCAAGGCTGTCATTAATAAATACACCAAAATCCTTGCCTATTGCATCACAAAAACCTATGGCTACAACTGGTCCATTTGCGCTGGCAGAGACCTGTATTTCTCCATCTCCTGAAACACAGGTACTAGGATCTGTGGTAGTCACATTTACCAACACTTCCGGCGATGGAGCAACCGGCATAGTGAAATCGACAAGGGAAGTGTCTCCACACTCTCCAAATATTTTGAGGGTGTATTCTCCCGGAGGAACATCTTCTATAGAAACATTCTCTATATCCACCTTGGAATCATCCTTGTAAAACAAAACAAGTGCATTGATTTTCTGCTCATTCAGTACTTGAAAATATACAAGATCGATTCCGGGATCCACTATTAACCTGCATTCTCCATCACATTCAATAAAATGATTGAGGTCTAATGATTGGATCCCGCAGTTGTGATCAATCAATGCATTCTCCCCTGTAGCCATCATCCAGGACTTTAAATAGTCAAAGAAATCAATGCCCAGCTTATCATTCCAATTAAAACTTGGCAATCCAAAATCAGAAAAACAGATATCATTCACCTCGTCTATGTCGACCACCAATACCTGAGGCGCTTCAGGATGGGGATGAAAAATTTGTTCCGCATTCTCGCTGATTCCAAACTGACCATATGTGTTAGGGTCATCAAAAATGGAGATTTGACTTCCAATGTTTAATAATGGTATAAACACAAACTGACCTTCAATTTGGCGTGTAACATATAAATGCCGATCCATTAAAAGACCAGGACAATTTGTTTGTAAACTGGAATAAATGGTATCTCCTTCTGAATTGCATACAATAAAATTCTCAATATCCTCTGGCTGCTCAAACAGGATATCCACTCTTCCATTTTGAAGACATAACGCAGGAGGAAATATACTCAGATTTGCATTCAAATTGTCATCCACTACTTCCAAGGTGAAACAAAATTCTTCCGGAGGACAATTGGGATCACCTTGTGGATCTGTTACACAAACGCAAACATTCTTCTCACCCGGAGTGGACCAAACGATCTCAGGACTAGGACCATTGGCTCCGGAAACGATAAGTCCACCATCTGTTTTCCAATTAAATGCAAAATTGGAAGACACAGGATAATAAAAATATTCAGCACCTTCAGTTTGAGAGTCTGTTTCAATATTTATAGATCTGATCACCTCTTTTCCATCTCTGTTTAAAAAACAAAATGTGATATCCAATGGAGGCTGATCACAGCATAAATAGGATTCTTTTAGTACAAGTTGAATGACCAGATCGAGATCATTGTCCAATCTGCTTGGACCGGAATAAAAATACTGCAATTCCGGTTTAATGTTCCTTGTGATCCCATTATTTATATCAATTGCACACATCTCAGGAAGTCTCTCATTGACCAGCTTGATTAAATCGTTAATTCTCTGTGGATCCTTGTGATTACATCCCTCATCAAAAACAAAGGCCTTGTCCAGCATATAAACCTGACCATTAATGATCAATTTCTGAATGCTTCTCACTTCTTCTTCACAGTCAATGATAATCGAATAATCTCTGGTTCTAAACGCATTGATCGCACAGTAGGTATTTACTAGATTGACCTGAATGGAATCATGTACGCAGGTTTTTTGTGTTGTATTAAAATTAAAATCTCCCAAATCACAGGCAAATGGTCGGCAAGAATACGGCAGTGTGATGTCAGCCTGATCTCCACAATCTGGAATAACAGCATCTGCCACCGTCATGATCCAATAGGTGCCATCCGTATTCGCGGGAAAACTCAGGGTGGTTACACCAGATGGATGATAAGGATGAAGTACAGACGGGTTACCATTGAGTGAATAATAAAAACCTGTGGCGCTGGTGCCCGATGAAATCAAAGTAAATACTACCTCTAAAGAATCTGTCATCAAATTGCAATTTGAAGTAGTAACCAGCAATTCCATTTCACATGGAGGAATCCTGCAATCAGGACCTTGCAGTTCTATCGCTGCATTGCAATCCGGAAATTGTACATCCCATACACTGATGGTGTAAAGTTGCTCAAGTGTAAATGGTCCTAAAACCACCAATTGACTTCCGGATTGATCGTATGGAATATTGGTGGGCAGGCCACCATTGACTGTATAAGCAAATCCCAGATTGCCCTGAATTTGATAATTGACAATTAAGTTGATATTAAAAGAACCACTGTCACAAGGACTCGCCGATGCAAATAAGCCAATGGTGCAAGGACAGTAACCCGAACAGCTGCAAGATCTTCTCACAATGATTTCTTCATAGTCACTGCAATCCGTCATTTCAGCATCAAAAATATCCAAGCTCCAGGTGCTGCCATCCGTATCTGCTCTGAAAGTTAATGTTGTATTGCCAGAAGGATGATAAGGATGATTGACATAAGGGGCTCCATTTAATGAATAGTTGAATCCTGAAGTACCTGCATTGACACTTACAATGGTAAAGACAACATCGAGAGAATCTGTAATCACATCACAATTGGTGGTGGTTGCAATTACATTCAACACACATGGCTGAAATATACAATCGTTTTCATCCATCAATATTGTATCCCGGCAATTAGGATCTAATGTATCCCAAACAATAATTTCAAATGCCTGAGGCATATCAAATGGTCCAATGCTGAATGCTTGAAATCCACTTTGATCGTAAGCTACAATGGTGGGAGCGGATCCATTTACAGAATAGGCAAATGCCTGACCACTTTGATCCATATATTCTACGATGGCGTTAATGCTGTATTCGCCATTGTCGCAAGGACCGTAATTGGCAAAGGCGCTCATCACACAAGGACATTCTACACCACATCTGCAAGAAAACGGAACGATCACTTCTGCTGTATCGGTACATCCCAACTTTTCATTGTCATTGACTTCGATGGTCCATGTGGACCCATCTGAATTTGCAGGAAATGTCAATGTTGTTATTCCAGAAGGATGGTAGGGATGATTTAATGGAGCTGAACCATTTACTGAATAATTAAATCCCATGGTTCCTGTATTGATTCCTGCGATGGTAAAAACTACCTCCAGAGAATCTGAGATCAGATTGCAATTGGTCATAGATCCAGACACCTGTAAAGTGCAAAGCGTGTGCCTGCAATCTTTGGCAGACAACAAAATACTTGCATTGCAGGATGGCTCTTCCACATCCCAAACATTTATTGTTACAGGTAGTATCGATGAAACTGTATCAATGGTAAATTGCTGGCTTCCGGTTAGATTGTAAGGAACTACCACAGCAGGACCATTGTCAATGGAATAGGCAAATCCCTGGTCTCCCTGATTGACGTAGTTGACAGTGGCATAAACGGGATAATATCCGCAGTCACAGACTCCCGCCACGGCTTGAAGAGAAATTGAACATGGGCATTCATAGATTGTAAATTGAATGCTTTCTGTAGTATAACACTCCCCAAAACTAATTTCAGCCGTCAAATTGTAATTTCCTGCAGGACCGTTGAAAACATTGTTGACCACATATTGGGATCCGGTACCGGACCAGCTTATTTCAATACCGGTGTCTAGCGGATCGCACACCAACAAAAGATTTTTATTTTCACAAACACCCTGACCCGAAGGAAGTAAATCAGTCACAATACTGCTTTCCATTGGCTCCGGTGAGGGAGCACATCGGCAATCGGAATTTCCAACCAATGCGAATAATTTGCAGACCTGGTCTTTGGAAACCAAAAACTCAAAATCAATATTTGCAATCCCTTGCTCCAATATTCCACCTGTATAAAAATCTTCAAACACCAACTCACCAAAATCGTAAGATCCATTCATGTTTTGGTCATAGAAAATTAAAAATGGGATGGTGTCACCGACAGGTATGGCCACAAATAAATTTTGAACCGCAATATGACCTTCCAAATACAAATATTCTTCATCGTCCGAACAACTGACATTGGTCTCAAACTGCGCCTCGATTAAATCCAAACCCGGCAAGATGCTGAGTTCTACTTCAGAAGCTTCACTGGTGGTAATTTCTGCCAAACAGGATTGTAAATCTGTCTCGCAATATACGGAGTCCCTCGCTGTGGTTAAAGCACTTAAAACATAGCTTCCACATTCAGCATCATCGCTCACACTAACATTAATATTAAAAACCACGATACTTCCCCCTGGATAACCTTCGGGTAGCTGCCAACAAACTTCTTTTACCCCCGAACCCAAATCGGTGATAATCTCGCTGCTCAAATCCCAGAAATAGGGTGCCTGGGCGGATGGGGGTGAGAATCCGGAAGCGGATTGTGGAATATACTCTATTTCTGCCGGGAAGGTGACGCAAATAAACTCATTGTCAGCAATGGCATTTGGAGCACCAACGACATTCACAGTAAGTCTTTGTTCTCCCGAACATGCACCAATGTTGTCTTTTAAAATTGAAATGCTGTACTCATTAAAATCTCTCGGATCCAATCCATCGATAGAAATCAGATTGCTTGATTTGGGTCCATCCGCTACCAATTGATCGCATCGATCCAAAGCGCTCACCCTCATTTTTAAACGACCACCGGAAATGTAATCACAATCAAAAAATGTTTTCCATTTTACGGAGAAAGTATTGTAGTTGTTTTCTGGTAAGGTCACACCAGGCAACTCGGCAACATTGGATGGATTCAACCAGTTTAGAGGCAACAAAGATTGGAGGGCGGGATCAGATAAGTCATATTCATATTTGAGTCCAAAGCTTGTAGCCACCGGACCGGATGGATCTGGCAACATGACATAAGATCCAACATCCGCCATTGGATTTGATAAAGGAGCGTACACATTTGGATAGGCCAAACAAAAACTACCGGGTACAAAGTTTACTCCCGAAGCCGGAATAAATATTTCCAACTTTTGATCAAAATTGGATCCCACTCCGACATTCTTTACCACCACCTCAAACAGCACTTCCGAACACAATTGAATGCTCTTCGTGGGTTGAATGGTAAACGTGCCCTGGATTCCAGTTGGTGCTCGTTCTGCTCTAAGTGGAAGACTTGTTCTTACGCAACTTCTTCCATTGTCAAACATGCCAGTATTTGGATCGATCGGATAATTAAAACAACTCCATCCTGCATAAGTATTCAGTTGCACCATAGAACACAAATCAGTGGTGGCACAAATTACAATGTCCCTGGAGGTAATGCTTCCATTCTGATACCAAATTCCTTGGCTGTAATTCATAAAGTCCGCCGTGATGTCCACTTGATTGGTTTCATCATAAATTTTAAAAATATTGACAGGACTTGTAGCTGTCTGCAAAGCCAACCAACTTAATCCTGCAGCAGGAGTTTTGGCCACCCTGATTTTCCAGAAAATGGTATCATCAGGTATCACCACCACAGGATCTGAAAGTGCATTCAAGATTACATTCGGCGGAGCCAAAAGATTGACCTGGCCATTTTGTGACAGACTCTTTGGTCCACAACCACCACTCGCGCTGTTGTAATACACGGTGGCTGAAAATTGTACGTTTCCATTAAAATCATAACACTCCGCAAATTCAAGTCCAAAATTGAGTACGAAAAGAGAGTCTGATGGGGATCGGACTTCTTCAAACGGCCAGTCTCCATTTAAATTTCTAAACACAAATTTACTTGTACCAACTCCTGGGATGACTTCTACTTCGCTATCCGGGATGTTCCATACGACATGAGGCAAATGTCCTCTGTTTCTGATCACTGCCGTATTGCTTTGATATCCAAAATTTATTCCGGTAAAGTTATAGACAATTGAATCGATTAGATATTGAGGTCTGAAATCTCTGAATATTTTCCTCTGGCTGCATTGCTCATTAATCGCTAAAATCGCGCTTGCTGAACAAGATGTGTTAAACTGAATGGCAGAGGACATTCGCGGTCTGTACGTTCCAACATGGTAATTGGCAGGAATTGGATTCGTATTACAGCGCCCCATTTCATTTCCTGAACGATAATATTTTCCTCTGAATTGGGCATTCGTTGATTGTTGCACAAAATTCTGGCTGCATTGAATGTTTTCTGCCGCAGCTTTGACTTTATAATCGGCTTCAAAAATAACGCTGTCTCCCAGAGTTATGAGGAAGATTTCATTTCCACAGCTGGTATCAAATTTAAAAACATGGCTGGTACCCATGACCTGCAAACTGCTAACACCACATGGGATCGGAATGTAAGTTGCCGTCTCACTATCCCAAAGTGTAAATTTTGCGCCTTGCAAATAATCTAAAAAAGAGCCTGTATTGAAATGTAAGCTGATTTCTGCAACGCTGTCACAAGCTTTCGGAGCTCCCACTTCTCTTGAGAACAAGGCAGCATCTCTTAACCGGAAAGTATCACATGGCAAACCAAAATTTGGCGGCACCGCGTTTCCGGGAATATCGACATTGGCAGAATCTAGAGCACCCACACTGGTCCTGAACAATTTGTGTTCTGTTGTTCTCACACAAAGGTCATAACAAGGGATTGGGACTGTATCAGGATCACAGCCGCAATACAAATCCCATATATCGCAACTTCGTTTAAAATTACAGGCTCCTGGACAATCGTAAAATACGTTAAATTCAAATTGATAATTGTTGTCACAAATAATATGTGCATCAAATTGAAAAAATAAATCGGTAATTGGATTCGAATTATTAATTGTTCCACCAAATATGGTCAGGGTATCTCCATCCCAATCATAATCATTGGGAATTAAACCATCAGGACCACCCGATAAGGTTCCACCATTTTCAAATTCATTCTGAAATTCCAGATTGGATGGAAAGATTGCCTGAAAATAAACACTTGCACCATCGCACTCCAGACCTGTATGAATATACCGGTAATAATATTGTATTCGCTGTGGAGTACAACCGACTTCTATCACGCGGGCTTTTCCCTGTGGATTTAAACTATGATCTCTAATTAATTCAGGATAAGGAAGTCCATTCTTCCACTTCATTCCCCTGCAGTTTTCATACAATACTTTCACATCAGGATGAGTGCAATTCCTGATTGGGTGATAGCATGGATTGGGATCGGTTTCATTTAAACAATTTACATTAATGTCAAAAGAAACATAGTAAATCTCCCCATCATAAATCGAATTTGGCAGATTGAGAATGATAAAATCATTGGATGAAACCAGATCCACTTGCATCGGGTCAAGCGGCGTCAAATTATTTGGATCTGTTCCATAAAGGAAATTGTTGGTATAGAAAAAATTACATTTTGGTTTTTTGATCAGGACCTGAACACTGTCCATATCTGCCAGCTCGTTAAACACAAAACTTAAATTGCTCAATTCCACGATCCAGTGACCAGGACCATCATAACCAGGTTTTTCGTACTCATAAGTGGACAAGGACAAGGCTGGTTGAAAATATGGAAACGAAAATATTTCTTCAAATCTGAAAAACTCGTTGGCGAAATTGCCGGAACATAAATTTGAATATCTCAGCTTGATGTAAGGATCCTGACAAAAAGGAGGAGAGGCAGGTATGGAATCACAATTGCTAATTCCTAAATTGAAATTAGGGATGACATCCATGGTAAAATTAACCGTTTCAAACACATCCAGTCTTAGGTCTGGCAATTCTGCCGTTATATCAAATCTTGCAGAGTCGTTGTTGATAAATATGGGAACAATGGGAACTCCATCCAATTTGAAATTAGTGTATTTGAGCGCTTTGCAATCTGTTGTTTTGTAAAAATGGACCACCATGATTAAATTTCTGGCTGCACCTTCACCCGCCATAATTTCAAAACCTAAATTTGTCAGGCTGTACGACCAATATGGATTTTGATTTTCATCACAGATATCCGGAGAAGCTACATACGATTTGGAGGCATTCACACTGGGCACTCCGTTAAAATTAACCACGACTGTACTACTGGTCTGGGTTTGCTGGCAGGTTTGATTATAACATCCCCAGGAAGCTGTAATGTTGGAATTGTTGGTTCCAGCAGGACACATCACTTCCATACAATAACGGATAATGACTCCGTCGTCTTCGCTAAAAATCTGATCAACACCTCCAAAAATGCTACCCGGTAACAGAAGTGAAATCTTGTCACCGTTGTCTACTTTATATGGCATGGCATCTATGATGATACCAGTATTTACTCCATCTTCTATGATTTCCACCTCAAAAGAAGTGATGTTGCTGAATTGCATCATATAGTCATCCACAAACAGAAAGCTGTCCAACTCGGAAAATTGACCATTTTGAGTGATGATCACAGTCCGGCATACGGTATCACCCGGTAATGCGCTGGATGGATCTGTCTGCACATTGACAAAATTCAAAAATGCACTAAAAGTACCCGTAAAAAGATCTGTATTTCCCTGCAAATTAAAAATATTCAGCGATCCGTTGGGCCTTTGATACAAGAGAGAAAAAATGGGAGTTCCGCTTTCGATGGGATTCTGGGACGCGCAAGTGGGAAGCAAATCAAATGCAATTCGAATGACATTGGTGGCCGTAGCTTTTACATTGGTAAAACAGATTTCTAGATCCCCACCCGGTAGTGTGGTCAAAGTATAATGACTGGATGGATAGATCCCAAAGCTGCTTCCGGAAACCTGCACATATCCACCCGAAATGTATCCTGCAGGAATCACGATTTCCAATTTTTCCAGACCGATGGCTGCAGCAGGATTGCATTGAATTCCTGGTGTACTGACCAATAATGCTAGGGTGTCGGTCTCTGTACAAACCTGCGCACCATCAAAGGCAACTTCACCATTCAAACCGGTTACTTCCACCATGTTTATTTCGATCAGATCCACATCACATGGATCCAATACCTGGGCATTCATAAAGGAGAATGACATGGATATGTTAAAGCACAAAAGCAATTTCATAAATTGCTTATAGAGTGCAGAGGTATTAAAATTCTCTTGTAAAATTAAATTTGTTATAAACGCACCCTTAAGTACATTATTAGGGAATGAAAAATGGGACATAATGCAGATTTTTGTAGATTATGGGATTTAGCTCTTTCCGATTAATATTAATTCCGGAAACGAAATCTGATTTTACAAACTCATAAAATAAAAGAATCACACCATCGAGTGAATGGTGAAATTTCACTAGTAAATTGAAGAGTAGCGTAAAATATGGGATTCCTGAAAGCAGATCTACCTTAACTTTTATAATTGCTTTATAAAAGTCTCCAATGTATAACCTACCAATATCTGAATAATGATTCATGATATGCTTAACATGGAAACCAATTCCTTCAATCGGGTTTGGATCCATGCACTTTTTAAGTTTCATTCAGGCAAAGAAGTATCAAAAACCAGACCAAATTGACTATCAATCGTTTTAGATTATTAAATTAAATTGTAATAGTTTAGACTTAATCTGACAGTTAGTGATTAATTTTAAGTTGTCAAAAATAATTAATTAACCACTAAACTGTCAGAAAATGAAATTAGAAACAAAATTAATCAAAACTAAATTGGGATTAGTCCATTTAGCAGAAAAATTGGGAAATGTATCTCAAGCTTGTAAAATAATGGGGTATTCCAGGGATAGTTTTTACAGGATTAAAGAGATGTATGACACAGGAGGCGAAATGGCCTTAATCGAAGTCAGCAGGAGCAAACCACTGGTCAAGAATCGAGTGGCTCCCGAAGTAGAGAAAGCAGTTGTTGATATGGCTATTGACAATCCAGCTTTTGGACAAGTAAGGGTTGCAAATGAGCTTGTTAAGAGAGGAATATTTGTATCCCCTTGTGGAGTTCGTTGTGTTTGGTTGAGGCACGATCTGGAGACCTTCCAAAAGAGATTAAAGGCCCTCGAAGCCAAAGTGGCCCAGGATGGAATAATTCTTACAGAAGCCCAAGTTGTAGCCTTGGAGCGTAAGAAAGAAAAATTGGAATCTCAAGGTGAAATTGAAACATATCATCCGGGCTATCTGGGAGCTCAGGATACTTATTATATTGGCAATATCAAAGGCGTTGGTCGTATCTATCAACAAACCTACATTGACACTTACTCTAAGGTAGTTCTGGCAAAAATCTATGATCGTAAAAATGCTCTTGTAGCAGCCGATTTGCTAAACGATAAAGTCCTGCCATTTTATGAACATGAGCAAATCAGGCTACTCAGGATACTGACCGATCGTGGCACGGAATACTGTGGAAAAAGAGAATATCATGAGTACGAACTTTATCTGAGTTTGGAGGATATTGAACATACTAAGATCAAAGCACGACACCCACAGACTAATGGTATCTGTGAAAGATTCCACCGCACCATTCAAAATGAATTTTATGCCATTACCTTCCGTAAAAAGTTATACAAATCTATTGAAGAGCTACAGGCTGACTTGGAGGATTGGCTACATTACTATAATTCGGACAGACCTCATTCCGGAAAATATTGCTTTGGCAAAACTCCTATGCAAACTCACATCGAGTCAAAAAATATTGCAATTGATAAAATGTTAGAAACTCATTTTGAATAAAGAAGATCATGAATAGAGTAATTCAACGCGTAAACGTCAACAAACTAAATTGTGGAGTAAATGTCAAGAGTTCCGAAGGAACTTGCCTCGCTCTTGACTTTTACGGAACAATTGTTACTTTTGTTGAAGCGTTGGATTATTCTTTTTTATCGCCAACTGTCAGATCAAGTCTAGGTTATTACAATTAAATATTTAATATTTGTACATGCTTGTTGCCGTATATTTTATATAACTGAATTTTTTTATCACTGATACAGTCTCTTGGTTATGAATGATTTCCTTACCAATTCAAAATCCTCTTTTTCTACAAAAAAAAAGGCGGAATTTCTTCCGCCCTTTTTCATGTTGTTTATTGTATCCCCGGATTACTCCAGGATCAGCATCTTCCTGGTCTGCGTGTTGCTTTCATAATCTGCCTGATAGTAATACACTCCTGAACTGCTCAAGATACCAGCTTCCAGAATCCATTCCTGATAGCCTTTGCTCATTTCTCTTTCTGCCTTCAGATGCACCCTTCCCGTCGCATCATAGATCGTAAGTCTGACCGTACCTGCCCTTGGCAACAACAAGCCAATCGAGGTCTGTTCTTTCCATGGGTTGGGTTCGTTTTGCATCAGCACAAACTCTTTCTCCAACAGACCCCTGCTGCGCAGTTCGATTCTTCCTTCTGTCTGATTGGCATCGATGCTCATCGAGACTGTGATCGTGGAATTCAATCGAAGCATGTCTGACAATCTGCCATCCCTTGCCGCACGAATTTTGATGCTCCACAATCTCTCCTCATTTTTTGATTGCCCATCCCAGCTCATGCTCACACGTCCACTGTTCAACGCGTGCAGACTGTAATGCTCTTCTCCAAAATCATTGTGGCGGTTGGGACTCAACTCCACAATCTGACCAAACTCCGGACTTAGCTCCAGGGTCGTCTGGAATCCTGCAAACTGCTCGATGTTGCTCGACACCAGCTGTATCTCGTACAACTCCCCTTGCTTCATTTCAACATCTGCATAATTCAGATCCAATGTCTTGCCCGTACGGCTGCTCACTCCATTGGCTCCTCTGGTGCGCGCTGATTCATTCACATCTCCCACCTTGATCGCCACAAAGTCCGCTTTCAAATCACTGTTCAAATAACTGATCTTGTATGCTTCCGGATGAATGTCCTCCAATGCTTCTGCCGCATTGACAAAACTATAACTCACCGGTACAAATCTCCAGCTCGTATTCCCTTTGATTTCTGTCGCACTACCCAAGATCAATTTTCTCAAATCTGATATGTCTCTTGCTGTAACTGACTTGCTCCTGTTGACATCTGCTGCTATCATCTGATATGGACTCGTCATCTCTTCCACTCCCAGTATATGTTTCTGGATCCTGATGATGTCGGCTGTCGTCACTCCATTGCTCCAATCGTCATTCTTCTCCGGCTTCACCTCATAACTTCCTCCCGTCGGCATCGGTGAAAATGCATATCTGCCTTCGTAATTGGTCTTCACTTTTTGCAGTGCACTGGTCTCCAGACTCACCTGTGTCTCCTCTACCTCCCGGTCTGCCTCCGTCCGGATCAATCCACTCACAACCACATCTTTCAGATTGCCCGGACAGGCAGGTGGTATCTGCGGATTGTCCTGGATGATGATGATCGTCCTGCAGAAGGATTGATTGCCGTTGATGTCCGTCACCCACAACTCCACTTCTCTTGGACCTAAGCTGTCGCAATTGTAAAATCTCACCTTGTCTGTCGTATCCGAACTAAAGCTAAACACGATGTCATAACCGCAGCCGTGCTCTGAGTTGACATTGATGTCACTGGCCCACACTTCTGCCATCTTTGTCTCCGGTATGCCGTCGCCATCCAGATCCATTGCCGTCAATCCGATGCTCAGATCTCTGTGACAATACGCCGTCGGCGGTTTGCAATTGATCAGGTTCAGTTGAGACTCACACTTGGCCGTGTTGCCGCATCTGTCTTCCACTTCCCACTTGATCGTATGTCTGCCCAATGGCCAGGTGCCACTCGCCGTACTATCTCCTATCGACGTGCGCACAATGTCGATCGTACCATCGCTGTCCAGATCTATCTTATAGCGATACAACAACTCCTCTTTCGCTGTACAAACATCACTCGCTCCTATACTCAGTCTCACCGGTATCGGACGACATTCCACATCATACGTACAGATCGTCGTGTCATGACACAATCTGTAGATCACCGGATCCACATAATTGCTCACCTTGATCACCTGTGTGTCTATGTATATCAGGATATCTCCACTTTGATCCCGATAACACCAGTCGATCACTTTCCACACCCGGAATATCTTAAAACATGGCTCTCCCGGTACCGTCGATGAAAATACATGGTCCTTGAAATCCATCCCTATGATGCTGCACTCATCGTCGCTCACCACCGGATAATTGTATGGGTATGACAATAAATCCGGATGCAACAATCTCGAATCACAGATATCGCTCGTCTCATAATCATAAGGCCAGCTAATCGTAATATGTCCACTCCTGTGATGATTGTCCACATAGATCCGCTGGGTGCAGCTCGCGCTGTTGCCCTGGTCATCCGTCACCGTAAATTCCCGGATGATCGTGCCCATGCCGCACTGGTTCATGCCACTGCTGTCCACACGGTGTGTCACATTCGGATTGCAATTGTCATACGCAATGCCATCCTGTGGATGTCCATAAATATAATGCCAATACACCGGATCTATTACGATCATTTCCCGATCTGCTTCTGCAGTCACAACATCTCCAAAACTCCTGTCCAGATGATTGATGTCAAAATCAAAACGACAATCCACATCGATATCCGGTGGACATGTAATCCTTGGCATGTCCTTGTCCTGTACTTCTACAAACACCATACAGATCGCTTCATTGTTGCTTATGTCGATGGCTTTAAAAGCTACCATGATCTCTCCGGATCCAACATCGCTACAACAAAACTGTACCTCAGGACCCCAGTCGTCTTCTCCGATCGTACCACAATGGTTTAGATCCATTCTCCTCACTTCAAAATGATGCAACTTGCACTCGTCAAAACTTCCATCGTCAAATACCTCGGCCGGTACCCAGTTCAAACCCGAATCATTCAGGGCCACCACTGTCCTCCTTTCACATACCGCCACCGGTTCTGTGTGGTCTTTGACGGTCACATACAATGTATCTTCTGTCAAATTATAACACCCATCATATACCCGATAGATAATCGTATCCAAGCCTACCGGCAATCTCACCCTGCCTCCATTCTGATCCACCAACACTCCGCCCGGATATACCACATCTATCCGCAAATCATTGTGACAGGCGTCGTACGCATCAATCGGGGGTATGACCACATCTGCTTCACAACTCTTGTGGCTGGTCGTCGCTTCAAAATCATAATGGATGTGCTTGATTCTCGGTCCTATGTTGTCCTGGATCTGTATGATCTGTACACTAAAGTTCTCCAATTCTTCGCTGCACCACCACTCGCGCACCCGCCAGGTACGCATGATCTTGCGTGTACAGCCTATCTTGCCCAAATCAGTATCCACATAATCTACATACACATTGCACAAAAAGTCCACCGTCGGCCAGATCGGCCAGATATGCTGATAATAGGGTATACCCGTCACGTACGGATGTGGATGTCCGTTGACATCAAAAGAATCAATATGGTCGCATTCCAAAATCACACTTTCATCCGGAAACCACACATCGTAAATATCCAATCGCTCCACCTCAATCGTCTGTATGCACGGCTCACTTTCATTTCCCTGCGCATCTCTCGATATCCACCAACGGCGTACACGCTTGATCAGCTCTGGATCACAATGCAAACTCTCCACCTGCTGATCCAATAATCTCACCGTATAATCACTGCAATCAAATGAGGCCGCCGGAATCAAACTGTCGATCTCAAATTGCTTGCAACTCACCCGTATATCCCGACAAATTACCTCAGGAGCCAGCTTGTCCTCTACGTACACATTTCCCCAACAACTGTTGCCGGTTAAAGTATCCAAAACCCTTGCTACCAATGTCTTTCCCAGATAATGTTCCGTAATTGGATTTGAAACAGGATGGTTGTAGTGTGTTAATTCGATCACCACATCTTCTGCACAAATTCCATTGGTTAGCATCATCCTTGGAGTGATTTCAACTTCGCAATTTTCATTCAATGAAACATTGAGATTTTTACAGACCAATAAATTTTCAGCCTTGGGCACCGTCAATTGGAAAGAACAACTCGATGTGTTGTTACAAATATCGGTTACCGTCCATTCAATAAGATATTGTCCGTCTTCAAATGCATGCCCATCGAGGGTACTGTCTCCGTTGATGTTGTTGACCACAGACAATATGCCACAGTTTTCAATGATCCTGATGAGATCTAAAATACCATCTACAACATCCAGTTCACAGTTGCCAACTCCGATAAAAACCGTCGTGTCGACCGGACAATCCAACCAGGGTTTAACGGTATCCATTACCGTGATTTCAAAACTGCAGTTGTTTGTAAACCCTGAAGCATCCTCAATAAACCAATTGATTTGATGACTGCCCTTTGGAAAATAATGACCCTGCAAACTGCTGCTCAAATTAATATCATTGTAAATGCTTACAATTTCGCAATTGTCAAACATGATGACGGGATCAAATTCCACTCCCACCACTGTATAAGGACAAACAAAAGTTTCAGAATATACAATCGTATCGTTGGGACAAACCAGCTCCGGAGTCTCATCGTCTATGACCTCAAGACTCATGCTGCATTGATTCGAATTACCGGCAGCGTCATAAACTACCCAGGTAATCAGATGTATTCCCTTCGCAAAATCAAAGGTGTTTAAAGAGGAAAATCCATTGATGTCGTTTTCCAGATAATCGACGGCGCAATTGTCTGTTACCAACGCAGGATCAAATTCATCTCCCATGGTAGAATACACACACAATCCGGGATTGACCATTCTGACCTGTGGAGGATGACAAGTTATTTGTGGTTCTTCTATATCTTCCACCGTGACAGTAAATGAGCAAAAATCATTGGGCAAACATGCATTGGTCGCTGTCACTTCCACAAATGTAGATCCTAATCCAAATGCAGTATTGGCCCCGGTACCATTGCCGGACTCCTGGGTAGGAACCAAGGTTTTGATGTACATAAAATTAGGATCAGGATTTCCCGAGGCTGTCACAATATAATCTACAATGGCTGAACATTCGCCAGGATCCGTTGTCACATTGATATCTGTTGGACAATCGCTGATCATTGGGCTCTCACAAAGGTAAATGCAAATGGATTCAAGATCAAAAGCTGATGCGGCTTCGACCGCTATAAAATAGGTGGTCCCTGCCCCGAGTACCCTCGTACCCACTTCAAAATCCGCTGTAAAATTATTAATGCAAATCGGTGTTCCACCACAATTGGATTTTAGGACAATGCTTAAATCTGCGTTCCCCATGGCCGAAATCAAATACGATCCGGTTACAGCTGGCGTGTACTGATACCAAATTCCAACTCCGTTCAAAACACATTCATCTATTGCAAAATCAGCATCATTGACGGGACCCAAACAATTGTCAAGCACCAGAACATCCCCTGTACCGCAGGTGCTTTGGCCTTGCATTGGCAGGTACATCCAATACAAAAGCCAGATGAACAGTAAATTTTGAACTTGAAATCTCGGTTGAAATTTAAAGTCAAGCAATCTTTTAATAAAAGAATGTTCCTTGAAACCAAATCCAATGATTTGGTTTTTGTAAGTCGTAGTTTTCATTAAATGCGAAATTTAGAAGTAATCTAAATCCGAATTAATTCCAAGAATGTACTTTTGAGAATAGTCGAAATCCACTGCAAATATATAAATTATTTTAATATTTAATAATTATATATCAAAATAAAAAAAAGAGGCGGGATTTTTCCCGCCTCTCGATTTGCTTTTGCATTTCTATGTTCTTCTCCCTTATTCCAGGATCACCATCTTCCTGGTCTGCGTGTTGCTTTCATAATCTGCCTGATAGTAATACACTCCTGAACTGCTCAAGATACCCGCTTCCAGAATCCATTCCTGATAGCCTTTGCTCATTTCTCTTTCTGCCTTCAGATGCACTCTTCCCGTCGCATCATAGATCGTAAGTCTGACCGTACCTGCCCTTGGCAACAACAAGCCAATCGAGGTCTGTTCTTTCCATGGGTTGGGTTCGTTTTGCATCAGCACAAACTCTTTCTCCAACAGACCCCTGCTGCGCAGTTCGATTCTTCCTTCTGTCTGATTGGCATCGATGCTCATCGAGGCTGTGATCGTGGAATTCAATCGAAGCATGTCTGACAATCTGCCATCCCGTGCCGCTCGAATTTTGATGCTCCACAATCTCTCCTCATTTTTCGCTTGCCCATCCCAGCTCATGCTCACACGTCCACTGTTCAACGCGTGCAGACTGTAATGCTCTTCTCCAAAATCATTGTGGCGGTTGGGACTCAACTCCACAATCTGACCAAACTCCGGACTTAGCTCCAGGGTCGTCTGGAATCCTGCAAACTGCTCGATGTTGCTCGACACCAACTGTATCTCGTACAACTCCCCTTTCTTCATTTCAACATCTGCATAATTCAGATCCAATGTCTTGCCCGTACGGCTGCTCACTCCATTGGCTCCTCTGGTGCGCGCTGATTCATTCACATCTCCCACCTTGATCGCCACAAAGTCCGCTTTCAAATCGCTGTTCAAATAACTGATCTTGTATGCTTCCGGATGAATGTCCTCCAATGCTTCTGCCGCATTGACAAAACTATAACTCACCGGTACAAATCTCCAGCTCGTATTCCCTTTGATTTCTGTCGCACTACCCAAGATCAATTTTCTCAAATCTGATATGTCTCTTGCTGTAACTGACTTGCTCCTGTTGACATCTGCTGCTATCATCTGATATGGACTCGTCATCTCTTCCACTCCCAGTATATGTTTCTGGATCCTGATGATGTCGGCTGTCGTCACTCCATTGCTCCAATCGTCATTCTTCTCCGGCTTCACCTCATAACTTCCTCCCGTCGGCATCGGTGAAAATGCATATCTGCCTTCGTAATTGGTCTTCACTTTTTGCAGTGCACTGGTCTCCAGACTCACCTGTGTCTCCTCTACCTCCCGGTCTGCCTCCGTCCGGATCAATCCACTCACAACCACATCTTTCAGATTGCCCGGACAGGCAGGTGGTATCTGCGGATTGTCCTGGATGATGATGATCGTCCTGCAGAAGGATTGATTGCCGTTGATGTCCGTCACCCACAACTCCACTTCTCTTGGACCTAAGCTGTCGCAATTGTAAAATCTCACCTTGTCTGTCGTATCCGAACTAAAGCTAAACACGATGTCATAACCGCAGCCGTGCTCTGAGTTGACATTGATGTCACTGGCCCACACTTCTGCCATCTTTGTCTCCGGTATGCCGTCGCCATCCAGATCCATTGCCGTCAATCCGATGCTCAGATCTCTGTGACAATACGCCGTCGGCGGTTTGCAATTGATCAGGTTCAGTTGAGACTCACACTTGGCCGTGTTGCCGCATCTGTCTTCCACTTCCCACTTGATCGTATGTCTGCCCAATGGCCAGGTGCCACTCGCCGTACTATCTCCTATCGACGTGCGCACAATGTCGATCGTACCATCGCTGTCCAGATCTATCTTATAGCGATACAACAACTCCTCTTTCGCTGTACAAACATCACTCGCTCCTATACTCAGTCTCACCGGTATCGGACGACATTCCACATCATACGTACAGATCGTCGTGTCATGACACAATCTGTAGATCACCGGATCCACATAATTGCTCACCTTGATCACCTGTGTGTCTATGTATATCAGGATATCTCCACTTTGATCCCGATAACACCAGTCGATCACTTTCCACACCCGGAATATCTTAAAACATGGCTCTCCCGGTACCGTCGATGAAAATACATGGTCCTTGAAATCCATCCCTATGATGCTGCACTCATCGTCGCTCACCACCGGATAATTGTATGGGTATGACAATAAATCCGGATGCAACAATCTCGAATCACAGATATCGCTCGTCTCATAATCATAAGGCCAGCTAATCGTAATATGTCCACTCCTGTGATGATTGTCCACATAGATCCGCTGGGTGCAGCTCGCGCTGTTGCCCTGGTCATCCGTCACCGTAAATTCCCGGATGATCGTGCCCATGCCGCACTGGTTCATGCCACTGCTGTCCACACGGTGTGTCACATTCGGATTGCAATTGTCGTACGCAATGCCATCCTGTGGATGTCCATAAATATAATGCCAATACACCGGATCTATTACAATCATTTCCCGATCTGCTTCTGCAGTCACAACATCTCCAAAACTTCTGTCCAGATGATTGATGTCAAAATCAAAACGACAATCCACATCGATATCCGGTGGACATGTTATCCTTGGCATGTCCTTGTCCTGTACTTCTACAAACACCATACAGATCGCTTCATTGTTGCTTATGTCGATGGCTTTAAAAGCTACCATGATCTCTCCGGATCCAACATCGCTACAACAAAACTGTACCTCAGGACCCCAGTCGTCTTCTCCGATCGTACCACAATGGTTTAGATCCATTCTCCTCACTTCAAAATGATGCAACTTGCACTCGTCAAAACTTCCATCGTCAAATACCTCGGCCGGTACCCAGTTCAAACCCGAATCATTCAGGGCCACCACTGTCCTCCTTTCACATACCGCCACCGGTTCTGTGTGGTCTTTGACGGTCACATACAATGTATCTTCTGTCAAATTATAACACCCATCATATACCCGATAGATAATCGTATCCAAGCCTACCGGCAATCTCACCCTGCCTCCATTCTGATCCACCAACACTCCGCCCGGATATACCACATCTATCCGCAAATCATTGTGACAGGCGTCGTACGCATCAATCGGGGTATGACCACATCTGCTTCACAACTCTTGTGGCTGGTCGTCGCTTCAAAATCATAATGGATGTGCTTGATTCTCGGTCCTATGTTGTCCTGGATCTGTATGATCTGTACACTAAAGTTCTCCAATTCTTCGCTGCACCACCACTCGCGCACCCGCCAGGTACGCATGATCTTGCGTGTACAGCCTATCTTGCCCAAATCAGTATCCACATAATCTACATACACATTGCACAAAAAGTCCACCGTCGGCCAGATCGGCCAGATATGCTGATAATAGGGTATACCCGTCACGTACGGATGTGGATGTCCGTTGACATCAAAAGAATCAATATGGTCGCATTCCAAAATCACACTTTCATCCGGAAACCACACATCGTAAATATCCAATCGCTCCACCTCAATCGTCTGTATGCACGGCTCACTTTCATTTCCCTGCGCATCTCTCGATATCCACCAACGGCGTACACGCTTGATCAGCTCTGGATCACAATGCAAACTCTCCACCTGCTGATCCAATAATCTCACCGTATAATCACTGCAATCAAATGAGGCCGCCGGAATCAAACTGTCGATCTCAAATTGCTTGCAACTCACCCGTATATCCCGACAGATTACCTCAGGGGCTAGCTTGTCCTCTACATACACATTTCCCCAACAACTGTTGCCGGTTGTTGTGTCCGTAATTTTAGCGACAATGGTTTTACCCAGAAAATGGCTGTCCAAAGGATTTGGAATGATATGATTGTAATGGCTTAGTTCTACTTGAAAAACATCGTAACAGGCATAATATCCCGTCAATAACATTTGCGGGGTAATTTCCACCTGACAGAATTCGTCCAATGAAACATTGATATTTTTACAGGACATGCTGGACGATCCAATGACATTGACAGTAAAAGAACACTGATCCATGTTCCCATATTCGTCCATGGCTGAATATACATTGGTAGTTATACCCGGAGGAAACGGATTTCCACTTGGAATTCCCGAAAGTTGTTTGATTTGAAGTCCATTTTCAAATTCAATGATATATCTTCTAAATAAAATGGAAGGAGAATCCCACCAGGTTCCTCCCACAAGATCCCAGAACCAAGCATATACTCCCGGTATAATGCCGGGTTGCCCTACACCCCAATTGGTATAGTTGACAGGTTCTCCGGTGATCCACTTGTACTGATCGAGCGAGGGACTGTACCGCATTCCGATCCAATAGTGATTTTCAGCAACTCCAAGGGTAAATGGAACAGCAGCAGTTAAAAAGTTATTCTCAGCTGCGTCCTCAATGGTTACCAAATGCCCACCCAAAGCTGCGGCGGTTTCATTGGCTTCCAGCCAATGCAGATGATTGGCCGGTCCCGGAGGAGAAATAAAATAGCTGTTTCCATTGTATACTCCAATCAATTGATATCCTGGAAGATCAAGACTGGTCTGGATACAATTGTCTGTGGCTGATACATTGTAACAATAGATTCTTGAACAGTCCATGCTGTCCAAATTGATCGTAGTATTCGGAGGACAGGTAATCACAGGTTCTGCATCCAAAATGGTGATGTTAAAACTGCAGCTTTCTGTACCCTGATAACAATCGGATGCTTCGTATTCAACCGTATGAATTCCAGGTGGTAAAAACGTCCCATTGTTCAGATGAAGGCCTGTGGCGGGAAGAGGCCCACTGGTTTGCTCCAACACCAAAGTGGAATAAATGAACGCATCCATCGTAGCCACTGTTTGTGCACCGGCACCATTGGACGCGACGCGTATGCACAATAGGTCTCCTACATCAACATTGGTGGAGTAGTTACTCAAATAGAGGGTGGAGCCAGGTGTATTTGGCGTGAACTGGGTAAATACTCCGTTAATGCCAATAAAAACATGATCTCCGTTAAAGCCTCCCGGAGAAGGCCCAGTCCGATATGCTCTGACCGTAAATGAAAATCGACCTGCACAACTAAAGCGAATGCACAAATCCCTGTTTCCGGCAGCAGGATTTCCTGCCACCCGTATCGAATCAGGCGCGAAAAATGTGAAGCCTGTGGCAGAAGGTTGTGTAACCCAATTGTTTTCATTAATTGGAGTTCCTGGCTCAATTCCAGAGAAAGTATCTGCACAATAACTATAAGCCGTCGGTTGCCAAAACAAACTGGTATCACAGGATCCGGGTCCAAGGGCAACAGTCATGTCTGAAGGGCACTCCAAATAAGGCACGCAGGCAATGGCAAACTCACCGATGGCAAATCCATTTGCATTCGGACTTACATTAACAATAATACTGGACAACATACAAGACTGGGAGGTGGTGTAGAAGCCAAAATAAGTAGCACCAGATCCTCCGTTCACAGGGATTGGGCCTGAACTCGTTCCATCATTGGCCATCGCGGTAATATTGGCAATGTTAAAGGCATTGCCTTCCGCATAAAGGTAAAAAGCCCTAGTACCCGGTGGCAGGCTGATGGTCACAGATGTACCAGGTGTTAAAGAATATACATCTCCTGTATAACCATGACTCCAGGTGGCCCAATTTACACCTACTCTCCTGTGCTGGAGAGCCGGAGTAAAACCAATGGGTGGAATTCCCGGAAGAAAGGCCGGAACTTCTGTTTCAAAATTTAAAAGAGGTCTGGTATCCGTTGGAAATGGATTCATTTGAAATCCTCCCAGTGTGATTGGAGGAGCTGCGGTCCCGGGCGAGCCATCAAAAACGATGCCGGCATAGGAACCAATTGCTACAACATTCCACAATAAAATGGTGAGGAAAAGTGTGTAAATCTGTTTTATAAGATACATAGCAAAAAGCTTTTGTGAATAATTCGAGTTTATTCGCTTTTATCCGCTATGATCTAAAGAACTGTTTTAGCCTTTGGGGGGCTTTATTCAAGGGCAAATATACAAGGTTTTTAAATATTACAATAAAATCTATGTATAATAATTCAAAATCATTTGAAAACTAAATCTAAAGTATTGATCTATTGATATTTAGTACAGACAAAAAAAAATGAAAATTTTGTAATATCCTGTTTTTCCGCTGGTCAGATTATCTGGTTCACCGAAGTTTATGCCATCCCAATTCATTTCTAAGCATTTTAAATGTTAACTAAAAATTTAATACTTATATATTTGATAATAAATGAATAAAGCATAAAAATTTTGTATAATGTCATTTTTTAAAATTTTATTCATACAGGAAACACCTTTTTGTAGTCAAAACGTTTTAATATTACGCCTTCTAAGGTTCTTTTCTATTGTAATATTCCACTTTGAGCAATGGTCTAATTAAAAATCTAAAACATTGAATTTTAATATTTTACAAACTTAAATCACTTTCATTTATCAACGATTAATTCTCTGATTATGAGCAATCAAAAGCCAAGTGTAAAACCCAGCGGGAAATTTAGCAACATCTTTGCATCCCTCACCATCTTCACCGCCATTGTGGTGGGTCATTTGATTTATTATTTTATCTTGGGTGATCCCAGTCACTTCCAGGATGGTGACAACACCAAACATCCATTGAGCGGAGATTATTTGGGTATGATGTACAAAGGTGGAGTTATTGTACCTTTTTTGATGGCAGTCTTTATGATCGTGGTGGCTACTGTCATCGAGCGATTCATTACCCTGAGCATAGCCAATGGCAAAGGCTCTCTGCCCAACTTTGTGCATAAAATCAAGAAATTTCTGGATGGAAATCAGGTGGATTCCGCCATCGCAGAATGTGACAAACAGCAGGGTTCTGTGGCTAACATCATTCGCGAGGGGTTGAACAAATACAAACAGATGTCCAGCAATACCACTCTGGACAAAGAGCAAAAGGTTCTGGCCATTCAAAAAGAAATTGAGGAATCCACTTCATTGGAACTACCCATGCTCGAAAAAAACCTGGTCATCCTCGCCACCATTTCATCTGTAGCCACACTTTTGGGTCTTTTGGGTACGGTATTTGGAATGATCAAAGCGTTTTCAGCCATCGCCACTGCAGGAGCACCAGACGCCGTTCAGCTTTCCAATGGTATTTCCGAAGCCTTGATCAATACAGCTTTGGGTATTGGTTCTTCAGCCCTTGCCATCATTTTCTACAATTACTTCACCACCAAAATTGACGGAATGACGTATGGAATTGATGAAGCCGGTTTTAGTATTTCTCAGACTTTCGCTTCAAAGCATTGATCTCCCGGTATTTTTTATTTCACTTCCTAAAGCAATAATTACATGCCAAAGGTTAAAATACCCCGCAAGAGTACGGCCATCGACATGACCGCCATGTGCGATGTCGCTTTTCTTTTGCTGACTTTTTTTATTCTGACCACCAAATTCAAGGATCAGGAAGTGGTTCAAATCGACATCCCTGCATCCACTGCACAAATTCCCATTCCGGACAAGGATATTATGATGTTTAACATTTCTCCGGATGGAAGGATTTTTTTCGGATTGGATGATCAAAATACCAGACTGGGTCTATTGAATAAACTTTCTGAGCGATACGCCATCCAGTTTACCGCAGAACAACAGGATGCTTTCAGAACCCTTGAGCTATGGGGTATGGACATCAAAGCATTGCCCGATTTTCTGAAAAAAGATCCCTCTGAACGAGCCAATATGATTCAGCCCGGACTTAAGATTGATACAACGGGCGGAGAAACTCAGGTAGAAGATCTGATTCTCTTTTCGAGACAGGTCAACAACAATCTGCGGATTGCCATCAAAGCCGATAAAACGACCGAATACAAATCTTTTGCAGCTTTGATAGAAGCCTTGCAAAACAGAAAAGTAAACCGATTTAACATTGTTACATCGGCAAAAACTGCCAGAGAATAATTTTTTTTATCCAGACAATAAATCAACCGAAACATGGCTGAAATGAATGTTCCCGAATCAGGGGCGAAAAAAGGAAAAAAGAAATCGCGATCGAAAAAAATGTCCACCCGCGTGGACCTCACTGCCATGGTGGATTTGGGTTTCCTCCTGATCACATTTTTTATGCTGGCCACCACTTTCAACAAACCCAAAACAATGGAGGTGATTAAGCCCGCCAAGGACGATAACGAAGACAAAAAAGATCAGCCTGCCATTAAAATGTCCAAGACATTTACCTTGCTGCTGGGAGACAACGACAAGGTCTATGCCTATACCTCACCCGATGAGGTGGATGCCGATACAGAATTGGCTGTGGACAGTGTGGATTACAGTCCATCAGGATTGCGCAAAGTCATTCAAAATCGTCAGAAAGAAGTGGCCCGCGATTGGGGTCACCAGGATACCATTTTTATCATGATTAAACCCCTGCCCAAAAGCAAGGTCAAAAACACAGTGGATGTTTTGGATGAAATGAGCATCAATGGTGTAAAAAGATACGCCATTCTGGCTGCAGATGACCCGATTGATTCATTAATCTGTCTGGAAATTAATCAGTCCAGGAAATAATCAATCTCCATGATCCGTTTTATATTCATCAATTAAAGAGCACAACATGTCACAAAACCTTTTGCAAAAATTTGTCATGGACGATATCGTTTTTGACAATCGTAACAAGGAATATGGTGCCTGGTACCTTCGGCGGATTTATGACCGCATCATGTCCAGGTCTTTGGTCATTGGTTTGATCTTTTTTGTACTTCTGGTATCCAGTCCTATGATCTTAAATCTGGTGAGGTCTTTGATTCCTCAGGAAAAAGACGATCTCTTGTTGAAAGAGGTGGTCCTGGCCGAGCCGCCTCCCATTGACCCCAATAAAGAACCTCCTCCTCCTCCTCCAAAAGTAGATCCTCCTCCTATCAAGGATCAGATTAGATTTGTTCCTCCCAAGGTCATGAAAGATGAAGAGGTTGAAAATGAAGAACCGCCTCCACCTGATATCACTGAACTTCAGGACAAGGATATATCCACTGAAAACAGAGAAGGGGATGAAAGTGGAATCGATGCCTCACTGGTCGAACCTCCTCCTCCTCCGGTGATCGAAGAACCCGCTCCGGAAAAGCCTTTCGATTTCGTAGAGCAAATGCCTGAATTTCCGGATGGCCAGGCAGCCATGATGAAATTCATCCAATCCAACATGAAATACCCCGCCATCGCCAGGGAAAATGACATCCAGGGCACTGTGGTTGTGCAGTTTGTGGTAGGACCCAATGGAAGCATCAGCAAAGTAAACGTGGCCAGAGGCATTGGTGGTGGATGTGACGAAGAAGCCGTTCGGGTGGTCAAATCCATGCCCAAATGGAAACCCGGAAAACACAATGGAAAAGCAGTACCGGTTAATTTTACGCTGCCCATTAAATTCAGATTGGAATAAGCCCTTAGCTCATATTATTTCTAATAAAAAAAGAACGCCTGATTCATCACTTTTGATGGATTCAGGCGTTTTCGTTGTATCACAATTAAATAACAATCCATGAAATCCATTTTTATTAGAATGTCCCTGGCTGGTTTGTTGCTTTGTCTTTTAATTGCTCAAATTCTGTTTGCGCAAACAACTTTAGAATCAGAAAATCAGAAGGACAAAACACACCCTTTTGTGGATCAAATGGCAGAGTATCCCGGAGGACTGGATGCCATGAATAAATTTATCACCGAAAATTTAAAATATCCTGAAAAAGCAAAGCAAAATAAAATAAAGGGCACTGTCATTCTGAATTTTGTGGTCAATCCACAGGGTGAGCTGGGCAAGCTCAAAGTAGCCGGTGGTATTGGTCACGGATGTGACGAAGAAGCCGTCCGCGTGCTCAGTATGATGCCCAAATGGAAACCCGGCAAGCACGATGGTAAAATCGTTGAGGTAAATTATACACTTCCCATCCTGTTTAGCCTCGACTGATGAGCAATGAAACTTCACCAAAATAAATAAGCCAAGATTGTAAAATGCCTTCCACTGATTATTTGAGAATGATTTTCCAAAGTATCATGGCTTTGGTATATGTGGGTTTGGGTGGAATGATTTTCTTTTTGCGTATGCCAGACTACGAACCCTGGAATCAAATATTAGGCATCCTGTTTATTTTATATGGAATTTGGAGAGGATACAGAGCTTTTGAGAATGGGAAGGAGAATGAAGAGGAAAATTGGAATGAATAGGACCAGGCGAAAAATAAAAATCTTGCGATGAGCCGCAAAAATTATACTGAGAAGTTTTAATTGCTTGCAAATCAAAGATAAAGACTTCAATCAATCCATGATTGAACAGAATCCCAAATCAAGGAAAACCAATTTTTAAAATAAAATAAAGGATTATTTAAACCATTTTGATGCTTGAGTGTCTAGTTAAATAGTTAATCGTAATATTGCAATATAAAAATATTAAAAATGGGAGCTACAAAAACAGAGCACTATTCCAAAGACCAGAATCTCATCGCCACTATGGCGAAGGGCATTGGCCATCCGGCAAGAGTGGCCATCATAGAATATCTCATGAGAGTGGATACTTGCATCTGCGGAGACATTGTCAACGAGCTTCCACTGGCTCAACCTACCGTCTCCCAGCACCTAAAGGAACTTAAAAGTGCCGGTTGGATCAAAGGCAATGTCGAAGGCAATGCCATTTGTTATTGCATCGATGAAAATGCGATCCAGCAATTGCTTGATTATTTTTCAAATCTCTCCTCAAAATTGAAGGCCAAAAAGAACAAATGTTGTTAATTATTAAATCAAATGATATGGAAAATTTAAATCAAACGAATTTCGACCCCGCGGTTTCTTTGGAACAAGACGGAGGCAAACAGATCAAAGAATTGGTAAGACAGAAATACAGTGAAATTGCCTTGCAGGATAAAGAAACCAATCAATCATCCTGCTGTGGATCCGGTTCGTGTTCGACTGAGGTGTACAATATCATGAGCGATGACTACCAGACTTTGGAAGGCTATCATCCGGAGGCAGATTTGGGTTTGGGCTGTGGTTTACCCACCCAATTTGCAAAAATTAAAAAAGGTAATACGGTCATTGATCTGGGCAGTGGTGCCGGCAACGATTGTTTTGTTGCCAGAAATGAAACGGGTGAAGATGGCAGGGTCATTGGAATTGATTTCACCCCTGCCATGATCGAAAAAGCGAGAATCAATGCTGCCAAACTCGGCTACTCCAATGTCGAATTCAGACAAGGTGATATTGAAAATATACCGGTTTCTGCCAATGTTGCCGATGTTATCGTGAGCAATTGCGTATTAAACCTCGTTCCCAACAAGGACAGGGTGTTTAAAGAGATATTTCGCGTCTTAAAACAAGGGGGACATTTCAGCATATCGGATGTGGTATTGGTCGGCCAACTTCCGGATGCGCTGCGCGAGGCTGCAGAAATGTATGTAGGTTGTGTCTCGGGCGCCATTCAAAAATCGGAGTATCTTCATCTGATTCAATCAAACGGCTTTACAAACATTTCCATTCAGAAAGAAAAGGCCATCGGTCTTCCCGAAGATATTTTGCAAAACTACCTCAATGAAGAGGAATTAAAAGTTTTTAAATCATCTGGTACCGGTATTTTTAGCATCACGGTGTATGCAGAAAAATCCAAATCCTGTGGTTGTTCCACCGAATGTTGCAATTAGGGCAAACCCCTTTGGGGCTCTAAAGATCTGTTGACATTCACCCATCAATTATTGTTTTAGAAGGGGGCGATTTCTATGATTCTATCTCCTCCTTCTATATTGCAATGAAAATTGAATGTCCATTTTTGATGAAAATAAAAAAGGCTTCCGAAGAAGCCTGATATTTAACTTTTACAACTCAATCTTACTCAAAATATTCTAAAACACAACTCAAAGATAATTTTGAGTGTCGGTACTGGGCCGGGCAATGGGTGAACTGGTTTAAAACGCGGATGAAATGCCACAACAAACTGTTAAGTTCTTTTGGGTCAATTTTGTCTTATCCGTTCATTTCAATGACGGGACTGGTCTCTTTGTCTGAACACAATACAACCATCAAATTTCCGACCATTCTTGCCTTTTCATGATCATCAAAACGGGCAATTTCTCTTTGACTGATTTGTTCCATCGCACTTTCGACCATTCCAACTGCGCCCTCTACGATTTTATACCTTGCAGAAACGATGGCTTCTGCCTGTTGTCTTTTGAGCATGGCCGCCGCGATTTCCGGAGCGTAAGCCAGATATGCAATCCTCGCTTCCATAACCTCGATGCCGGCGATTTCCAATCGTTCCTGAAGCTCAAGTTCAAGGGCGTGGTTGACCTCATCACTGGAGGTTCTCAGCGTCACCTCCTGATGGTCATCCACATGGTCATAGGCATATTGGCCTGCCAGCTTTCTGACCGCGGAGTCTGTTTGTATTTTTACAAAATTGAAAAGGTCTTCGACTTCAAAAGCAGCCTTAAAGGTTTCCCTGACCCGCCAGACCAGAATGACGGAGATTTGAATGGGATTTCCCCTTTTGTCATTGACTTTTAATCGCTCGCTGTCAAAATTATTGGCTCTTAATGAAATGCCTTTTTTGACCAAAAATGGGTTTGCCCAGAAAAAGCCATCTTCTTTGATGGTGCCCACATATTTTCCAAAAAGAACCAGAACTTTTGAAAAATTGGGATTGACAATAATAAATCCGGAAATCAACAAAAGATAAATCAAGCCGCCTCCGATCCACCACACAGGATGTCTCAACAAATAAAAGCTCAAGGGAAATACGATTGCCAGAATCAGAGGCCACCAACCGGAAATGGGTTTTAATACAATTTCATTTTTCATGATACTTCGTTTATTCCATCAACGGATGAAGTCTTGTGTAAGTTCCCTTAAGCATTGATCCTCGACAAAACACCAGGCCCAATGGATCAAGAGCCAGATTCTGTCGCTAGAAAATAACTGGTTTCTTTTTTCCTTCTGTGTTCAGTTCGATGAGCTCCGGTTCTTGCAGTTCGACATTACCGATCAACACAAGCTCTCCTTCCGCTGCGAGATAAGGCAATTGATTCCAGTATTTGGTGGCCAACATTTTCTTAAAAACCTGGATTGCCTTTTCCTGATCTTTGTTGAGCAGATGTTTGACACCTACTGCATACGCTCTGATAAGCCAATCTTCTGCTTCTGCAGATGTTTTGGGCAAAGTGTTTAGATCCACCAAATCCTTTTCTGATTTTTCACCTTTGTAAAACAACATGGCATCCAGATAAGCCCTGGAGCTGCTTGTAATCTGCATGGTGGGTGAAATATTGCTCAAAATGTTTTGCACATCTTGGGTCCTGCCCGAACGGTTGTAACATTCGTATTGCCAGTAATAAGATCTGATCCACAAATCCGTGTTGCTGGAAAAATCACCACAGACTTCAAACATTTTATCAGCGCTGGTAAAATCCTTGCTCATCTGAAAAGCAAGGCCCATCAAAAGATAATTTCTATATTGCAAGGTCATGCCAGCCAATGAATCAGATCCGCTCATTCCGGAAATTCCGGTCGGATGCGTTGATTTCTCCATGTGTTGTCCCGCTTTCCAAAACTGATCAATGGACGGCCGGAGTTGTCTTCCGATCAGCATCGCTTCACCCGAATAAAGATACAGATCCGGGATCTCCGGAAATTTCTCGATCCCTTTTCCAAAGATTTGGATGGCGTTCTCCACATTGCCGTGGGCCAAAAAAGCCTTTCCATACTGAAGATAGCCTTTTGGGTCAGCCAGTTTTCCAAGGTAGGCGGCACGGGCGGTTTCAATGTCGGATTCCCGCATTCGAATGACCGAATCAGAATCTGGCCATTGGTTTAATTTGTCACCAAACAGGTTGGCCGCCAAAGCCACTCCATCTTTGGCATCATTGAGTTGCTCAAGGGTATCCTGATTTTTAGGATCCGTTTTACAGGAAACCAATCCAGTAAGAATTGCAATAAAACAATATATTTGAATCTTGATTGAATGCATGAAATTTGATTTAAACCATCCAACAAAGTTCAGTAAATTAACTATACTCAAATAAAAGCATATACCTATTAACAATAATTTAAATATGACTTTCCAAAACATTGTAGAACACATATCCTGGACCGCAGGATTTTTAAGGGGGACTGTTATTCTGAGCGCGATGAGCTTATTCACATTGACGGGTTGCGGGTCGGATGAATTTGATGCTTCCCAATTTTCACAGAAGATTGATTTACCCATTGTCTTTGTCCA